>CBDVCD010000031.1:0-20064 GCA_965372385.1 uncultured Gammaproteobacteria bacterium | reverse complement strand
GCAATCTCGGCCCACTGCTCATCCGTGAGCAGACTCTCAAGTAAAGGAAACACTTCGTGCTCCTCCAAGTCGATATGTTGTCGTTGCAGTGCGATGAATTCACGTCCACGGGTTTCCACCTCATCCCTGATCATGACCTCGCCTTGCACTATCCCTTCCAAGGTAATGCGAAAGCGGCGCGCCGAACCTACTAGATTTCCATGCTCACGGCTCAAGCGCTGCAGAAGCCATTCCCCTTCCCCCACTTTCGGCAGTGCTGCCTGATAAATCAGATCTTCCGTTGGATGATGAACCTGTTCCGCATAATGTTCTATATAGTCCAATAGCTCTATCTTGAGATCGAAATTCGATTCTTGACCGGAAAAAAAAGCATCCAGCTCCTTACTCAGGAGATCAAGCAATCGTTTTAGATTGACATGATCTCGTCTCAATTTTTCCAGTAGGGTCATCTGGCCACCTCCTTTCTTCTCAACCAACGCCAAATCCAGCCCTGGGGCCGGCTCTCACCGGTAAGTATATAGCTCAATGCGTGCTCGTTCTGAAGTGTCCACTCCATCCGATTTTTCGCAGAAGTCGCGCCAACAAAAAGAATTCGATCGTTTTTTTCGATTCTCCTGCTCACTTCAGGTAGCAGAATCCGTTCGTTGTGACTTAACAGTAGAAGCGGTATGGTCGCTAATCTTCGCTCCCTATCGCGCGGATCGGTCAGCAGTTGTTCGAGTAGAATCTGGCGTCCCTGCCTGACCGCTTGGCAGATGGCATGCGAATCGTCTTCCGAGAAGGCCACCTCCCATATTTCCAGCATCCGGTCCTGCACCAATGCAGTAAGCCGACTTACCAGTTCACAGGCCCATTCATCCTCCTGATGCAATACCAGCTGGACGAACTGGTAGAGTAGTGGAGTCCCGAGCAATACCCGAATTCGGTTGGCAATGATGGCACTGGGATGCATCACCATATCCGCCTGTGCCGCCTCGATAATGGGATCATTGTCTTTGCGGTTCTGCCGCATAATGACAAACAGATCCGGATTGATTTGTTGGGCCGTCATGATGATGGAGAGGTTGTTGGCGTCGTGATCCGTACCGGCCACCAGTCCAACCGCCCGCAGGATATCCGCCTTATGCAAGGTCTCCGCCTCGGTTCCCCGCCCGATAATACACTCCCCCTTCGGTGTGCCGGTCTTTTCCGGTTCCGCTTCGATGACCACCACTTCCAGCTCCTCCCTGATCAACTGTTCGTAGACTGCCTTGCCAAATCGGCCGAAACCACAAACCACCCAGAGTCCTTTACGGGGCGGATAGAGCGGATCATTCAAATGCTCCTGTTTGCCAACGGTCAACCACTCCTGCAGCAGGTTGAGACAGGGGGACTGAAGTGACGTGGCAAGATGGACCGCGAAGGTGTCGAATGGATCGATGATATATTCCGTACCGAAAGAGGCCATGTTAGCCTCAATATCGTGGGAATCGGCCCGGCAGATCACAGTGATCTCAGGGTGTAACAGTTTCGAAGTAATGGCGATCTTGAGATTTACCTCGTTGGAGTTAGTCAATGCCACTACACCCGCACAAAGTGGGTGTTTAAGCCCCGCCTCCAGCAGATGTATCGGTAGCCGCGCGTCACCACACAGGCCAGGAACATACTGGCGTAAATTCTCAAGTTTAAGCAGGTTGATCCGCTCTTCTCGAATATCGATCGCCACAGCATGCTGATCCCGGTCTGTCAGGGCCTTAACCAAGGCGCTACCGGTCTCCCCATAGCCGCAAATCAAGTAGAATTGATCCCGCATCTGCCGTATGCGCCGGGCAAAGCGTCGTTCAGTCAGGGCGTTTTGAAAGGTGTGGTCCTGAAACAGGGTCAACAGGGTACCGATGGAGTAGAACCAGACTACGACGGTGAAGAAGATCGAAAAGGCCACCCAGAGACGCTGGGCATCGGTGAACTCGTAGGGTATCTCACCAAAACCGATAGTGCTTGCCATGAAGCTGACAAAATAGAAGGCATGAAAAAAATCCATCCGCCAGGGATTCCCGTCCACATCCTGTCCGGGAATTAATACCAGGCCCAGAACCGCCGCGGAGTAGCTGATTATCAGGATCAACAACGGCGTGCGCATGCGCCGGAAGATCAGAAAGAAGATGTTGTCCATGCAGATTATTAGATCATCAGCGCCGCAGCATCACGGTCTCAATCGTCAGCAGCACCACCGAGATGACATTTGCCAGCATGGCGCCCCCGGAAAGTGAGACGATACTTGCCATTACCACTGGTGTCAGCCCGTCACCCGTTACTCGATTCGCCAGCGTCCAGACCAATGCCGCGGCAAAAAGTTGCAATAACGCCACCAGGCTTGTCGACAGTAAAACAGCACCCATTTGCGTACGATCACCGAATTTCATAACCGTAGCAATCATGTTAACAACAATTACCGCAAACAACTCATACACGTGATGATGATTGGGGTTGTCGATCTCACCGATAAAGAAACCAAAATTCAGCGTCAATGCCGACACAATAAAAAAACCAAACAACACTTTCTCCGGATTCATTCTTCCCTCCTTTTATTAAATTGGGGGCTAACAGCAGACATCTCACTGATATCTGGACGAGTTTCCTATCATTTTCCCTGAAATTCCACAAATAGACCTAAAGCTTTTAAAAATCCTACCGCTACCGATTCTAGCTCAAAGGTAAGTTTAACTTCATAACTCGGTTACCGGCGCTCACCCGCGTCTTCTCCAGACTCCCTGATGGCTTAGCAGGAATGGCAAACTTCATAAAATCTGTCGACGACCGTACCCGGCTCGCAGGCACTAACCGTCTGGAAGTACTTCTCTTCAGTCTCGGCAGGGACCTCAACACGAATCGAGCCGAGACCTTTGGAGTCAATGTCTTCAAGGTAAGAGAGGTGATGCTGGTTCCTGAAATAACCCATGCCCCCGATATGCCTCCCTCCGTGGAAGGCATGGTCAGTCTGCGTGGAAACATGATCCCGGTGATCAATCTGCCAATATTCTGTGGTATCCAGACCGAACAGGAGCCGGGGATTCTCATCATCACCGAGTACAACAAGCATGTGCAGGGCTTCCTGGTCCATTCTGTCGACACCATTGAGCGTCTCGCCTGGGAGGATGTCAAGGTCCCCCCCGCCATGCTGTCTCAACGGCATGGCGGTCTGGTTACGGCTGTGACCGAACTCAAGGACGGTCGCCTGATCATGATCATGGATGTTGAGATGGTGCTGGCGCAAACCTCTGGTTTTGGAGAAAGTGAGGACCTCTTCAAAAATATTCAGGCTGTTGAAGATGCAGAGATTACCCTGCTTTTTGCCGATGATTCAGTGGTAGCAAGGGATCAGATTATCCGTACTCTCAACCACATGGGCATCAGATACATCGAGACGAAAAACGGTGCGGAGGCGTGGAACAAGATGCAAGAGATAGCTGAGCGTGCAGAGTCAACCGGCCACACGGCCAGCAACTACATTCAAGCCCTCCTCACGGATGTGGAGATGCCCGAAATGGATGGCTATGTACTCACCAAGATGATCAAGGAAGACCCTCGTTTCGCTGGCATCCCTATTATCATGCACTCCTCCCTCTCAGCAGATTCTAACCAGGAACTAGGTAAAAGTGTGGGTGTGGATGCCTATGTACCTAAATTCGAACCGGTGGAACTATCCAACAAGCTGCATGAAATTTTTAAGCAAAAAACCAATTTGTAGAATAAAGCAAAAAAACCTGCGGAGAATCGAAGAAAAGGAGTACAAACTGTACTCCTTTTTTTATTTAGTTGGGCTATATACCCATCACGAATAGGTTTCCCCGGAAATCGCACGCCCTTCTCGCCCCGTGGCTGTGTTGCGATTCCTTGCAATAGACCAGCTATTACGCGTCATCGCGCCTTGCCACGGAACAAGAATGACTCACCCTTCCTCGGGAAAACCTATCCGTGATGGGTATAGTGCTACAGGTTACTTACCAACTTGCTTACCAGCATCACCTTCAACAGGGAGAGGAACCGGCGCGTCCGTAGCAGTCGCCCCTTCTCTACCGATCTCTGAAGGATCGTCTACCTGGGTCGAGTTTTGTATACCATCGCCAGCAATACCGGGTTGACCAAACATATTCTGTTCCATGGGTTGTGTCTGCGGCCCAGCAGGAGCTGTATTGCTTACACCAGGGCCGCTGCCGTTTGCCGCAAAGACCGCCGCCGATCCAACCATCAAAAACATTGCAACTACTGAAGGAATAAGTTTCATCTTGATTCTCCACTGGGTTGTGAACACTCTTTGCCGTACCTGATTATGCATCTGCTGTGTAATGACACAGGAACAATCAGCATCCAGTACAGAAAGAGTAACGACTACAGATAATCTGTAGTTTCAGTCCTTTCATTTCAACTCGAACAAAGTGCGTTCTGTTGATTTCCTATGTGCAATATTCTATTCGCTAGATATTTCTCCGGTATTTCCAACCTCAGACAATGTGTATCGGCATGTTTCAGAGTCCTACACTCTGATACTGTTTAGTAAATATCTATTCATCGCTTTAGTAGGCTTATCTGGAATACCTGCCGAATGGTTTGAATTTCTCAAGCATAAGGGGCAATACGGCCATGTCGGCAGCGAGTGCGGTCAGCATGGCAAAGGCTGTGAGCAGCCCGAAATAGATCGTAGGAACAAAACTGGAGAGGGTAAGAATGGAAAAGCCAATAGTGACTGTAATGGAGGTATAGTACATGGCCCGGCCAATACTGGCGTGAGAGCGGTGCAGCGCGGCCCGATAATCCCCATCCTTTGTTACTTCCTTAGCAAAACGGTGCATATAGTGGATGGTATTGTCTACCGCGATACCGACACTGATGGCGGCGATTGTGATGGTCATGATATCCAGGGGGATGCCCATCCCACCCATCATGCCCAGCACCAGTGTGGCCGCAATCAGATTCGGCACGATCGCAATCATGGCCTGCTTTAGCGAGCGGAACAGCACAATGAACATGATAAATATCACGAGGAACACTGCCCCCAGGGTTAGAATCTGCGAACGAAACAGGCTCTGAAGCATGTTATTAAAGAGCACCATCATACCCGTCAAGTGCACTTGCTCCTCCGCCAGTCCAAGTTCCCCGGTCAGGTGTTTGCGGATCTGTTGCAATAGGTCTTGGCGATTGAGCGCAACATCCGATTCATACACCCGGGTCGCAAACCTGAGTTGATTACCATCTTCTGAAAGATAGGGTGTCAGCAGATCATGTTTGACCTCTTCAGGAAGATTTTTGTACAAAACGGCGAGAAAAAAATCGTCCAGCAATTTCCCCTCATTGAGTTGCTTCAACGCATCCATGGAGGTTGTAAGGGAGACCACTTTACCGGACTCTTTCAGCCCATCCAGGTAACCATGGATGGCATTCACTCTATTCAGTCCATAGCTATTGAACCAGTAACTGGTTGCAGTGAAGCCCGCCTCCCCCTCTATCTCGAATTCCTCTTCCCATTCCGTATCCACTGGCTCCTCCTCTGCTGCCAGAAAATCGGCCGGGGCATCGATTACTACATCCAACGGGGTAGTGCCGCCCAGTTTTCGGTCGATCAGGTACATGCCCTGATAGATCTCCGTTGACTCCTTGAAGTAGTCGATGAAGCGGTTATCGACCGAAAGTCTGGTGATGCCTACAACACTCAGGACGAGCGACACCAGGGTTAACCCCAGCACCAAGCCACCATGGTGTTCAACCAAACGCGCAAAAAAGGCGGTGATCTGCCCTGTTACATCTTTTTGTAGATGCCTACGCCGAGGTTTCAGCAACATCAGGGCAGCGGGGAACAGGGTGAAGGTCAGAACAAAGGCAGCAATCAGACCGATTACCATGATCCAGCCGAAGTCGATTACCGGACGGATATCACTGACAACCAATGAACCAAAAGCAACCATGGTGGTAATAACGGTATAGAAACAGGGAATCACCTTGCTACGCACCGTCTCCTGCACCAGGTAGCGCTGTTCCGCATCCGGATGCTGCATGTGTAGTTCGCGGTAACGCACAATAAGATGAATGGTCAGGGAGAGGGCGAAAATCAGCAGTAGGGCAAGGAAATTGGATGACACCACGGTTACCCGCCACTCGACCAGGCCCAAAAAACCTGTGGTCACCAGTCCGGTAACCAGGGCGGTAAACAGCGGCAGAATCACCCAACGTGGCTGGCGGAAGGCAAGGGTCAGGAGCAGCATCAGAATAACCACCACGCCCACACCGAATACCCGGATATCGTGGCGAATGAAATCCATCATATCGGCCACAATCATCGGCACCCCACCCAGGTGCAATTCAGCATGCTCCCGATGCTGATCCAGGATGCCCCTGATCTGGGCGATATCCTCTGCCTCCTGCGCCATTAGAGCAGCGCTGTAGTGCTTGAACTCAGCAGACAGGTGGGCCAGTTCCTGCGCCTCTTCGAGAGTCAGTTCAGCCTCCAACTGCTTCTCACGCAACGCATCACGAGCATCACGCAGGCGTTGAAATTCCACATCACGCTGAAAATTGACCTGTAGCGCTGTGGTATCACCGTCTGCACTCACCAAACGATTGCGATAGAGTGTGCTCTCGCGAAGTTCCTTTTGCGCAAGATCGAAGTTTGTTGCTGGATCCTCCAAGGTACGTATACCTTGTTGAATCTCTGACAGATCCATCGGCGGACTCTGAAGCAGGGGCACATTCAGAATACTGATTACCGATTTCACCCGTTCGATGGCGACCAGGCTGTCATACAGTTTACGCAAATCGTCCAGGGTCTCTTCCGCAAATAACTCCCGCTTTGGTGTGTAGGTGACGATCAGATAGTCGTCGGAGCCATAGCGGGCACGAATGGAACGGTAATAGCGCAGATCCTCATCATTCTCCAGAACCAGAGAATCAGCGGAGATGTCGAGTTTGAAATCCTCGACAAACCAAGTAAAAAAGCCGGTTATAAGGAGCAGCAGCAATAGGGTCAGTGCAGGTTTTTCGAACACCAGTTTGTTATATAACTGAACGGGTAGATTATTCATGGCTCTAAGGCTAGCTCATCTTTCTCATCAGACATATCTCAAGACCTAACGACATGATGCCATTAGATACTGCTGAGCGAAATAGGCAAATGCGGGACAGAGTATTCGGCCAGACTTTATATGTTATGATATAACGTAATTTCGCTTGACTCTTCTGTTCACTCACTATCACCATGAATATCCGTCCCGCCATGCTGCAAAATCCCTGGTTGATATTGTTGATCCTGACAATCCTGGCGATCCCAGCCCAGGCGGCTTCACCTCGGATCATGGTCAGCATCAAACCCATTCACTCCCTGGTGGCAGGGGTTATGCAGGGTGTTGGTGAACCTGATCTGCTAATTACCGGTACTCAATCGCCCCATACCTTCAATCTGCGGCCATCCGACGTCAAGAAACTCAACTCGGCAGCGTTAATTATCTGGGTGGGTGAGGGTTTCGAGACATTTTTGACGCACACACTCGCCTCTCTTCCAAGCCAAACCAGGATCGTGAAACTCATGGGACATGCAGGAGTAGCGCAACTGCCAATTCGACAAGGGGGCGTATGGGAAAAGCGTCATCACCATCGGAAACAAGAAACGACTGAAGTACCGCATACAACCAACCCGAAAGGGCCACATGACAGCGATCCGCATATCTGGCTGTCACCGACCAATGCAAGAACGATTGTAGGCATAGTCAAAGAGAAACTCAGTGAAATTGACCCTGACAATGCAGCGCGGTACCAGCAAAACGCCCGGAATCTGAAAAACCAGCTAAACAAGCTGGACCAGGAACTCCTTGAGCGCCTATCCAAGGTACAGTGGATCCCCTTCATCGTCTTTCATGACGCCTATCAGTTTTTCGAGCGCCACTATGCGTTGAATGTCATTGGCTCGATCACCCTCAGTCCGGACCGGATGCCAGGCGCCAAACGCATCCATGAGATTCGTGCCAAACTAAAAAAACTGGAGGTCCGCTGCATCTTCAGCGAGCCGCAGTTTGAACCAAAGCTGATCAAAACCATTGTGGAGGGAACAGAGGTTAGCACTGGCACCCTGGACCCGCTCGGGGCAGAGCTACCTGCGGGTACAGAGGCCTATTTCAGCCTGATGCGCAACCTCACTAGCCAACTCGTTGCTTGCCTGGAAGAGACGTCATGACCAGCAGCAACCTTGTGGCTCAATTTCCTACCAGACAGCATGATCATACGGTCTGTGTCACTCGCGCCCTGCGCAAGGCGGAAGCGTATTGCCAGCAGGAGGGGCTGCGACTGACGGAGCTGCGCCGACAGGTATTGGAACTGGTGTGGAACAGTCATCGACCGGTGGGCGCCTATACCCTGCTGGGGCAGATTGGCCAAACAGGCCGCAAGGCAGCCCCTCCCACTATCTATCGTGTCCTGGAGTTTCTGCTGGAACATCATCTGATCCACCGTATCGCCTCATTGAATGCCTATGTGGGCTGTAACCATCCAAGTCCTACCCATGACGCCCAATTTTTTATCTGTAATCAGTGTGGTGAGGCCGCGGAACTTGCCGATCCCAAGATCGACAATGCCCTGGCCAGGGATGCCAAATTCCTCGGTTTCTTAATCGAAAAACAGACCATCGAGGTTATCGGCATCTGTGATGAGTGCATGCAGAGAAGAAAGAAATGAGGCAACCCCAGGCAGCCCTTGTCGACGCCAATGACATCAGTGTCCAACTGAACGGAAGACAGGTTCTCAATCGGGTCGATTTGTCTGTCTATCCCCGGGAGATCGTCACCCTGATTGGGCCCAACGGGGCAGGAAAAACCACTCTGATCCGAGTGATCCTCGGTTTGTTGCGTCCGGATACCGGTAAGGTCAAGCGGCAGAAGGAGTTGCGCATCGGCTACATGCCACAGCGGCTTGTCCTGCCGAACAATCTTCCGTTGACAGTAAGACGTTTTCTCAACCTGGCGCACCAATGTAAATCCAGGCAATTGAACAGCCTGGTGAGCGAACTGGAGATCAGCCATCTGCTTGAGAGCCAGATGCAAAACTTGTCGGGAGGCGAACTGCAGCGT
Source organism: uncultured Gammaproteobacteria bacterium (assembly GCA_965372385.1). Classification (GTDB taxonomy): domain Bacteria; phylum Pseudomonadota; class Gammaproteobacteria; order Chromatiales; family Chromatiaceae; genus JASJBU01. The sequence continues at coordinate 10,978 of CBDVCD010000031.1, read as the reverse complement.
GTGCTGCTTGCCCGCGCCCTGTTCCGAGACCCGAAACTGTTGGTCCTGGATGAACCGGTGCAGGGTGTGGACGTCACCGGCCAGGCGGAACTCTACGCTGTGATATCCAATATTCGCAAAACCCATGACTGTAGCGTGCTGATGATCTCGCACGATCTGCATCTTGTCATGGCAGCCACCGATCGGGTGTTGTGCATCAACCAGCATGTCTGTTGCTCAGGCCACCCGGAGACGGTCAGCCAGCATCCCGCCTATCTTGAGCTGTTCGGCACACCCGCCAGCGCCAAACTGGCGGTCTATACTCACCACCACAACCACACCCATGACATCCATGGAGACGTCGTGCCCCTATCGGAGAAAGAACATGGATGATTTTCTGCTTCGCGCCCTGGTGGCGGGCTTAGGAGTCGCCATGGTGGCAGCTCCATTAGGCGTCTTCGTGGTCTGGCGCCGCATGGCCTACTTTGGCGACACACTCGCCCACTCCGCCCTGCTCGGAGTCGCCTTGGGTTTTATCCTTGGCATCAGCTTGAATCTGATGGTGATTGCAATTGCCATCTGTATGTCGCTTCTCCTGCTCGCTCTACAGAACAACAAACAACTGGCGGTCGATACTCTGCTGGGGATTCTGGCGCACAGTGCCCTCTCCTTTGGACTGGTAGTGATCTCTTTCCAGGAATCGATGCGGATCGATCTCATGGGCTATCTATTCGGTGATATCCTCGCGGTCACAACCACCGATCTACTTTGGGTCTGGGGTGGAGGGCTGCTCGCGATAGGGATGCTGGTGCTGATCTGGCAACCTCTGCTGGCTATGACCGTCCATGAAGAGCTGGCCCAGGTGGAAGGCGTGCCGGTAGGCCGAACCCGGCTGATCTTCATGCTGCTGATCGCCCTTGTCATCTCCGTCTCCATGAAGATCGTCGGCGTGTTGCTGATCACCTCCATGATGATCATCCCAGCGGCAGCAGCCCGCCGTTTCAGCCGCACCCCGGAGCAGATGGCCCTGATCGCCGCAGCCATGGGTGGAATAGCGGTCATCGGTGGACTGGCCGGTTCCTGGCAGTGGGACACCCCTGCCGGGCCCAGCGTGGTTGTCGCAGCGGCAATGTTGTTTACCGTAAGCCAGTTTTTTCCCGCTACTCGCTGATTCTTCAGATAGGCTATACAATGCCTGCTGAATGGATTATTTCAGCTTCAAAATTATCGAGCAGACAGGAAAGATTATATGAAGACCCCTGTTAAACATATCACCGTACGTGATGTCATGAAAAAAGAGCATGGACTCATTGACGGTATGGGAACAATTCAAGAAGCACTGTTGCTGATGAAAAAACTCAGGACTTCGGTCCTGGTAGTTGAGAAACGTAATAAGGATGATGAATTTGGTCTTCTGCTGGTATCCGACATCGCACGCCAGGTCATGGCAAAGAACCGTTCATGTAAACGGGTCAATGTCTATGAGGTGATGATAAAACCAGCTGTTTCAATCGACCCCAATATGGATATTCGTTATTGTGCCAGACTGTTCGCTCAATTCAGCCTGGTGCGAGCACTGGTGGTCGAGGATGATAAAGTGCTTGGTACGATCAGTCCAAACTCTCTTGTGCTGGACGGACTGTTTGCACTGGGAGAAGATTAGGATGGTGACGGAATATCGCTTACAACTGGCATTCTGCCTGCATTTTCAATAACGCCTGTATCATTCTTGGAAAAAAACAGATCTTCCAATGGGCTTGGTCTGCCGATATGATAGCCCTGAATATAATCGACACCAATCGTCTTCAAGGCTTCCGCCGTTTCAGCATCCTCGACGAACTCGGCGACCACTTTCCGTCCCATGAAGTGCGCGATATCGGTTATCGAAGTTACCATCGCCTTACTCGCGTGATCAGTCCGCAGGTCCTTGATGAAGATCCCATCGATCTTGACATAGTCTACCGGAAGATCCTTAAGATAGGAGAACGAGGCGTAACCGGAGCCAAAATCATCCAGATAGAATCCGCAGCCCATCTCTCTGATCTCTTCGATGAAGCTTATCGCATCATGGGCGTCCTTGAGCATTGCGGTCTCAGTGATTTCAAAGCCCAGTTTCTCATTCGGGATTGAGGATGACTCTATCTGCTCTTTTAAATAATCTTTGAATTCATTATCGGCAATCGTCTGACTTGACAGGTTGATCGAGAAACCACCGATTGCCTCAATTTGATCCATTTTCTCATGCACCACTGCAAAAAAACGATTGACCACCCAACGGTCAACTGCTCTCATCAGATCGTATTGCTCCGCTGCCTTAATAAACTGGAAAGGGCTCTGTAATTCATCATCCTTACCCATCACTCTGAGGAGAATCTCATAATGGGATGATTCCCCTTCATCCTGTAGCGGTTCGATGAGCTGAGCCATAAGCTGGAGACGGTTATTCTCCAGCGCATGCTCAATCCCAGCGACGGTTTTGATCAACTGTTTATGTTCTACGAATACTTGATCTGTCGAACGATAGATTCGGGTACAATTTCTCCCTGCCTGTTTGGCGATACTGCACGCAGATGAAGCCGCTTTCAGCAGCTCCACTGATGTCATGCTGTTATCATTGACCGCTACGATTCCCACACTCGCCGATACAGGTATCAACTGGTTATTCCAACTGTATCTAAACTCATCAATCGCCTGCCGGTGTGTTTCGGCAACTTGATAGCCCCGATCGATCGAACTCTGCGGCATCAAAACAGCAAACTCGTCATCACCTGTCCGTGCCAGATGGGCATTTTCCGGTAGATAGGTGCTCAGTATATTGGTGATCGACTGGAGCAGTTTATCGCCTCCATCGAACCCACAGATATCGTTTACTAAGCCAAATTTATCCACATCCAGCATGATCAAGCTGTGGGTATCGCCATCTTTTCTACCCCCATGCAGCAACTCATTCAATAACCTTTCGAAAGCCCGACGATTCATCAGGCCCGTTAACTCATCGTAACTGACCTGATGCTCGATGGTGTTGTAGCTGTCTTGCAGGATTCGATGAACCGCACGGTCAACCATTTGTAGTTCCTTGTCTTCCAGCAGGGCATAGCGATTGGACTTGAATTTCGCGGCCAAGCCTTTTGAGTCGGTTTCCAATATCTTGATGCCATTTCCGTCAAGCAGCAGATTCCGGCCTGTTTCTGGACTCCTCCAGGCCATGTTCACCAACCTAACCTGCCCCTCTTCTCGGCGTTCGACGATCCACTCCCCCAGTTCAACCCCTGCTACCAATTCAAGCCATTTTTCCTCTACTTCTAGCATGTTGGTGGATTCGGATTCAAAGAACGACTGGCCAAGAAAAAGTGTTTTTAGGTAATCTTCATCGAAAGTTACCCGGTTATCCTGAAGGTTCTGAGCCGCTTCTCCACCCTCCAGCAAGGCGGTTTGCAGTTCCTCTGTGAAGCTTTGCGCCCCCTCAGGATGGACCGGATAATCCGTAAAGCCTTTTCTGATGATCCTTAACAGATCTTCCGCGTTCTTTTGCGGCAGGACCGAGAATCTCGTCTCAGCACGAAAAAGTTTGGCCAGTATTTCAATTACACGAAGATAGGCATTCCACTCCTTGCTCGTTTGCTCTTTTAGCATGACTGTATGGATCAGTAATCCACTCCAGCCGTAGAGAAAAAGTCTATCAACCGCAATCGAGACCGACTTGTTCAGTAACATTTCCTGCAGGGATGTTCTGACAAATGCATGGGCCTTCCTTAGTTTTTCATTCCGCTTACAGCTCTCAATTGCAATATTCCGATTGCGCTCAAACTGCTCCTTTTGTTGATCTTGCAGTTCCTCTATCTGCGCCGTGGCTTCAACAATATCCGTAAGGGAACCCTGATCGATGTTACTGATAATTTGTTCCAGCACCCGGGGTATATGCCGCCCACTCAATCTCTTACCGGCACGGTTGGTAACATAGGGTGCCAAGCCTTCAACGGCTTCGAGAAAACGCCTGCCCGGATGTTTGGCATTCTCCAACATGGCGGGATCACTAATGGTTTCCTTGATAAAAGGGATTTCAAACCGTCTTACCAACTCATGCACATTCGTGCTGAGCAGATCATCCTGCTGTACCGCCGCCACTACTTCTTCACTGGTACCTATGGCCGCGCGAGTGGTTGGATCCAGGGACAGCGGATCCTCGCCGGGTTGACTCAGATGGTTCTCCAGCTGTCTGAGAATGGTCGGCCCCGGCCGCAGGGGCATTGACTCGATTGAATCGAAGACCTGTTCCTTAGTGGCCACGGGATAGGGTGGCGGGGATTCAGTCTCCGCGGAATCCTCTCTTCTGTTGACACCCAGCATGCATGAGAGGTTTTCCAGGGTTTGCCTGGGTTGTTTGAGTGTCTCCGTTCGACCGCCTGTTGTCACGGCATCGGTCTGATCCAGAAATGCGGGAAGCTCAGGCCCGATACCCTCCTCCTTCAGACATGCTACCAGTTCACCATACAGCCGGTGTAGATTGCTGAGCACGGCCTTGCTGAAGGCCTGAAAGATAATCCGCAAGGCATCGGGGGCAAGTTGATACTCATCGAGGGCTTCCTGAATCCTCAGCAACAGTGAGATGGGGATCAGTGGATTTGCTTCACCCTTGATGGGTCTTTTAAACAGATGGGTAAAAAAAACATTCAGCTTGTAAACCGGCCCGGTTATCTCAGTCTCCAGTTTGTGGGCAATCCCATTGAGCAGTATCCACTCATCAAACTCATTTTTATCGACCAGTACCAGCTCATTTGCCGGTGTGTTCACTTGCCTTACGGCAACGGCTTCATCCTCCATGAGCTTGAAGAGACTGGATTCCACACCGGCAAGGAACGCATCGTGAATCTGAGCCTCATGTTTTTCCAGTGTGTTGATGGCAAAAAAGAGATCGGCTTGAGCGCTACCTGAAAGTGTCTGCTCGTTCGTCGCGATCAGATCTTCACTGGCCATACCGATGAACCCAGTAAAATATTTCTCTAGATAGTTGACGGTCTTGGCACGCAACTGTTCAATAATTGATTTGGTGGCCAAACCTGATGTGGCCCATTCGGAGACTGCTGCCTCAGTCGACTCCACTATCCCTTGTTGGTAGTCACGAAGATAAGCAAATAGTTGCGGTTCCGGGCCAAGAAAGGCGACTCCAAGCCCCGTCTGGGTGACGTAAGCAATTTCAACCTTAACGGAGAACGAAGATTCCTTCAGTTTGATGAGTGCCTGTGGCCGCGGGTTACCACGATAGAATCCCTGCTCCATCTGCTCGAAGGAGAATGCATACTTAGACTGCAGGAAAAGACCACCCTGGGAAAAATTTATAATACGGCAGTCTGTATAACATCTGTTTTCACACTGAACAGCAGCGGGATGATCAATATCCAGCCGTGGATGACGTCTGAGATTTCTATCCATTAATGTTCAGCCCGAGTTGCGGCGGTTATCCCTATATTTTGTAAAAGTTTTTGCCTATACATACCCTCTTGTTAGCGGCCAAGGGCATTTTGCCTTTAACCAGGTGATCGGCTCGGTTTTCCTGGTTGAATTGGCAGCCCAATCAGCGAAAAAGCCGCTGCAACCAATCGATCTTGTCATCCAGAACTGATTTCTTCCCGCGGGCACACCCAGCCATTCTTTTCGGCGCACTTCCCCTGATGAAAGGTATGACTTCTGTCTCCGGGCAACCCTCTCCGAGAAGACCGGATTTACGCTCGATCTCCAGCATCTCAACCCCGGCCGGTGGTGATTCAGAGATTGACGAAATACCCATTCGATTCATCAGCTCCGCCCAGACGCGCATGGCACCGCTGGAACCTGTCAGCCCGGTAGCGCCATTATCGTCCCGGCCCACCCATACCACCGCCACCCGTTGCTGATCGAATCCGGCAAACCAGCTATCTCGCAGATTGTCGGTGGTGCCGGTCTTTCCAGCCACATGAACATCCTTGTGCAACAGAGTGGCCAAGGCCTTGCCGGTACCACTGCGCACCACCTCCTGCAGTGCCTGGTTGAGCAGGAACACCGCTTGCGGATCCACCATCCGCTGCACCCTCAGGGGATAACGCGACAGCACCCGTCCATTGCTGTCCGTGACCTCGCGAATAGCCTTCAAGGTAGCCAGGTAGCCCCCCGATGAGAGGGTCTGGTACATCTGAGTCATCTCCAGCGGCGAGAGGGAAACCGCACCCAGGAACACCGAGGGATAAGGTGTCAACGGCCGTTGAATCCCGAGTGACTCTACCTTTTTCAGCACCGACTCCAGCCCCACGGATAACCCCAGTCTCACCGTGGCCTGATTATAGGAGTTGGCCAACGCCGTCTGCAGACGGACCTTGCCGTGGCTCTGACGGTCATAATTGCGTGGTGACCAGATCTGCCCGTCGCGACCCTTGAGCTGGATAGGTTTATCCTCCAGTTTGCTGAGTAAATTATATCTTTGTGGCCTGGCGAGGGCGGTCAGATAGACCGCCGGTTTGATCAGCGAGCCCACCGGGCGGACTGCATCCAAGGCCCGGTTGAAACCGGCATAACGGGGATTCCGGTCACCCACCAGCGCGGTCACCTCACCCGTTTCCACCTCCGCCAGCACCACCGCCCCCTGCAGGCTGGCTGCCTTGAGCTTCCTCGACCTCTCCAGTTGCTGCAACTGCCGGGTCAGGGCCTGCTCGGCCTGTTGTTGAGCCCATGGATCAAGGGTGGAAAAGATGCGCAGACCTTCGCTGTTGAGATCCGACTCCGCATAGTCCCGCCGCAATTGACGCCGGATCAGATCCATAAAGGCCGGGGTTCCCGACGCACGCACCCTACGCTGTTGAATACCCAGCGGGGCAGCGGTGGCCTGATGGGCCAGTTCGGCGGAGATCAAGTCCTGCTCCCGCATGATCTGCAACACCAGGGCCCGGCGTTTACCTGCCCGCTCAGGATGACGCCGGGGATCGTAGGCTGAGGGACCGCGTACCAGCGTCACCAACAGGGCGATCTTGGGCAGATCCAGCTCATGCAGAGGACGATTGAAGTAGAATTGGCTGGCCAGTCCGAATCCATGAATGGCACGTCCCCCATCCTGTCCCATGTAGATCTCGTTGACATAGGCCTCCAGGATCTCGTCCTTGCTGTACCGGGTCTCCAGCAGCAATGCCATCACCACCTCATTGAATTTGCGCCACAAACTGCGCTCCGAGGTCAGAAAAAAGCTCTTCACCAGTTGCTGGGTGAGTGTGCTGCCACCCTGTACTACCCCAGCTGCCCGCAGGTTTGCCCAGATCGCCCTGAGAATCGCGCTGGGGTCAACCCCGACATGCTGGAAAAAGTTACGGTCTTCAACCGCGATCAGGGCCTGTACCAAACCCTCCGGCAGTTCGGCTCGGCGCAACAGCACCCGATCCTCACTGTGCGCCGGATGCAGGCTGCCGATCAGGCGGGGTTCCAACGGGTAGCGCTCGATCACACGCCCTGTCCCGGCCTGCTTCACACTGACCAGACGATCATTACCAAAGCGAACCTCCAGGTAATCGGAAGGGCGAATTTCGCCAGGAAACTGAAACGGGCGAGTACGCAGCAGGAAGCGTCCCTTGTAGCTGGAATAACTGCCCGGTCTGTCCGGATGTTTAACCTTGCGATAACCCAATCCCTCCAGTTCGCGAGTCAGACGCGCGCCATCTATTGGCGCATCGGAAAACAGCTGCAGGGATCGTGCATAGATCTGCGCAGGCACTGCCCAACGCCGACCGTCGAAGCGAATCTGCACGATATGATCGAGGTAGATCACATACAACACGGCAGCCAGAAGAATCCCGGCAAGGGTAAGCCAGAGCCAACGCCTCCAGGAGAGATTCACTCTTGTACGAAGCGTACGACGACCGCGCTTTTTTCTCGATTTGGTCATTCAGATGGGAGGGTCACTCATCAACGTACCCGAAGAAAAAACCAGAACCCCGCCGCGAAAAACAGTAGCGTGGGCAGGGTGGCGGCAAGCAGCGGGCTGAGACCGTAGACGACCGCCAGATAGGCGAATGTTCTGTTCAGCATGTAGAAGACCGTACCTATGATGGCGCCGGTAAAGATACGCTGGCCTATTCCGACGCTGCGTAGCGAACCAAATACAAAGGGTATACTGAGAAAAAGCATCACCAGCGTCACCAATGGGGCCACCAGTTTACTCCAGAAGGCCACCTCGTAGTTAGAGGAGTCCTGACCATTCTGTTTGAGAAAAGCCACATACCGCCACAGATCCCAGGCTGGTAACATATGGGGTTTTACCACAAGCACATCAAGCACCGTTGGCTCTAAAAGCCTCGACCACTGCATATGCCGCCGTTCGACCGTAGTGACTCTGTCAGGGGAAAATTCGCTCTGTCTGACTCGTTGCAGCTGCCAGCCACCCTCCTCATAATCAGCCAGATCGGCATGAATCATCCGCTGTAACCGCCGTTGCGCATCGTAAACATAAATCGAAATGTCCACCAATCTGGCATTCGGCAGTATCTGCCTGACATTGATATAGGTGTTGCCCTGTCTTGACCAGTACCCATAACGGGTCTTCAAGGTCACTTGATCGGACAAGGCCTCCATCTTCATCTTCTGAGCGCGCTGTTCAGTCACTGGCGCCAGATACTCACCGATCAGAATAACCAGTACGAACAGAACCAAGCCCGCCTTCAAGACTGCCAACAGTATTCTGCTGACAGAGACCCCTGCCGCCCTCAGGGCAATCAATTCAGAGTTGTTTGCCAGGGTGCCCAGCCCGATCAGACTACCCAGCAGGGTTGCCACCGGAAAAAGTTCGTAGATATAGCGGGGCAACTCCAACGCCACATAATGGAATGCCATGGCGGTGGTGTAATCCCGCCTCACATCCTCAAGCTCGCCCAGCAGCTCAAAAAAACCCATCAAAACCAACAGCAACAATAGGACCGAAAAAACGCCTATTGTCACGCTGCTGCCGATATAGCGGTCAACCAGCTTGATCATCTGGGTAGCTCTGAATCCATCAATATCACCTGGAAGGAGTACGGCTCCGTAACCGCCGCCGCATGCCTCTATACCAGACCGTTTCAGGGATAAATAACATCAGTGCGATAAAGGCCATCGAAAGATGAATCCACCACATACCAAGCCATGCTGGCGTTACCCCATTTACCATCCATTTTTCCGAAACACCTTGCAAGCTGAGATAAACCGTATAGATGACGATGGCCAGCACCAGCCGTCCATAAGGTCCCTGCCTGGGTCCGGTACGACTCAGGGGCAAAGCAAGGAGGGCAACCACCAGCAGAGCCAGTACCGTTGATAATCTCACCTGGAACTCGGTCCTGTCACGAATATTCTCGGAGGTTAATAAGTCACGGTTTGAACGGCCTCTCCATGGCCGTTTGGCCCGTGCCGGAGCAACGTCCTCTATACGTAAGGCATACATCCCGAATTCACTGATTCTGTAGTTAGCGGCTCCAGCTAACCCCTGGTAGCGATAACCATCCTCCAGTACCAGAAATCGCTCTCCACTCTTTTCATCGGATTTCTGGTAGCCTCTGGCGGCACTTATCAGGCTGATCTCCCCATCCTTGCGATGCTGCACGAACAGATTCTGCATATGGCGCGGCTTATCACTGATCGATTCAACATAGAAGATCAGCTCACCCTGACTGTACTCGTTGAATCGCCCCGGACTCACCCCGGCCAGCTCAGTCGCCTGTCCTCTCTGCTCATTGAGCAGGTTATTGATGGCCTTGGCTGACCAGGGCGCCACGGCCATGGAGAGCCAGCTCACCAACAGAATTGCCGGCAGGGTAGCGATCAGAATCGCGCGAAAAAGCCGGGAACCACCCACACCGCAGGCCTCCATGGCGGTGATCTCACTATCCCGATACATCCTGCCAACCGCATAGAGCAGAGCGAAGAAAAAGGCCGGAGGCACCAGACTGGCCAGACGCAGAAACATCTCCAGTCCCAGCATATTAAACAGCAAGGAGGCATTCAGCTCCCCCAGCGATATCTCCTTGAGTAGCCGGATGAACATGGAACCCATGAAAATCAACAAGAGCACGATCAGGATGGCCAGCAAGGCCTTGAAAATCTCTAGTAACAGGTAACGGTCGATGATGGGAATCATGCTGAGGGTGTGAGGCGGCCTGTCGATTTTCTGCGGTTAACCTAATCCTAACCCATTAACAAATCCATGGCATCTGTAAACCTGTTGGCATCATATTTGATTCAGGTCATTGAAATTGGCGATATCATGGCTAGGATAGGTTTTTTAGCTCTCTGTGAACTGAAACCGTGCCGCAACAGATCAGTTACCAAATAGGCAACAATCTCTACCTCAGCATTACCGATCGTTGCACCCTGGAGTGTACCTTCTGTCCTAAGACACAAGGCCGTATGACGGTCAAAGGTTACGACCTGACCTTTGACCACAGGCCCGATGTAGAGGAGGTCATAGAAGCCATCGATGATCCCGCCAAATACGATGAGGTTGTCTTCTGCGGTTACGGTGAACCCACATTGCGCCTGAATGTCTTGCTGCAAGTGGCAAAGTACATCAAATCCAGAGGTGGCAGGGTGCGGGTCAATACCGATGGCCTCTCCAATCTGGTACACAAGGACGACACCCTTCCCGAACTGGGCAAGTATGTGGATGCCATCTCGATCTCATTGAATGCGCAAAACCGGGAAATCTATGACCTGCATTGCCACCCCAATCTCCCCGGCTCCCATGAGGCCATGCTGAAATTCCTCAAACAGGCACCGCAGTATATTCCACAGGTGACCGCCACAGCCATCGACGGGCTGGAAGGCGTGGATATAGCCGCCTGTGAAAAAATCGCGCAGGATCTGCAGGTCGAATTTCGCATAAGAGTTCTGGATCAGGTGGGCTGACAAGCTCGCAAGGCCTCGCTTCCACCGAGCGTGGAAAATCCAGCCTCTCTTCTGCTAGTAGTGCGTCCCATAAGTTCTGCACACTAATTTGGCATTTTAAGTTCCTTAA
>CBDVCD010000030.1:0-20187 GCA_965372385.1 uncultured Gammaproteobacteria bacterium | reverse complement strand
CAAAATGGTCAGGAACCATTTTGAACGCGCTTAGCGCGGCCCCGCAGGGGTGAGGGCAGGGAGAGCCCGAATAATCCCTCTCTCTCCGCCATATATATTCCTTGCGGATAATGCCGTCCAGGCCATGCGTTGCGTAGGCCGGATCGAGACCATTGAGGGATTGGGTGGCAGGACATTGTCGTGGAGCCTACAGGGAGTATTCGCAGTGTGTCCCGACAGCCCGTACCCGGCCGCTCTTGACGACCAGCTGAGCTTCGCAATTACCAACAAAAAAAGGGTTACACATTACATGTAACCCTTTTTCATCTTCTTGTTTGGTACTCTCTAGGGGAATCGAACCCCTGTTACCGGCGTGAGAGGCCAGCGTCCTAACCGCTAGACGAAGAGAGCAGTTTGCTACGAAAGGCGGTATTATACTGAGCTTTCAGCCAGGCTCAATGGTCTGTTGAGTAATTTTTTCATCATTACTTTTGGTTTTTCATTTGAAAAGAGCGGTCAAATGGCTTCAGAGAAAGCTGTCGGGATCAGTAAATTCTGTGACAGATAGCCCATCGGCAGGAATCGATGCGGTTAAGGGTCCAAGCATTATTCCCCGTACTGAACACAGCATCTCCCGGGCCAATATCAGTAAAAATGCGGTCAAGGTTCTCTATCGGCTGAAAAATGCGGGTTTCGAGGCCTATCTGGTGGGGGGAGGGGTACGCGATCTGCTGCTGGGGCGTGAACCAAAGGATTTCGACGTGGCCACCAATGCCTTACCCGAACAGGTCAAGCAGGTGTTCAACAATTGCCGCCTGATTGGACGGCGCTTTCGCCTGGCCCATGTCCATTTCGGTCGGGAGATTATCGAGGTGGCCACCTTTCGTAGCCTCGTGGACAATGACACGGCGGGCGATCGCCGGGTCGAAAACGGCATGATCCTGCGGGACAACATCTATGGCACCATCGAGGAGGATGCCCAGCGCCGCGACTTCACTATCAACGCCCTCTACTACAGCATCGATGACTTCTCCCTGGTGGATTATGCGGATGGCATGACCGATCTGCGCAACGGGGTTTTACGCCTGCTGGGTGATCCGGAGAGGCGCTACCGGGAAGATCCGGTCCGAATGCTGCGGGCCGTACGCTTTGCCGGCAAACTGGGTTTTGTCATCGATCCGGCCTGTGAACAGCCACTGAGCCGCTTGGCTGCATTGCTGGAGGAGGTGCCCGCTGCCCGTCTGTTTGAAGAGGTGCTGAAGCTGTTTCTCGGTGGTGCGGCATTGGATACCTTCGAGAAGCTAAGGCACTATGGCCTGTTCGGGCAGCTGTTCCCGACTACTGAGGAGGCCCTTTCCCACGAGGATCACGCATTCCCCATCACCTTCGTGAGCCGGGGCCTGGCGAACACCGATAAACGGTTGCAGGAGAAGAAGCCGGTCACACCTGCCTTTCTGTTCGCGGTGCTGCTTTGGGAGTCGGTACGGCGAGGGGCTGAAGTCTATGAGGCGAAGGGGATGTACCCCGTTCAGGCCCTCCAGGAGGCGAGCAATGAGGTGCTTTCCGAACAGGCTCGGCGGGTCTCAATTCCCAAGCGGTTAAGCTATCCGATGCGGGATATCTGGCACATGCAGGGCCGCTTTCTGAGTCGGAGTGGGAAACGTCCTCAGCGGCTATTGACCCACCCCGCTTTTCGGGCAGGTTACGATTTTCTCCTGTTGCGTGCTGAGGCGGGCGAGGTCGAGCAGGAGCTGGCCGACTGGTGGACCCGCTTTCAGCAAGAGCATGGCCAGGAACAGGGAAAGATGACCGATCAGGAGAGGCGCGGCCGCAATCCCCGCCGCCGGCGTCGGCGTAAGCCGAGAAATACCCCAACCAGTGATGAGTAACCCCCCGACGGTGACCGCCTATATCGGTCTGGGTAGTAATCTGGAAAATCCCCCGGAACAGGTGCAAAAGGCGTTTCAGGAGTTGGATAAGCTGTCTGCAACTGAATGTGTGAAGCGTTCCGGTCTGTTTCTCACCCGCCCCCTCGGCCCCCAGGATCAACCGGACTACATCAATGCGGCGGTGAAGCTGGAGACCGGTTTGACGGCGGAGCGGCTACTCGATGAGCTGCAAGGGCTGGAGCAGCTTCACCAACGGGTGCGCAAGGCCGAGCAGTGGGGCCCCAGAACCCTGGATCTCGACCTGCTGCTGTATGACCAGCAGCGGATAACCACAGCCAGATTACGGGTACCGCATCCCCGCATGGCGGAACGGGCCTTTGTGCTCTATCCCCTGGCGGAGGTGGCACCATTGGATCTGCGGATCCCCGGCTATGGGATGCTGGGTGAACTACTGGAGCAGGTATTGAGTGATGGCGTTCAGCGGTTGTGATGAGCTATTAACCCTCCCGGTTTTTGCGGGTGGAGTGGTCTAAATACCCATCACGGATAGGTTTCCCCGGAAATCGCACGCCCTCCTTGCCCCATGGCGGCGTTGCGATTCCTTGCAATAGACTGGCTATTACGCGTCATCGCGCCTTGCCATGGAACAAGGATGACGCACCCTTCCTCGGGAAAACCTATCCGTGATGGGTATAGATGTCGGCAAGATTGGCCTGGCACCTCGGCTTTTCTGAGGCCGCGGAACTGACGGGCGCGTGCTAATATCTCACTCTGATTCTCCCTTACCGCAAGATCAATCATTTGATGTCAGACAACCCAATCACGGTGAAAAAATTGCTGGAGATGAAGCAGGCGGGCCAAAAGATCGCCTGTCTCACCAGTTATGACGCCAGCTTTACCCGCCTGATTGAGGCAGCCGGAGTGGAGGTGCTGTTGGTGGGTGACTCCCTCGGCATGGTGGTGCAGGGGCAGGAGAGTACCCTGCCGGTGACTGTCGACGAGATGATCTACCACACCCGTAATGTCTCCCGGGTACGCCAAAGGGCGTTGCTGGTGGCGGACATGCCCTTCATGAGTTATCACTCCCCCACCCTGGCGCTAGAGTCGGCGGGACGCCTGATGAAGGAGGGTGGGGCGCACATGGTTAAGCTGGAGGGTGGGGCGGCCCAGTTGGAGTCGGTCAGACAGCTCTCCTCCCAGGGTATCCCGGTCTGTGGTCATCTCGGGTTGTTGCCTCAGTCGGTGCACAAGTTGGGGGGCTATCGGGTGCAGGGCCAGCAGGCCGAGGTGGCGGATGTCATCGCCAAGGATGCGCTGGCGTTGCAGGAGGCAGGTGCCGATCTGCTGGTGCTCGAATGTATACCCGCCAGCCTGGCGGCGGAGATAACCCGTGGCCTGTCGATGCCGGTCATAGGCATCGGCGCTGGCGTCGGCACGGATGGTCAGGTGCTGGTGCTCTACGACATGCTGGGCATGAATCCGACCCCCCCCCGATTCGTGAAGAATTTCCTGGGCGAGGGAGGGAGCATTCAACACGCCCTGCAGGCCTATGTGGATGCCGTGCGCAGTGGCGCTTTTCCTACCGAGGGGCAGAGTTTCAAGTGAAGGTTGTCGCGACGGTTGCGGAACTGCGCGATCAGGTGCGGCGCTGGCGAGCAACGGGCATGAGTGTTGCTCTGGTGCCGACCATGGGCAACCTGCATGCAGGGCATCTGGAGCTGGTGAGGCTAGGCCGCCAGCTGGCGGATAGGTGTCTGGTGACGATCTTCGTCAATCCGCTGCAGTTTGGCGAGGGAGAGGATTTGGCCAGTTATCCACGGACCTTCGAGGCCGACCGGGAAAAACTGCGGGCAGTCGAGGCGGATATGCTGTTTGCCCCCAGCGTCGAGGAGGTCTATCCAAACGGGCAGAGGGCACAGACCCGGGTAGAGGTACCCGAACTTTCCGATCTGCTCTGCGGGGCCAGCCGTTCCGGCCATTTTGTCGGTGTGGCAACGGTGGTCTGCAAGCTGTTCAACATGGTGCAGCCCGACCTGGCGGTTTTTGGCGAGAAGGATTACCAGCAACTGTTGGTGATCCGGCGCATGGTGGCGGATCTTGCCCTGCCGGTGAAGATCGTGGGTATGGCCACGGCGAGGGAGCCGGACGGCCTGGCCAGAAGTTCGCGCAATAGCTATCTGAGCAAGGCTGAGCGCGAGATCGCCCCCCGTCTATACCAGACCCTACAGAACACGGCCCAAGCCATCGCGGCGGGTGAAAACGACCTTGACTCACTGGAAGCGTCGGCGCAAGCAACGCTACGGGCGAGTGGCTTCCGTCCGGACTACTACAGTGTGCGGCGCGCCGCCGATCTTATGCCGTCAGAGGGGGAGGATCGGGAACTGGTGGTGCTGGCCGCTGCTTGGCTGGGTAGGCCCCGGCTGATCGATAACCTGGTGGTAACCCGAAAACCTGTGGATTGATAGGTGCCTAAAGATCAAGGATAATCAACGAATCTTCAAATATAGGGTCTGCTTTCCATGCGGTTAACGGTTCTGAAATGCAAATTACATCGGGCATGTGTAACCCACTCCGAACTGGATTACGAGGGTTCCTGCGCCATCGACAGTGATCTGCTGAGGCTTGCGGGTATCCGCGAGTATGAACAGATTCAGGTCTATAATGTCGCAAACGGCGAAAGGTTTACCACTTATGCCATCAGTGCGGAGGCAGGTTCCCGGGTTATCTCGGTGAATGGGGCTGCCGCCCATAAGGCGTCGCCGGGTGATCGTGTGATCATCTGTGCCTATGCTGGATTGGATGAGCGGGAACTGGAGCGGTTCAAGCCCAATCTGGTCTATCTGAACGAGCATAATCAAGTGACCCGGATGGGTGACTCCATTCCTATTCAGGCAGCCTCGGTTCAGTTGCCCTGATTCCCGGTCGAAACGGACTTTATGGCGGATTCATAGAGTTCGATATAGTACTTGGCACTGGCCTCCCAACTAAAATCCTGCTGCATGCCGGTGGTTGCCAGGATCTGCCAGGCCGCATCCGGCCGGTGGTAGAAATCGATGGCCCGCTCCACGGCTTCCCACAGACTGGCAGCGTCAGGCTGGTCAAAGACAAACCCGGTGGCGGTGCCATCCGCCAGGCTAGCGGCGGAGACGTCGACTACCGTGTCGGCCAGCCCACCGGTATCACGTACGATGGGCACCGTGCCATAGCGCAGGCTGTACATCTGGTTCAGCCCACAGGGTTCAAATCTCGATGGCATCAGGAAACAATCACTGCCCGCCTCGATCCGATGGGAGAGGGCCTCGTCATAGCCGATGCGCACGCCGATCCGGCTGGGGTATTTACTGCTCAGTTTCCGCAACGCCCGTTCCAGTTCGGCGTTGCCTGAACCCAGCATGACAATCTGTGCACCGGCGTCCATGATGCCCGGCAGAACCTGCAGGATCAGATCCACCCCTTTCTGGTCCACCAGTCTGCCGATGTAGCCGAAGAGCTGGATCCGGGCATTTTCCGGTAGGCCGAACTCGCGCTGCAAGGCCAGCTTATTGTTGATCTTGTCGGTGAATTTATCCGCACTGTATGTTGTGTCGATATGTGGATCGTCTTGCGGATCCCAGATCTGGTAGTCGATGCCGTTCAGAATGCCACTGAATTGACCACCCCGGTATTTCAGCAGGCCTTCGAGACCATAGCCGAATGTCGGGGTTCTGATCTCTTCGGCATAGGTTGGACTGACCGTATTGACCCGGTCGGAGCAGGCGATTCCCCCCTTGATGAACGAGAACTGTTTGTAGAACTCAACCCCATCGATGCTCCAAAGTTTTTTAGGCAGCAGCAGGCGTTCGAAGGCCCGCCAGTCGAACAACCCCTGATAAGCCAGATTGTGGATGGTGAAGACCGTGGCTGGTCGGTCGGCAATATCCTGCAGCAGTGGAGCCACCAGACCGGTCTGCCAGTCATTGGCGTGCACCAGGTCTGGCTTCCAGTCCAACCCGCAATGGTCCATGGCCACATGCACCACGGCACGGCAGAAGATGCCGAACCGATCGGCATTGTCGGGCCAGTTGAGGCCTTCAGGTGAGAGATAGGGGTTGCCCGGGCGGTTGAAAAGGAGGGGGGCGTCTACCAGATAGACTGGCACAGCATGTTGGCCGGCGGTGCCAGACAACAGGCGAACTCTCTCCATATTGCCGGGAAGTTCCAGTTCAGCGACGATTTCCAGATCATCGCCCTTTGCGACGGCCTCCGGGTAGGCGGGAATGATCAGTCGGCAATCCAGTCCTTGTGAACGCAGGGCGACCGGTAGGCTGCCCGACACATCGGCCAGGCCGCCGGTTTTAATCAGCGGGGTGGCCTCGCTGGAACTGAACAGAATCTTCATGTGCCTTGGCCTTCATATTTTTTTCATTCGTGAAGCTCTGAAGTAAAGACCTTCCTACTAGTACGCGCATTCTATAGGAAAGCGAAACAGGAGAGGCAATTTCTTTTTCCCAATCAGGCCATCAGTTGACTGATCTCAATCAACTGGGGCAATTTGCTTGAACAGAAGCCTGCATCTCCCTAACATCACATCCTGGGAACCAGGGCAGTTACTGCCGGATGACAAAGAACCTTAAACTATGACTGAAATCAATCAGACCGGGGAGTGGGCTGCCCTGACGGAACACTGGAGTGAGATAGAACCCCTGCAAATGAGGGATCTCTTTCAGGAAAACCCGGAAAGAGTGGAACAGATGTCGCTACGGACGTGCGGTATCCTGCTCGATTACTCGAAAAACCGGATTACGCCCAAGTCCCTCAAACTGCTGCTGGAGCTGGCTCAGGTTGCCGATGTGGATGGCTGGCGCCGGCGGATGTTTTCCGGAGAGCGGCTGAATATCACGGAAGACCGGGCCGTATTACACGTGGCGCTGAGAAACCGCAGCAACCGGCCGATCTGGGCGGATGGCGAAGACGTGATGCCCCAAGTCAATACGGTGCTGAAGCAGATGGAAGGTTTCGTCAGTTCGGTGCGTTCAGGCGAATGGAAGGGCTTTACCGGCAAGGCGATTACCGACGTGGTCAATATCGGTATTGGCGGCTCGAACCTGGGGCCGCTGATGGTCTGCGAGGCCCTCAAGCACTATCAGGCCCCCGATCTGCGAGTGCACTTTGTCTCCAATGTGGATGCTACCCATCTGATCGAGACGGTGAAACCACTGAAACCCGAGACCACCCTGTTCATCGTCGCCTCCAAGACATTCACTACCCAGGAGACCATCACCAATGCCCGCACCGCACGGGATTGGTTGCTGCGGACCCTGCAGCAGGATGAGGCAGTGGCGCGACATTTTGTCGCGGTATCCACCAATGCGGAGCTGGTGGCTGAGTTCGGCATCGATACCGACAACATGTTCGGCTTCTGGGATTGGGTAGGTGGTCGCTATTCACTCTGGTCGGCCATTGGACTGCCGATTGCCGTGGCCATTGGTATGCAGCGTTTCTATGAACTGCTGGAAGGGGCCCATGCCATGGACGAGCACTTCCTGCATGCCGATCTTTCAGAGAACATGCCGGTTATCATGGCGTTGCTGGGTGTCTGGTATGTGGATTTTGCCGCTGCCGCGAGTCAGGCGATCCTGCCCTATGACCAATATCTGCGCTATCTGCCCGACTATCTGCAGCAGGCGGACATGGAGAGCAACGGTAAGCGGGTCACCCGTTTCGGTGGTCCTGTCTCCTATAAGACCGGCCCTGTCATCTGGGGCACCGCGGGCACCGATGGACAGCATGCCTTCTATCAGCTGATCCATCAGGGTACTCAGATGATACCCTGCGATTTCATTGCGCCGGTGAACAGTCATAACGAATCGAGCGATCATCACCAGAAGCTGCTGGCCAACTGTCTGGCCCAGACCGAGGCCCTGATGCGGGGCAAGACCCGCGCTGAGGCACGGGACGAGTTGGAGGCCAGCGGGATGGAGGCGGAACGGATCGTCGAGCTGCTGCCACACAAGGTCTTTCCAGGCAACCGGCCCACTAATACCCTGTTGATCGACAAGATCACCCCCAGCCGGCTGGGGTCATTAATTGCACTCTATGAGCACAAGATCTTCGTGCAGGGGGTAATCTGGCGCATCAACTCCTTCGACCAGTGGGGCGTGGAGCTGGGTAAACAGCTGGCTGGCGTTATCCTGCCGGAACTGTTGGATGAGCATATGAATGCCGAGCACGACGCCTCGACCCGGTCACTGATCAGCTATTTTCGCAGGCATCGGGAGTAACGATCCGGGCAACTATTCAGCACATTGCTTAAGCAGCAATAACAAGCTGAAAGCCGTAGGTCGGTAACCCTTGCCGACATCCGCGCTTCGATCCAGCGGCAGGATGGCGGAAAAGGGTTTCCGCCCTACTTGGGTTTCCTGCGTAGATTTCCTGTGTCAACTGACATGCAGCTGAACGATGGGGCTAATCACCTCCTCCGGTGATCTCTTCAGCACCACACAACCCAGGGGGGGCAGGGTCAGCTCGGCGGAATGGTCGCGCCCCATCCAACTGCTGGGGTCGGTCCCGATCACCCCGTTATTTCCCATATTGCTGCCCCCGTAGAACGCGGAGTCTGAATTCATGATCTCCAGATATTTACCGGGCTGGCTGAGTCCAATGCGGTAGTTCTCTCTGGGAACCGGGGTGAAGTTCAGGATTACGATCAGTTCGTTCCCCTCTCGGTCCTTGCGCAGATAGCTGAGCACGGATTGGGAACTGTCGTGACAGTCGACCCATTCGAACCCCTCCTCCTCGAAGTCGATCTCGTGCAGTGCTGGCTGCTCCCGATAGAGCCGATTGAGATCACCGATCAGGGTTTGTATACCCTGGTGAGAGGGGTGCTCCTGCTGTTGCCAATCGAGTGCTTCACTCTCATTCCACTCCTTACCCTGGGCAAATTCGCAGCCCATGAAGAGCAGTTTCTTGCCCGGATAGGTAAACATATAGGTATAGAGCAGGCGCAGATTGGCGAATTTCTGCCAGTGGTCACCGGGCATTTTACCGATCATGGAACCCTTGCCATGCACCACTTCGTCATGGGAGAAGGGCAACACGAAATTTTCCGTGAAGGCGTAGAGGATGCCAAAGGTCAGCAGGTCATGATGGTAGTGCCGATAGACCGGGTCCTTCGACAGGTAGGAGAGGGTGTCGTGCATCCAACCCATGTTCCATTTCATGCTGAAGCCGAGACCGCCCAGCCAGGTGGGGCGTGAAACCTGGGGCCAGGCAGTGGACTCCTCCGCGATCATCAGGGTACCAGGGTGCAGTTCGTGGGTGACACTGTTGAGTTCCCGCATAAAGCTGACAGCCTCGAGGTTCTCCCGGCCGCCATACTCGTTGGGAATCCAGTCGCCCGGTTCGCGTGAGTAGTCGAGGTAGAGCATAGAGGCAACCGCGTCCACCCGCAGGCCATCGAGATGGAACTCCTCCAGCCAGTAGATTGCACTGGAGATCAGGAAGTTGCGGACTTCGTTGCGGCCGAAATTGAAGATAAGGGTGCCCCAGTCCCGATGTTCGCCCTTGCGGGGGTCCGCATGCTCATACAGGGCCGAGCCATCGAAATAGGCCAGGGCATGCCGGTCCCGGGGAAAGTGGGCGGGCACCCAATCGAGGATGATGCCGATACCGTTTTGGTGCAGATGGTTGACGAAATAGCGGAAGTCATCGGGCGTGCCGAAACGGCTGGTGGGGGCGAAGTAGCCGGTGGTCTGGTAGCCCCAGGAACCATCCAGGGGGTGTTCGGTGATCGGCAGCAGCTCGATATGGGTGAAACCGGTCAATTTGGCATGTTCGCAGAGTCGGTGGGCGAGATCCCGGTAGTTGAGAAAGTCACCCGCTTCATCCCGTTGCCATGAGCCAAGGTGGACCTCATAGGTGGACATGGGGGCCTGTTGCCAGTTGGTCTGTCCGCGCTTGGAGAGCCACTCCGCATCGTCCCAGCTGAAGGTATCGCTGGCGATTGCGATGCCAGCGGTCTCCGGGCGCAATTGAAAGGAGTTGCCATAGGGATCGGCGCGCAGGGAGGTATCCCCCGCCTGGGAACGGATCTCGAATTTATAGATCGCACCCACCTGTAGACCGGGGATGAAGAGTTCCCAGATTCCGGAACCGCCCCTCACCCTCAGGGGGTGAACCCGGCCATCCCACTGGTTGAAGTCCCCCACCACCGAGACCCGGGTGGCATTCGGGGCCCAGACGGCAAACAGCATGCCCTCTATTCCATCTACCTGGCGGGGATGAGTCCCGAGGAAACGATAGGCATGGCGATGTCGGCCCTCACCGAACAGGTGGAGATCGAATTCTGCTAGCTGGGGTGGGAAACAGTAGGGGTCGTAATGTTGGTGCCTCTGTCCGAACTCATCCTCCCATTCAAGCTGGTAACGATCGGGAATGGAGTCAGTGAAGCGGCCTTCAAAAATGTCAGTTCCTTCGATGCGTTGTAATACCCGCCTGGTCTCAAGCAAAATTACGGATTTGGCCCTGGGCAGCAGAACGCGGACCAGCGATTGGTTAGCTTCCGTATGTTGCCCCAGCACCTCGAAAGGGTTGTGGTGACGCGCCTCGATAAGGCGTTGCAAGGGTTCCGGAAGAGCATCATGTATTGCTTGCTTCATATCAAAAAATCTCGCTTCTTCGGGTACGCCTCGAAGGGAACATGATGGTAACATAGGAAAGGTTTAATCGGTGTTTATTACAACAACAGTCGTCTAGGGATTGTAAAGAGGGAGAAGTATCATGTCAGAACAGCATCCGCGTTTTGTCAGTCGCATCACACGAAATACCTTGGCATTGATCCTGGCGGGAGGTCGTGGCTCACGCCTTAAGGCTATGACCAAGTGGCGGGCAAAGCCGGCGGTGCCGTTTGGGGGTAAGTTTCGCATCGTGGATTTCCCCCTCTCCAACTGCATAAACTCCGGTATCCGGCGCGTCGGGGTGTTGACTCAATACAAGGCCCACTCCCTGATTCTGCACATTCAGCGGGGTTGGGGATTCCTGCGCGGGGAGTTTGGCGAGTTCGTGGAGCTGTTGCCCGCACAGCAACGGATTGAGAGCAGCTGGTATGAGGGAACCGCGGACGCGGTCTATCAGAACCTGGACATCCTGCGTAATCACAATCCGGACTACGTATTGATCCTGGCGGGCGACCACATCTATAAGATGGACTACGGTACGATGATCGCCGAGCACGTGGAATCCGGTGCGGATATGACCGTGGGTTGTCTGACCGTGGATCTGGAGATGGCCAAAGGTTTCGGGGTGATGAGTGTCGATAAGGAGAATCGGGTCGTCGAATTCAAGGAAAAACCGGCCAACCCCGAACCGATACCTGGACATGATGATGTGGCCCTTGCTTCCATGGGGATCTATGTATTCAATAGGAAGTTCCTGTTTGAACAGCTGATTAAAGATGCGGATACCCCGGATTCGTCCCATGACTTTGGTACGGACATCATTCCAAGGGTGATCAACAATTATCGCGTGCTAGCCTACCCGTTTAATGATCCCAGCAGTGGCAAGCAGGCCTACTGGCGGGATGTGGGTACGGTGGACGCCTTTTGGGCCGCTAATCTTGAGTTGATTGGGGTTACCCCACCGCTGAATCTGTATGACAGGAGTTGGCCGATCTGGACCTATCAGGAACAGCTGCCTCCAGCCAAATTTGTCTTCGATGATGATGACCGGCGGGGCATGGCGGTGGACTCCATGGTCTCGGGTGGCTGCGTGATATCCGGTTCCTCTGTGAGGAACTCTCTGTTGTTTTCCAATGTCAGGCTCAATTCTTATAGTAAAATAACGGACTGTGTGGTATTGCCGGATGTGAATATCGGGCGCAACTGCAGGATTACCCGGGCGGTCATAGATCGGGGTTGCGAGATCCCGGAGGGGATGGTAATTGGTGAAGATGCGGCAGCCGATGCCGAACGGTTCCATGTCAGCGAGGGAGGTGTAGTACTGGTGACGCCTGAGATGTTGGGTCAGGTTATCCACTATGTCAGATAGCCGAAATCGGCTCAAAGTCGTTTTCTGCTGGCACATGCACCAGCCCTACTACAAGGGGCCGGAACAGAGTGAATACTATCTCCCTTGGGTCTATCTGCATGGGATTAAAGATTATTCGGACATGGCCTCCCATCTGGAGAATAATCCGGATGCCCGGGCGGTGGTCAACTTTGCCCCCGTCCTGTTGGAGCAGATCGATGACTATGTCAACCAGATAAAACAGTGGCTGGAAAAAGGCAGACTGATTCGGGATCCTCTGTTGGCTGCTCTGGCGGGTCCTGGCCTACCGGTTGATACCAAATCCAGGAAGGCGTTGATCAGCGCCTGCCTACGGGCCAATGAGCACCATCTGATCCATCGCTTCAAGCACTTTGCCGACCTTGCCAAGCTGGCCAGGCAGGTGCTGGAACATGCGGAGATGGTTGACTATCTCAACGACAGGTTTCTGGTCGATCTGCTTGTCTGGTACCACCTGGCCTGGGTGGGCGAATGCAGCCGTATCAATGACATAAGAATTCGGTCGCTGCAGCGTAAGGGCCACGATTTCGATGTGGACGATCGTAGGAGATTGGTTGAACTGATCTGGGAAGTGCTCAGCACCCTGATCCATCGATATGGCCAGCTGGCCGGGGAGGGGCGGATCGAGCTGTCAGTAACACCCTATGCCCATCCTATAGTGCCACTGCTACTGGAAATTGATTCAGCGCGTGAGGCGATGCCGGAAATGAATCTGCCGGAATCAAATCGCTACCCTGGTGGTGAGCCCCGGGCACGCTGGCACGTACGCAAAGGCATCGAGGTCTTCGAAAGGCATTTCGGATTTCGTCCCAGGGGTTGCTGGCCATCGGAGGGTGCGGTCAGTGAAGCAACCTTAAAACTGCTGGAGGAGGAAGGTTTTACCTGGGCGGCGACGGGTCAACAGGTATTGAACAACAGCCTGATGGCGAGTGTCGGCGAACTGCCGGAGAACTGGGTGCATACGCCCTACCGGGTCCATGAGGGCAAGCTCAACATGTTTTTCCGGGATGATGGTCTGTCGGACCTGATCGGGTTTACCTACGGTGACTGGCACTCGGATGATGCGGTCAGTGACCTGATTTCGCATCTCGAAAATATTGCCGCTGCCAGCGAGACAAATCCAGATGCGGTGGTTGCGATCATCATGGATGGGGAGAACGCCTGGGAGTACTATCCGCGGAATGCGAGCTATTTCCTGAGTACGATGTACAAACGCCTGGCGGAGCATCCCGGGTTAGAGTTGACTACATTTTCGGACGTACAAAAAAATCAACGGAAACCCGCACCCAGGTTGTCACGCCTGGTGGCAGGGAGTTGGGTCTACGGCACCTTCTCCACCTGGATTGGCGATCGGGATAAAAACAGGGCATGGGATATGCTGTGTGAGGCGAAGACGGTCTATGACCGGGTGACTAGGGATAAACAGTTTTCCCCGGCGGAACTGGAAGGGCTGGAAAGGCAATTGGCCATCTGTGAGGGCTCTGACTGGTTCTGGTGGTTCGGGGATTATAACCCGGGTGAGACGGTCAGTGATTTTGAGCGGCTTTTTCGGCGTCAGCTCTCGCACCTCTATGAACTATTGGATGAAGCAAAACCAGACTATCTTGCCATGGTGTTCTCCGTGGGTAGCGGAGCACCCAGCCGTGGTGGAACAATGAGAAAAAACGATTGAGTCTGGTGCAGATCAGTCTTGTTCGAACTCCTTCAGCTTAAGCAGTAATAAAGGTATCTGAATGTATGAGTCCGCTCGCGAAGGCAGAGTGCGCCGATCTGACGTGTTAAATCATCGTCGAGCAGGCATTCTCCTGCATATTTCATCTCTGCCTGGCCCTGCTGTGGTGGGTGATCTGGGCAGCAATGCCTTTCGCTTTGTGGACTTTCTGCAAACTGCCGGGATGACCGTGTGGCAGGTTCTGCCGGTCAATCCCACTCAGTCCGATGGCTCCCCCTATCAAAGCAGTTCGGTGCATGCGGGTAATCCCCGCTTTATCAGTATTGAGCCATTGCTGGAAAAAGGTTGGTTGGATGAACCTCCGCTGGAAGAGGGAACCATCACCGATAATGTACGAACCTTCGCGCTCAGTCAGTCTTGGGAAGGCTTCAAAAAGCAGGCATCGATGGAGGAGTGGGGTGATTTTGATCGCTTCTGTGCCGAGCAGGGACACTGGCTTGAGAATTATGCCCTTTTTCAATCACTCCATGCAGAACAAGACGGTTGCTGGTGGGAGTGGTCGAAACCCTTGAGGGATCGTGATCCCCAGGCCCTGGCCCTGGCCAGATTACGTCTGGCGGATCAGATTGCCACTATCCGGTTTGAGCAGTATCTCTTCTACAGCCAATGGATGAACCTGAAGCGGTATGCCAATGAAAGAGGCGTTCTGCTGTTCGGTGATGTGCCAATCTTTGTTGCCCACGACAGCGCTGAGGTCTGGTCCCATCGGGATATGTTCGATCTGTTGGATGATGGTCACCCGCGGGTAGTTGCGGGAGTACCCC
This sequence comes from uncultured Gammaproteobacteria bacterium, assembly GCA_965372385.1. Taxonomy (GTDB): domain Bacteria; phylum Pseudomonadota; class Gammaproteobacteria; order Chromatiales; family Chromatiaceae; genus JASJBU01. Next base: position 5,782 of record CBDVCD010000030.1, on the reverse strand, counting down.
CTGATTATTTCTCCGCAACAGGACAGCGCTGGGGCAACCCGCTCTATCGATGGGACAGGATGGAACAGGATGGCTTTGCATTCTGGATAGAAAGGATGAAGACTCAATCGATCCTGTTCGATTTTGTTCGCATCGATCATTTTCGGGGGTTTGAGGCCTATTGGGAGATCTCGGCTAGCGAAGAGACTGCCATGAATGGTAACTGGGTAGAGGCGCCGGGTGAGAAACTGTTTGCCAGGTTATATGAGGTCTTTCCCAAGCTGTCACTGGTGGCGGAGGATCTGGGGATCATCACACCGGCGGTAGATGCCCTGCGTCGCAACTATGGTATGCCTGGGATGAAGATCCTCCAATTCGCCTTTTCCGGTGACATGGACAATCCCTATCTGCCGTTCCATCACACCAAGGATTCCGTGGTCTACACCGGAACCCATGACAACGACACAACCCTGGGTTGGTATAACAGCCTGGATGATGGTACCCGGGCACACGTGGATGAGTACCTGGGCCATTCGAGAGAGATCATGCCCTGGCCAATGATCCGTGCGGCCATGGCCTCCCGGGCCAATCTGGCCATCATCCCCATGCAGGATGTCCTGGGCTTGGCTGGGGAGCATCGGATGAATACACCTGGAACATCAGAGGATAACTGGAACTGGCGTTTCTCCTGGGACTCTCTGGAGCCTGAACTTGCGGAGCGGCTGGTACGCCGGGTGAAAATGTATGGGCGCTGACCGCGCATAAAAAAGGCCGCTTCAAAATGGTAGAAGCGGCTCTATACCAAGGAGGATGGAGTTGAACACTTAAGGGAGGATTGCTCCTTACTTAAGGCTAAGATTATTCCATCACAGCCTGAATAATCAGTCATTGATAATCCGCAATCGGCCCTTTCTTGCTGCCAACATCGTTCACAATTTGGGTCGTATAATTAAAAACATCATTTAATTCAAGTAATTATATATAGATAGTCTATTCGGTTATTGCCCCTATCTGCATTACTCATCATCCTTGTTGAGGTCCTCCACTGAGGATGAGCGGTGACTCTTACCCGCCAGAAACAGCGCGGCTAAACCTACGGCGAGTAGGATAAGCAAGGAGATGGCGATCAGTGTATAGACCATGTTTATGTTCCCTCTGTGTTTGAGTCACGGGCTCCTGGAAGAAGTAGGTATCATCCCAGGTGAGACAATCATCACGTTATTGTAAATCATTGTGATTTCAATGGGGGTGGGGAGAGCCCTGATTGGATAACTGCCTATAATTGAGTGACCCAATCCGTGGTTGTTTGTTTCCACTTAAATCAATGAGGTATCAACAGATGAAAGGATTAGCCCTGAAGGTGATTCCGGCAATTATGCTACTGGCAATGGTTCACCCACTTGCTCAAGCAGAAGGAAAATGTAAGGGTTTGAGTAAGTCACCCTGTTCATCAAACCCTACCTGCATCTGGGTCAACAGTTATGAAACCAAGGCAGGAAAGAAGGTGGCCGCCTATTGCAGGGTTAAATCGACTAAGAAGCAGACAACCGATGAGATGAGCGAAGGTGGCAACAAACCGCGGGAGGCGGTAAAGGAGAAAACCAAGGAAAATAAAGAAAACCAGTAAGGGGAAACAAGATAATCCTAAACAAAAGGATCAACCTTTTGTTTTAAAGCGGTATTCATAAAGGCTTGCATCTGTGATGCGGGCCTTTTTTCTTGCTATGCAAGCGCATGGCATGGTGAGTTTTTCACCCCAGCACTTGCTTTGCCTGTGCGTAATCATCAACTCAGGAGATGTTTTCGAGTATCATTGGGATCTGTCTCAACCAGCAGCAAAGGCCCGACGATGCTCATTCTCCGTGGCGCACCCGCGCTTTCCGAATTTCGTCTACAGAAACTGACAAAACGACTGCAGCAGACACTTGGGATGAGGCTCGACCTGTATGCCGAGTACATGCATTTTGCTGAGTTGGATCAGTCGCTCGACCCGGCTGAACGGTCTGTACTAGAACGTATCTTGCGCTATGGACCCCAGCGCGAGGGCCATGAGCCGGCAGGGATTCTACTGCTGGTGGTACCACGACCCGGCACCCTGTCACCCTGGTCTACCAAGGCAACCGATATTGCGCGCCATTGCGGCCTGCAGACGATTGAACGCCTGGAGCGGGGCATTGCCTACTACCTCAGCGTTGCTTCAGAACTCACTGATGATCAGCTGAATAACGCGATGGCGCTGCTGCATGACCGCATGACCGAGATCGTACTGAGCGAGATGGAGGATGCCAATTGTCTCTTTAATCATGCCGAGCCCAGGCCCTTTATGCGAGTCGATGTGATCGAGGGTGGGTGTGCGGCCCTGACTCAGGCGAATGGGGAACTCGGGTTGGCTCTCTCCGACGACGAGATCGACTACCTGGTGGAGAGTTTCCAGGGGGTGGGGCGCAACCCCACCGATGTGGAACTCATGATGTTCGCCCAGGCCAATTCGGAACACTGTCGCCATAAGATCTTCAATGCGGACTGGATCATCGATGGGGAGCCACAGGGGCGCTCGCTGTTCAAAATGATCCGCAACACGACCGAGAAATCTCCCACCGATGTGCTGTCCGCCTACAAAGACAATGCGGCCGTGATCAGCGGCCCCCGGGCCGAGCGTTTCGTGGTGAACCCGGAAACCCGGACCTACGGCTTTGGTGAAGAGGAGATCCATATTCTCATGAAGGTGGAGACCCATAACCACCCGACGGCCATCTCGCCGGATCCCGGGGCGGCGACCGGTTCAGGTGGGGAGATCCGCGATGAGGGGGCGACCGGCAAAGGCTCCAAACCCAAGGCGGGTCTGTGTGGCTTCTCGGTTTCCAATTTGCGTATCCCGGGTGGCGAAGAGCCCTGGGAGACCGATCACGGCAAGCCGGACCGGATCGTCTCCGCCCTGGATATCATGTTGGAAGGTCCCATCGGGGCGGCCTCCTTCAACAATGAGTTTGGGCGGCCCAATCTGTGTGGTTATTTCCGTACCTATGAGGAGCGGGTAGCGGGACCGGATGGGGATGAACTGCGGGGCTACCACAAGCCGATCATGTTGGCGGGCGGTCTGGGCAACATTCGCGCTGAGCATATTGAAAAGACCACCTTCCCCAGCGGCTCGCCCCTGGTGGTGTTGGGTGGCCCGGCGATGCTGATCGGCCTGGGGGGCGGTGCCGCCTCCAGCATGGCCAGCGGGACCTCGGCGGAGGATCTGGATTTTGCCTCGGTGCAGCGCTCCAACCCGGAGATGGAACGGCGCTGTCAGGAGGTGATCGACGCCTGCTGGGCCAGGGGGGTAGAGAATCCGATCCTCTTCATCCACGACGTCGGCGCCGGGGGTCTATCCAACGCCCTGCCGGAGCTGGTGCACGACGCTGGGCGGGGTGGCCGCTTCGAGCTGCGCGCAGTGCCCAACGATGCTCCCGGCATGTCGCCCATGGAGATATGGTGCAACGAATCCCAGGAACGCTATGTGATGGCGATCGATGTGGATCAGTTGGAGGAGTTCAGGGCGATCTGCGAGCGGGAGCGCTGCCCCTTTGCGGTAGTAGGCGAGGCCACCGACGAGGAGCACCTGGTGCTGGGGGATGCCCACTTCGACAACAGCCCCATCGACATCCCCATGCCCCTGCTGTTCGGCAAGCCACCACGCATGTTGCGGGATGTGCATCGGCGCACCTTCCATAAGCCGGAACTGGATTTCGCGGGGATCGATCTGAAACAGGCGGCGTTGCGGGTGTTGCGGCTGCCGACGGTGGCGAACAAGACCTTCCTGATCTCCATCGGTGACCGCTCCATTACCGGTATGGTGACACGGGATCAGATGGTAGGGCCCTGGCAGGTGCCGGTGGCGGATCTGGCGGTGACCAGCTCCGGGTTGTTGGGCTACACTGGCGAGGCCATGGCGATGGGTGAGCGCACCCCCCTGGCGCTGCTCGACGCGCGGGCCTCTGGCCGCATGGCCATCGGCGAGGCGATCACCAATATCGCCGCGGCCCGTATCAACAGGCTTGGGGATATCAAACTCTCCGCCAACTGGATGGCCCCCGCTGGGCACGCCGGGGAGGATGCCAAGCTCTACGCGACCGTCAAGGCGGTCGGCATGGAGCTTTGCCCTGCCCTGGGTATTTCGATCCCGGTCGGCAAGGACTCCATGTCGATGAAAACCGTCTGGGAGGAGCAGGATGAAAAGCGGCAGGTGACCGCTCCTTTATCCCTGATTATCTCCGCCTTCGCGCCGGTCAGCGATGTACGTGGCACCCTGATCCCCCAACTGCGCTCCGACCTTGGGGATACGGACCTGATCCTGATCGACCTGGGCAAGGGGCAGAATCGCCTGGGTGCCTCCGCTCTGGCCCAAGTTTACAAACAGCTGGGCCACCATGGCCCCGACCTGAACGATCCGAAGGCCCTGAAACGTTTCTTCGCTCTCATCCAGGAGATGAACCAGGCCGGCCAACTGCTTGCCTATCATGATCGTTCGGATGGCGGACTCTTCGCCACCGTCTGCGAGATGGCCTTCGCCGGCCATTGTGGCGTCAGTATCGAGCTGGACGAGATAGGTGAAGAGGATCTGCCGTCGCTGTTCAGCGAGGAGCTGGGAGCGGTGATTCAGGTGCTGCATACGGAAACCGACGATGTGCTCAAGCAGCTGCATGATGCCGGGCTGGCAAAATACAGCCATGTGATCGGCACCCTCAACAGCGAAGACCGGATCGAATTCTTGCGTAACGGCAAGACCCACCTGGGCGGCAGTCGGATCGAGTTCCAGCAGGCTTGGTCGGAGACCAGCCGAAGGATGCAGGCCCTGCGTGACAATCCAGTTTGCGCGGAGGAGGAGTATCGGCGGATAGCGGAGGTTGACCCGGGCATCCAGGTGAGCTCCTCGTTCGACCTGGAAGAGGATGTGGCGGCACCGATGATCGCCACCGGGGTGCGCCCGCGTATGGCGATCTTGCGGGAGCAGGGGGTCAATGGTCAGTTGGAGATGGCGGCCTCCTTCCACCGGGCCGGCTTCGACTGCGTGGACTTGCATATGTCCGATATCATGGAAGGACGTGCTTCCCTCGGTCAGTTCAAGGGGCTGGTGGCCTGTGGCGGTTTCTCCTACGGTGACGTGCTGGGTGCCGGCGAGGGCTGGGCCAAGTCGGTCCTCTTCAACGGTCGTGCCCGGGATCAGTTCCAGGCCTTCTTCAGCCGGCCCGACAGCTTTGCCCTGGGAGTCTGTAATGGCTGTCAGATGCTCTCCAACCTGCATGAACTGATCCCTGGTACGGAGCACTGGCCCCATTTCGTGCGCAACCGTTCGGAACAGTTCGAGGCCCGCTTCGTGACGGTGGAGGTGGTCGACTCACCCTCGATCCTGCTGCGGGGCATGGCGGGTTCGCGACTGCCCATCCCGGTGGCCCATGGGGAGGGTCGAGCGGAGTTCAAGGATGACAACCAGCTTTCCAAGGCGCGCGAGCTGGTCGCCATCCGCTATCTGGAAAACAGTGGGGAGGTGGCGGTCAGGTATCCCGCCAACCCCAACGGTTCACCTGAAGGGATCACCGGCCTGACCACGGCCGATGGCAGGGTCACGGTCATGATGCCACACCCGGAGAGGGTGATCCGTAGCGTGCAGAACTCCTGGCATCCGGATGACTGGGAAGAGGACGCCCCCTGGATGCGGTTGTTCAGGAATGCCAGGGCCTGGGTGAATTAGGCTCCATGTATAATTTTTGCAACTATTCAGCCTCTGTAGGAGCTGCCCATGGCTGCGATTAGCGACGAT
>CBDVCD010000029.1:0-20366 GCA_965372385.1 uncultured Gammaproteobacteria bacterium | reverse complement strand
GTTGGATTTAACAGTCATTGCGAGAAAAGGGGACATGCGCAGGAGAACTCGGTCTTACCAAACCATCCTATCTGGCTATCTCAGTTTATCCCTTAATAGCTGATATTTTCGCCCGGTAGAGCATCAGATACCGCCCCACAGGTAGGTAGCGGAAATCCTCAACGATGCCTGGTCGCGCCTACCCCAGCTTTGGATTCTCGGCGAACAACTGGCCTTTCTCCTCAAAGATATCAAGCAAGTGATCAGCGGCAACAGGATTGTCCTGGGCGATGTAGAGCCAGATATCGATCAGGTCTTCTTCAGCCTGAGCAGTCCTCTGAAAAGAATATGGCCATTGGGAACTTCTTTATCTAACTATTCAGCCTCCGTAGGAGCTGCCCATGGCTGCGATTAGCGACGATAGTCGCTTTGCGTAAAGATGACGAAAAGGCTTGCCGCCTTTGGTCGCGGCCATGGGCAGCTCCTACGACGGCATTTTCAGTGTGAAGACATAGGTATGACATAGGGAACTAAATAGTTACCTTCTTTTTTCTCTATGGGTCTGTCGACACACTCTTAGCCCCGGCGAATCCCTGCTGGCGCCAGGCCTCATACAGAATCACCGCCACCGCGTTGGAGAGGTTGAGACTGCGGCTGCTCGGTAGCATGGGTATACGCAACACGGTTTCGGGCTCCAGGCTGTGCAGAATCGATGGGGGTAAGCCACGGGACTCCGGCCCAAACAGCAGGGCATCGTCGGGTTCGAATGCCGCCTCGGCATAAAAGCGCTCACCATGCGTGCTGCAGGCATAGAGACGACGGGGCTTGATGGTCCGCAGAAAGCCTTCCAGTGAGCTGTGCTCCTGAACCTCGGCCCACTCATGATAATCGAGACCGGCACGGCGCAGTCTTTTGTCATCCAGTTCAAACCCCAGTGGGTGAATCAGGTGTAAACTGCTGCCAGTATTGGCGCATAAGCGTATGATATTGCCTGTGTTCGGCGGGATCTCCGGCTCATAGAGTACGATATGGAACATCCCGTCACCTCTGGCCTGAAGCGGAATAGTAAAAAATGGCTGTCACTAACTCTCCTGCCCTTAACATTGAATTCTGCGGTATGTCATTCAACACGCCGGTCGTTCTGCTCTCCGGCTGTGTCGGTTTTGGCGAAGAGTACACACGGGTAGCCGGCTTTAGCAACCGGGATGCCGGGGCGGTCTGCCTCAAGGGCACCACTCTGGAGCCCCGCCTCGGCAATCAACCGCACCGGATCTATGAGACACCCGCCGGCATGCTCAATGCCATCGGCCTGCAGAACCCGGGAGTGGATAAGGTCGTCAACGAGATCCTGCCGACGCTCGATTTCAGCGAAACCCGTTTCATCGCCAATGTCTCCGGGTCCACCGTGGATGAGTACTACGAAGTCACCCGCCGCTTCGATGACTCCCCCATCGACGCCATCGAGATCAACATCTCCTGTCCCAACGTCAAGCAGGGCGGTGTTGCCTTCGGCAACGATCCGGCCATGTCGGCCCGGGTGGTGGAGGCCTGCCGTAAGGCAACCCGCAAGCCGTTGATTACCAAGCTCTCCCCCAATCAGACCGACATCGCGGGTAATGCCAGGGGCTGCATCGAGGCGGGCAGTGATGCCTTTTCCGTGATCAACACCCTGATGGGCATGGCCATCGACATCGAGAGCCGGACACCGATCATCGGCAACAATCAGGGGGGGCTGTCGGGCCCGGCCATCAAACCGGTGGCCCTGCTCAAGGTGCATCAGGTCCATCAGGTCTGCCGGGATCACAACATACCGATAATCGGCCAGGGCGGCATCAGCAACGCTGAGGATGCCCTGGAGTTCATCATCGCCGGCGCCAGCGCGGTGGGGATCGGTACGGCACTCTTCTATGACCCGCTCATCTGCCGGAAGATCAATGCCGGTATCATCGACTACCTGGATCGCCATGATCTGCCATCCGTCGATCATCTGGTCGGTACATTACAATTACATCAGCAACAACGACCGAAGTGCGAATGCTGACCCTGCCGATCTTACAACAACAAGGATAGCTTAATGATACACCCCGATCCGGCCACCCTCGCGGAGCTGAAACCGTTGAGTGGACTCAACAGCACTCAACTCGATCTCCTGGCGTGCACTCAGCAGGTACATTCGGTCCCTCAGGGAAGTCGGTTACTGGAATTGGGTGATACCCGCGGTTTCAGCCTTTACCTGCTTAAGGGGAGGTTGAGCCTACGATCTACCGATAATCGCATCACTGAGATTGATGAACAGTCTCATCAGGCCCGCAGCCCCATTGCTCAACTGATCCCCCGTCAATATGAGGTTACCGCACTTACGTCCGTCGATTACCTGGTGCTGGATAACCAGATTTTAGAAGGATTACTCTCTGACCAGAGAGACGCCTTCACCGCCACTGAAATCCATGCGGGGGAGACTCAGCACAGTCTGGATGAGACCGAGAATCTACTCTGCACCGCCTTGCTGGACGACCTGCAAAACGACTGCCTGGTATTGCCCAGTCTACCGGATGTAGCCATACGTATTGGACAGGCCATGCGTGAAGAAACGACCAACGCCAGCAAGCTAGCCAGAATCATCCAAACTGATCCAGCCATTACAACAAAATTGATCCGAGTGGCAAACAGCCCCTTCTATGCTGGGGTCTCAAAGGTAGATTCCTGCTCAGCCGCGGTCGTCAGACTGGGTTCAACTACTACTCACAAGCTGGTACTCACCCTCGCCCTGCGCGAACTATTCAATTCCAAGTCGCCTGAATTGAAACAACGCATGCGCGAACTCTGGGAGCACAGCGTGAAGGTCAGTGCGGTCTGCTTCGTCCTGGCAAAGGTTACTGGCCAATTCAATCCTGAGCATGCCCTGCTAGCGGGTCTGCTGCATGACATAGGCATAGTCGCCATTCTGAGTTATGCCGCGCATTTCCCGAAGGTTGCCAATGATGCTGAAAAACTGAGTCGGGTCATTCATGACATGCGTGGAAAGATCGGCGGCCAGATCCTCAAAGAGTGGGATTTCATGGAAGATCTTGTCATCGTGACGGAAGAGGCGGAGAACTGGCTAAGGGACGACAACCAGGAGCCGGATTATGCCGATCTGGTCATCATTGCCCAACTGCACAGCTTTATTGGCACACCGCAGATGAGTGGGCGACCCACTCTCGATCAGGTGCCTGCGCTTAAAAAAATGGGGATTCGGGAGCTCACACCAAAGATGAGCATTAAGATTCTTGACAAAGCCGAGGAGAAGATCGCCCGGGCAGAATCTCTGCTCAAAGCGTAACTAGTACTCCAACAAGGATTATGCTTGAGGATTCTGGCCCAATAAGAGGGAAAATCCACGGGTTTCATCACTGCTTTCGAGGATGATTTTAAGGGTCATCGTCAGCGGGATGGAGAGAAACATGCCCACCGGTCCCAGGAGCCAACCCCAGAACACCAATGAGACGAAAACGATCAAGGGCGATAGTCCCAGACCCTTCCCCATGAAGCGGGGTTCGATTACATTTCCCACCAGGACGTTGATCAGCAGATAGCCCATGCCGCTCCAGAGTACCGCCCAGGGACCAAGCTGAATCAAGGCCAGCAAGAGTGCCGGCACAGCCGCAATGATTGAGCCAATGTTCGGGACATAGTTGAACATGAAGGCCAGCAATCCCCAGAGAACCGGGTAGTCCACCCCGATAAACAGTAACAAGATCGACACCAGAATACCGGTCAAAAGACTGGTGCTTGACTTGATGCTCATATATCGCTTGATACTGGAGGTGATCGCGTCGATGCGTGCCAATGAGTTTTCAGGCTTGGCTGAGATCGCACGAATCTTTGCCTCGAAACCGGTTGCCTCCACCAGGATAAAGATCACGGTAATCAAGATGAACAAGGCCTGAGTGAGGACATTGCCCAGGCCACTCAGTAACATCCCGACCAGCGCCATGGCCTTGCCGGGGTCGAGATAGGCACGCAAGAGCTCCTCATCAAGGCTTAAACCATGTCCCTGCAACCAAACCAACAGCGCATGACTTTGTGCAACGAGGCGTTCCTGGTATGTCGGCAGATTGACCTTGAAGTCTGCCAGGGACCCACCGATCAGCCAGCCCAGCAGCAAGCCGGTCAATACGATGCCAGAGACGACGATCATCATCGCCAACCAGCCGGGAAGGCCTCTTGCCTTAAGATAAAACAGTGGCGGAGCCGCCATCACCGCGATAAACAGTGACAGGAGAAAGGGTACCAGCAGGGCCTGCGCCGCCTGCATGCCAGCCACCAGGATAACGAAAGCGGCTAGGACAAACAGAAAACGCGCGGCATTGGATGGGTTCTCCATCGGCTGTTGCATACCCATACCTTACTTGAACTCGGGAAAGGGGCTTTGCCGAGACCAGACTTCGCTTTCATCATCATATTGCCAAATCTGTTGATCGACCAGTTCCCTGACGGTCTGACTGGATTTAAAGACATATTGAATAACCGCTGACTGCACAGCCTGGTTTTCACTCACTTTCGTGGGCCCTTGAATGACTTCATAGTGAATCACCCGGATCTCTTTCGCCCTGCTGGAGGTTGTCCTGCTGGCGTCAGTCAAACCAAACAGGCGCGCCTGATCCACATTCCCCCATCTGAGCATGGCTTCATATCTATCCAGGGTCTCTTCCAGCGCATTCGCCTGATTCTTCTCGGACAGGGTCTGACATCCTGAAAGATGCAGCAGAATCAGGTAGAGCAACGTCAATTTCCTTGCGATCATATCCTCACTCCCAGTACGTTCGATAAATTCCCTAAACAACCCGATTGGGAATAACGCCTCGCTCCTCCAGGCCTCGAATCATCTGATCCACACAGCCTTCAATCGTGTCGTACTCGGTATCGACCACGATCTCTGGTTTGACTGGAGGCTCGTAGGGTGCGGAGATGCCAGTGAACTCAGGAATCTCTCCATCCCTTGCACGCTTGTAGAGCCCCTTCACATCGCGCTGCTCGCATTTTTCCAGCGTGCACTTCACATAGACCTCAAGAAAATCACCATGGGGAAACAGGCCACGGGCGCGCTCCCGGTCCTCTCGGATGGGCGAGATGAAGGCCGTCAGGGCAATCACCCCGGCATCGACAAACAATTTGGCCATTTCACCAATCCGACGGATATTTTCCGAGCGGTCTTCGACACTGAACCCCAGATCGCGACACAGACCATGCCGTACATTGTCACCATCGAACACGTAGGTTCGGCAACCCCGTTGATGCAGCTCTTCCTCCAGCGCATGGGCCAGGGTGGACTTGCCCGACCCGGACAGACCGGTGAACCAGAGCAGCTTCGATCGGTGCTGGTTGAGTTTTTCCCTGCGATCGCGAGTGACGGTGGCGTGGTGCCAAACGATATTGTTATCCATGAAAAGTTCCGCGGAAATAAGAGGCTGATGGAGTAAGCGTAGAAATAAATTAACAGAGAAATTGGCCAATGGTAAGTCGAAGTAAACAAACAGTCCCTGCTTTTTGTACAAATCAACAGATTTCCCCATGTTCTCCTACCGGATTATCGGTAACTTTTTCATCCCACGGCTGCTCCGAATGACACTGAAATCCGCCCATCGTTTTCCATTCACTGTTAGAATGTCCGCATTTTTAGCTGTGGTTGGCAAATCGATATGCGGAGCGGTGAACAGGAACCTCAACAAGAAATCACTTTGGGCGACAGTAAAGTCACCCTTTTGGGCACCGCCCATGTCTCCCGGGCCAGCGCGGAAAAAGTCGCCGAACTGCTGAAATCAAACAACTATGACGCAGTCGCGGTGGAACTCTGTCCCAGCCGTTACAATGCCCTGCTCAATCCTGACGCGCTGGCCAAGATGGATCTTTTCAAGGTTATTCGCGATAAGCGGGTTACCCTGGTGATGGCAAGCCTTGCCCTTGGCGCCTATCAACAGCGACTGGCGGATCAGTTTGGTATAGAGCCAGGCGCGGAACAACGTGAAGCGATCCGCATTGCCCGCGAATCACACCTTCCTCTGCTGTTGATAGACCGGGAGATCAGTATCACCCTCAAACGGGTTGCCGCGAATCTGCCCTGGTGGAAACGCTTGGGGCTTTTTACCGGTCTGCTGGCCGGCATCCTCTCCAAGGAAGAAGTGTCCGAAAGTGAGATCGAACAACTCAAGGAGGGAGACATCCTGGAAACCACCTTTGCCGAGTTCGCTGAAAATCGCCAGGACCTCTACCTGCCGTTGATAGACGAACGAGATCGTTATATGGCAGCACGTATGCGGGAGGAGATCGAAGGCAAGGGTCACGAAAATCTCCTTGCCGTCGTGGGTGCGGGACATATGCGGGGTATCGCCCGCTATCTTGAAGAGCAACAGGAACCCCCAAAGACCATCATTCAGGCGCTGGACCGGCTACCGGTACCCAGGCGATGGCCAAAACTGATTCCCTGGGTGATCGTGGCGCTGGTGTTCGCCGGCTTTACTATTGGATTCATCCGCAGCCCGGAGTTGGGATGGCAGATGATAGCCGACTGGGTGTTGATCAATGGCAGCCTTTCCGCCCTGGGGGCCCTGATTGCCGCCGCACACCCATTGACTGTGCTGACCGCCTTCCTCGCCGCCCCGCTCACCTCGCTCAATCCGACCATCGGGGCGGGCATGGTGACAGCGGCCGCCGAGCTCTACCTGCGCAAGCCGACGGTTGCCGATTTCGGCGCCCTGCGCAGCGATACCACATCCTTCAAGGGCTGGTGGCATAACCGGGTCTCCCGCACCCTGCTGATCTTCTTTCTCAGTACCCTGGGTTCCGCGGCAGGCACCTATCTCGCCGGCTTCCGCATCTTTCACCGACTGGCCAGCTAGGAGGCTGTCGGATTTAACCCGGAAAATGCGTCGTAGGAGCTGCCCATGGCTGCGACCAAAGGCGATAGCCTTTTCGGCCTCTTCACACAAAGCGACTATCGTCGCTAATCGCAGCCATGGGCAGCTCCTACAGAGGCTGAATAGTTGCAAAATTTCAACTATTGATCTCTCACCGCCTTGATGGCGGCAAGCCTTAAATCATGTAACGCCTTGCCTATCGCTCTCCCATCAGGTAAATCTCGCAGGGTGCGCGTATCCACTTGACGCGCTGTATCGAACAGCCGCTGAAACTCCCGCGCCTGGGGATAGGGCCGGTTTTCGCAGCCCTCTCGCCCACGATAGTCCGCCTCACACACCAGAAGATAGTTGGCAAAGGCCGCCGGCTGGCGAAAGGCATCCAGGCGTTCCAGCAACTTGATAATCGTCCTGGGGTTCAGTTCATCCAACCGATGACAAAGTGCATGGTAGTTGGCGCAGCGTTCGGCCAGCAGCCGAAAACGCTTGGGCGCCCGCAGGCGTTCACAGAGCCTGCTGACCAGTTGTGCGCCCCAGCCCTCATGTCCATGATGGCTGGGCAGCATCTCTTCAGGGGTGGCCCCCTTACCCAGATCATGCGTCAGTGCGGCAAAACGCACCTCCAACAAGGGTGAGAGCCTGCATGCCATCCTCAGCACCAGCATGCTATGGATGCCGCAGTCGATCTCCGGATGCCATTGTATCGGTTGCGGTACGCCCCAGAGCCGGTCGATCTCAGGGAAGACCCGGGAGAGGGCGTCACCGCGCCTCAGGGTATCGAAAAAGGGGCGCGGATCTTCACAGGCAAGTGCGCCTGTCAGCTCCTGCCAGACCCGCTCGGGAACCAAGGCATCCAAGGCCCCCGATTCCGCCATCCGCCGCATCAGGGCAAGGGTCTCTGGCGCCACACGAAACCCCAACCCCTGGTAACGAGCCATGAATCTGGCCAGCCGTAAAACCCGCACTGGGTCTTCGGTAAATGCCGGTGAGATATGCCTGAGCAGCCTTGCCTGCAGATCCTGCCGGCCTCCGAAGGGGTCGATCAGCAAGCCATCCTCGCTCTCCGCCAGGGCATTGATGGTGAGATCCCGTCTGGCCAGATCCTCTTCCAGGGTGATTGTGGGATCTGCGTGGGGTCTCCCATCTCCTTTTCCGGGAATCCTCCGGCTGCGGGCCAATGCATACTCCTCATGGGTTTGGGGATGCAGGAACACGGGGAAATCCCTTCCCACCAGTTGAAAACCCTGCTCCAACATCTGCTCCGCCGTGGCCCCAACCACGACAAAATCCCGCTCCCTGACAGGCAGGCCCAAAAGCCTGTCCCGCACCGCCCCTCCCACGAGAAAGATCCGCATCAGCGCTCGTTACGTATCCTTACAAGCCTTTTCCTCGCCGTCTCGACAGCCTCTTCGGCCTCTTTGACACGCTGGAAATACTCAGGCCGTATCCGAGATCTCCCACCTACAAAGGTTTGCCTGTCGCCCTCCTTAAACTCCTTGCTGGATATGAGTCTGGCCTCTGCCTCAGCCAACTCCTTCTCCGCCTGACTCAAACGGGATGCACGATCCCTCCGTTTCTTTTCTCGCTGGGTTTTAATGTTCTCCAATTCCCGGCGAATTGCCTCTTCCCGCGCCTCTGCCTCACGTACCGCTGCAGCAGACGGCCCCGGGGGTAAGGGAATTCTCTCCACATCGATGGCATTGGAAGGGGGCGTATCGGTCAATATCACCTGTCCCGATTCATCTACCATCCGGTAGACCTCTCCACCACTCGCCAGACTGGGAAGGGCCAAGGTCAGAAGGAATATTTTTACTATAACGGGTCCCATATCGCCCTCTCTAATGATCAGTCAGCGTACTTACTGGCTAAAGGTGATAAGAATTAAACAACTGAATTCGTTCAACTCTCGAAAATGTCACATTTATCCGGATGTTTTCAGCATTACACCCGCTGCGTCAGCGTGTTACGCAGCTATCCTGCCGATGAAGGCAACTTCCATATCGCCTGCGGCATCGATCGCATACTACCCGAGAATGAGGTCGGACCCGACTTCCCCTGAACTGGGGGTGTCGCAAAAGGCGACACCCAGTGCAGTCCAGGGAAGGACTTTTCACAACACCCTCAACTAAGGGCCAGGGGAAAAAAGATTTGTCCTATCTCACGCCCCTCTTCGGGCAATCTTTGGACAAATCATTTTTTCCGCAGCCCTAAGCAGCAAAGTCCAGCCAGATATCCGGCCGCACATCAGTCTCTCCCTCGTCCGAGTCTTCCAGGCAGCCCGCCAGAAGATCCAGATGATTGATTGTCAATGCTGGTCATCCATCCAATAGGCTACAATAGCCGGCTTCCAGACCCGAATCCTCGATCCCAAGACTTACTTCCCTCTGATGAACGAACTGCCGAAACAGCGCATCCGCGAGATACCCTACAACTACACTTCATTTTCAGACCGGGAGATCGTGATCCGGTTCCTGGGCAAGGCAATGTGGGAACTTATCGAGGAGCTGCGTGGCAGCCGCCGTACCGGACGCTCCGCCCGCATGCTGTTCGAAGTACTGGGAGATATGTGGGTCATCAGTCGCAACCCCTATCTGCTGGACGATCTGCTGGATAACGAGGGTCGCCGGCAGTCCCTGATCGACGCCCTTCAGCACCGGCTCAATCAGTTCGAAGAGCGTACCAACGGCAATACAAAGGCGATCGAGCTTCTCGCGGCAGCCCGCCAGGCGGTGGCTGATTTTTCCCAGCGCTTTGCTCAACACACAAGGTTGCGCCACACCACCCGGCGAAATCTGGCTGGCCTGACCCGCCGGGACAACGTGGATTTCAGTGCCATCACCCGCGTCGCTCACGCCACCGACGCCACCGACTGGCGGGTGGAGATCCCCTTCGTGGTCATCACCCCCGATCGTGAGGATGAGATCGCCGCCATCGTGTCTGGCTGTATCGAATCGGGTCTGAGCCTCATTCCCCGGGGCGGCGGCACCGGCTACACCGGCAGTGGCGTACCCCTGGATCCCCATTGTGCGGTAATCAACACCGAAAAGTTGGATCAACTGGGTAAGGTCGACATCATCGAACTCCCCGGACTCGAAGGGAAGGTGCCGACTGTCGCCACCGGTGCCGGTGTGGTAACCAAGCGGGTTTCGGAACTGGCTGAGGCCAACGGACTTGCCTTCGCGGTGGACCCCACCTCCCAGGACGCCTCCACCATCGGTGGCAATATCGCCATGAATGCGGGTGGCAAAAAGGCCGTGGCCTGGGGCACCACCCTGGACAATCTGGTCAACTGGCGCATGGTCACCCCGGAAGGGCAGTGGCTGGAGGTGGAACGTCTGGAGCATAACCTGGGGAAGATCCATGAGCAGGAAACCGTCCGCTTCCGCATCACCCGCTTTGATGCGAAGCGCAAGAATCAGACTGCCGAGCCTGAGATCCTGGAACTCCCCGGCGCCATGTTCCGTAAACATGGTCTTGGCAAGGACGTCACCGACAAATTTCTTGGCGGCCTGCCAGGCATACAGAAAGAGGGCTGCGACGGCCTGATCACCTCGGCCCGCTTTGTTCTGCACCGCATGCCGTCCCAGGTGCGTACCCTCTGTCTGGAATTTTTCGGCAACGATATCGGCAGGGCGGTCCCCGCAATCGTGGAGATCAAGGATTACCTGGACGCGCATCAGGATATCCTGCTCGCTGGTCTGGAGCACCTGGATGAGCGCTACCTCAAGGCAGTCAAATACTCGACCAAGGCACCTCGGCAGGAACGGCCGAAGATGGTGCTGCTGGCCGATCTTGCCGCGGACGATTCAACCATCCTGGAGCAGGCGACTGACCAGGTGGTGCGCATGGCAAACGCCCGTGAAGGGGAGGGTTTCATTGCCAGTAGTCCGGAGGCGAGACGCAATTTCTGGCTCGACCGTGCCCGTACCGCCGCCATCTCCGCCCATACCAACGCCTTCAAGATCAACGAGGACGTGGTCATCCCACTGGACCGGCTGGCGGACTACAGCCGAGGTATCGAGCGAATCAACATCGAGGAATCGACCAGCAACAAGATTCGCACTGCTCAGGAGGTAGTCGATTACCTGGCCGGTGACTGCCACCTGCGGGTCTTGGGTGATGAATTCGAGGCCAGTGACGAGAACCGCGCCATCTTGCAGGCCAAGGTGGACCTGGCCCGCCAGGCCGTGCAGCAGGCCAAGGGTCGCTGGGAGCTGATTCTGCAGCAGATCGAGGCCCCAGCGGCGGAGCATAACCAACTGCTGAGTGGCAACGAGCAGGAGCTGATCCGTGACGGAGATCGGCTGCTCGACCTGCTGCTGAGACGGGATCTGCTGATCTCCTACAAACGTGAGATCGCCTCCCGCCTGGATGAGATCTTTCCGGGCCAGGAGTTGCGTCCCCTGCGCCACGCCCTGCGGGATATCCACCAGCGCCTGCGTGACGCCCGCCTGTTCGTGGCCCTGCACATGCACGCCGGCGATGGCAATGTACACACGAATATCCCGGTCCACTCGGATAACTATGCCATGCTGCAACAGGCCGAACGCATCGTCGACCGCATCATGGAATTGACCTCTTCGTTAGGCGGGGCCATCTCTGGCGAGCACGGCATCGGCATGACCAAGCTGCAGTACCTGGAGAGCGACAAGCTCGACGCCTTTGCCCGCTACAAGGAACAGGTCGACCCCCAGGGCTGTTTCAACCGGGGCAAACTGCTGGCAGGTTCCGATCTGGAGCAGGCCTACACCCCTTCCCTGCGGCTGCTGGAGCAGGAGGCGATCATCCTGGAGGAGAGCGAACTCGGCACCCTCAACGACGAGATCAAACACTGCCTGCGCTGTGGTAAGTGCAAACCGGTCTGCATGACCCATGTGCCTCGCGCCAATCTGCTCTATTCACCGCGCAATAAGATCCTCGCCACCGGCCTGATCATCGAGGCCTTTCTCTACGAGGAACAGACCCGGCGCGGGGTGGCGCTGCAACACTTCAGTGAAATGAATGACGTGGCCGATCACTGCACCGTCTGCCACAAATGCCAGAGTCCTTGTCCCGTGGATATCGATTTCGGCGAGGTCACCACCCTGATGCGCAAGATTCTGGTGGATCGCGGCAAGAAGCGGCGCAACCTGGGCGCCAGTGCCGCGATGACCTTTCTCAATGTCACCCATCCCCGCACCATCCGCTGGCTGCGCAAGGGCATGGCGGAATGGGGCTTCAAGGGACTCAACCTGGCCTACCAGACCGTTGGCAAGCTGGGCCTGCTTCACTCAAATACTGAACCGCCCAAGGCCACCACGGGCGTACCAAGCCCCAGCTCCCTGTTGCTGGAGATGGTGCAGAAACCGATCCGGGTGGAACCGCCAAGGTTTACTCTAAGGGATGCACTCGAGCTGGAGGATAGCAAATCTGTACCCATCCTGAGCTATCCGCGGAAGGTCAGCGAAGAGAGCGATGCGGTCTTCTATTTTCCCGGCTGTGGTTCGGAGCGGCTCTACAGTGAGATCGGTCTGGCCTCCTTGGCGATGCTCTGTGAACTGGGGGCGGAAACGGTACTGCCCCCCGGCTATCTCTGTTGCGGCTATCCGCAGACCGCCGCTGGTCTGAGTGCGCGCGGACGCCAGATCACCACCGAGAACCGGGTGCTCTTCCACCGCATCGCCAACACCCTCAACTACATGGATATCAAGACCGTCCTGGTCTCCTGCGGCACCTGCATGGATCAGTTGCTGCAATACCAGTTCGACAAGATCTTTCCCGGCTGTCGCTTGCTCGACATCCATGAATACATGCTGGAGAAGGGGGTCGCTCTGGATGGTACTCAAGACACGGAATATCTCTACCATGATCCCTGTCACACGCCGATGAAACAGTACAATCCACTACAGGTCGCCTCCAAGCTGACCGGCAAGTCGGTGGTGCTGTCCGATCGCTGCTGCGGCGAAGCTGGCACTCTGGGCACCAGCCGCCCTGACATCGCCAACCAACTGCGCTTTCGCAAATCGGAGGAGCTTGGCCGGGGCATAGACACCCTGGCAAACCGTCACGCGGGCAAGCGTCCCGAGATCAAACTACTCACCTCCTGCCCGGCCTGCCAGCAGGGCCTCAGCCGCTACACCGACGACACCCACCTGAAGCCTGAGTATCTGGTGGTGGAGACCGTCCGCCGCCTGCAGGGTGAGCAGTGGCAGGAACGGTTTATCGAAAGGGTACAACAGGGCGGGATCGAGATGGTGTTGGTTTGATTATCTAACGATGTTGTTGCAAAAATTCTGCACGGCAGGGTGGGCACCGCCCACCATGAGTAATGCTAGATCGAGAGGTATTCGGTGGGCGGTGCCCACCCTAGCTTATTTTTGCTGATTACGTCCAAGACTCAGCAACGATCCCATGCTGAAAGAAATGAAATTTTACAATATGGTCAAAGCGATAGCTGGACCCAGTCTGAAAGACCGTCCGCGGCATGGAGGCCGCAGCCGAGCCTACATGGACGTATTCACGGTGTGTCTTTCAGACTGGGTCCAGATATCGCGGACGTAAAAGTCGTAACATCGCATATCCTGGCTGAGTATTGGGTGTAATCAGGTATTTTATTGTTCAGGCGATTCAGGAAGCCTTAAGCGCATCGAGCAGGGTATGCAGGTCAGCCAGTCGTTGACGCGCCTCTTCTAGGTCCTCCTCACCGCCGAGCAATTTCATCCATTCATCACCCTGCTCGCAGAGCGCGGCCAGTTGGGTCGGATCGAACAGGGTCACCGCGGCCTCGAACTCCTCCCGCGCGGCACTCAGCAGAACGGGCAGCAGTTCATGCTCCTTTATCGGGGATTGTGGATCCAGCAGGTCGGCCACCAGGAAATATTCCAGCAGTTCATAGTGGGTCTTACGTGCCTCCTCCTCCTGCCCAAGTTCCGAGTGGGCCAGGGAATCACTGCCGGCCCCCTTCCAGACCGCCTGCATGATCACCCCCACCAGCTTTTGGATCGCCTCCTTGTTGGGGGTCTGATCATCCGCCAGGCGACAGGCGGTTTCATAGGATTTATCCAACCGTTCCTTGAGTTCCAGTATCACATCGCTCTGCTCATGGGGTCCCAATGCCATTGCCTCTCCCACTAGCTTGCGCAGGTCACCGATATAGGCCACTAGTTCCTCATGGTCCAGACGTTGCGCCTCGTTCAACTGATTTGATGTGAGTATGCGCTCACTATCAGGAAACAGGGGATTGTTGTGCTTACGCACCAGATGCCGCTCATGGCGACCAGGCATTTCACTAAACAGCAGTCGCATCGATCTCTCTCAATTCACTCTTTGTCTTGCATGGTGATATTACCCTAACAGCCCTCATCCGCATCCATGTCAAAACCGGGATTTATTGCCTCGTAGAGAGAGGCGTAGTCTTCATCGCTGTAACCGGCGGTAGCTCCCTTTTCCAGCACCTCTAACATGGCCGCGGATATGGCGGGTTCCATGCCGTTCTGTTCCGCCACCTGTTGAAACAGAGCAACATCCTTGATCAGGTGTTTCAGGGGAAAGTTGGGGTTTGTGTAGTTGTGTTCGATCATTCGGGTCAGTTTTTTGTCGAAGGTGGAGGCATAGAGCGCACTCTCCCGTAGCAGTCCCATGAACTGCTCAACATCGACCCCTTCGGCACGCACCAGCCCCAGACTCAGAGAAAACCCGGCGGTCAGGGAGGCTATCAACTGGTTCATCGCCAGCTTCATGGCAGCACCCTGGCCAACACCACCCAGATGTTCCACCTGATTGCCAAGACAACGCAACACCAGCAAACAGTGTTGATAGACCGGCTCGGGCCCAGCTGCCATGACAATCAGGCTGCCACTATTGGCCTCGGGAATACTGCCCAACACCGGGGCTTCGAGATACTGCCCGCCTGCGGAAATGACCCGGTTGCCGATCTCCCGGCTCTCTTCCGGCGCGATGGTGCCCATCTGCAGGATCTGCTTGCCACTCAGTGCCGGTTCGATCTCTCTCTCGAACAGGAGCTGCTTGATCGCCAGGGCATCACTCAGGCAGAGGATCACCAGCTCGGCAGATTCGAGGGCCAGGGCAAGGTCGACCTCAACCGGCAGCCCCTCCAGCTGGGCAGCCTGCAAACGTGCCCCCGAGCGATTCCAGCCCAGCACATCGTGGCCGCAGTGTTGCAGGCGCAGCCCGATCGGCAACCCCATCAAGCCCAAACCCAGTATGCTGATCTTCATGGTAATTTGCTCAAAACCTTAAATTGATCTTTCCATAAGTACTAGAGTAAGTACTTACTCCTGATGATAGGGGCGGCTCAGTTCATGTACCGCTTCAACAAACACACCAGCATGGGCCGGATCGATCTCCGGGTGAATGCCGTGACCCAGGTTGAAGACATGACCGCTGCCGCTGCCAAAGCTATCCAATACCAGCCCGACCTCTTCACGAATCCGTTCCGGTGATGCGTAAAGGGTGCAGGGGTCCATATTGCCTTGCAATGCAACACGGTCACCTACCCGCTGACGTGCATCGGCCAGATTCAGGGTCCAATCGATACCCAGGGCATCGCAACCGGTCTCCGCCATCTTTTCCAGCCAGAAACCTCCCCCCTTGGTAAAGAGGATCACGGGCACCCTGCGCCCATCCGATTCCCGCTTCAGTCCTTTCACGATCCGCTCCATGTAAGCAAGTGAGAAGGCCTCATAGGCCTGGGGAGTGAGCGCCCCACCCCAGGTATCGAAGATCATCACTGCCTGGGCGCCGGCGGCGATCTGGGCGTTCAGATAGCTAGTGACCGCATCCGCCACCTTGCTCAACAGGCTATGCATCAGTTCGGGGCGATCGAACATCATGCCCTTCACCTTGGAGAAATTCTTGGTGCCACTCCCCTCCACCATGTAGGTCGCCAGGGTCCAGGGGCTGCCGCTAAATCCGATCAGGGGGACCCGGCCATCCAGCTCCCGGCGGATGGTGCGCACCGCATCCATCACATAACCGAGATCCTGCTCCATGTCCGGCAGGCCCAGGGCGTTGACCGCCGCCTCATCCTGCACCGGCCGTTCAAAGCGGGGGCCCTCTCCTTCAGTAAAATAAAGCCCCAGACCCATGGCATCCGGCACGGTCAGGATATCCGAGAAGAGGATCGCGGCATCCAATGGATAACGCTCGAGGGGCTGAATGGTCACCTCGCAGGCCAGTTCCGGATTCCGGCAGAGATCCATGAAGCTGCCGGCCCTGGCCCTTGTGGCCCGGTATTCCGGCAGATAGCGGCCAGCCTGGCGCATCATCCAGACCGGTGTGACATCAACGGGCTCGCGCAGCAGGGCCCGCAATAGACGATCGTTTTTCAATGGGGACACGGAAAATTCCTTTGATAATCATAATTGTTGTCTGTAATGATCAGGAATTGTACACAGAAAGTGTTTGACCTGCCTCAAACAGACTGAGGCTGTATGCGAGAATGAACCATCAACAGCCCGATAGATAAAAAAATGAAGCTCACACTTGAACATGCCTGGGACCTTTCACCTGCCGAGGCCAGGGCCCTGCAAAATGAACTCCGCTCTCAGGTCATCACAGCAGACCGATTCGAAACGCCTCGTCTGCTAGCGGGAGTGGATGTGGGCTTCGAGTCGCAGGGGACAATCACCCGGGCGGCAGTGGCGGTTTTGAGCTTCCCGAAGCTGGCCCCGGTGGATCAGGCCATCGCGCGGCAGCCGACCCGTTTTCCCTATGTGCCGGGGCTGCTCTCGTTCCGGGAGATTCCGGCGATCCTGCAGGCGCTACAGCAATTGAAACAACCACCCGATATGCTGCTGTGTGACGGTCAGGGTCTGGCCCATCCTCGTCGCTTCGGACTGGCCTGTCATCTGGGGTTGCTGACGGATATTCCCTCCATCGGCGTGGCAAAGAGCCGCCTGATCGGCACCCATGCAGATCTCCCAGAGACAAAAGGCGCATGGGTTCCTTTGATGGACAAGGGTGAGATCATCGGCGCGGTACTGCGCACCCGCGATCGGGTCAATCCCCTGTATATCTCAGTCGGACACAGGATCAGCCTGCAGAGCGCCATCCACTATGTGCTGGCCTGCACCACCCGTTTCAAATTGCCCGAGACGACCCGGGCGGCGCATGACCTGGCTTCGAATTAAGTGTTAGGTGGGCGGTGCCCACCCTACCGTTTTTAAGATTTTTCCCGGAGATGCTCGATGTAGTGCGGTCGGTCGTCCATTACCAGCTTTACACCTGTTGCCACCACCTTAAGTGATTCCGCTTGATCCTTGAACTTCAGGTCACAGTGGGCACGACCATGGCTTTCCAGGGGGATAGACAGCATATCGCGATAGGTGTAGACGTTCTCACCCACGTCGCCACCCTCGCAGACACAGGGGCATTCCGGGATGTCACCATCGACCTCGGCATCATCGAATACCAGGGCTCCGGCCTGCCACCAGCGGGTCCGCTCATCCGAATCGCTCATGGTCTTGATGATAATGGCGCGCGAGAAACGTACGGTGAGGGTACCCTCATCCAGGGAGATCGCTTCAATTTCACTGCCAGGCAATTCAATCGTGGTGGAATCCATAGTGTTTTTTACCTTCTGTAACCTCTGTTCTGCTGTGCTTGCAAATAGTAACGCTGTCTAAGACCAAATCGAAGGTCTGTTACCACTGAATTACTATGGATCTGGTGATTAGCCCCATCTCTCAGCTGATATCCCACGCAAGGGCGATGGGGATAGGTTGGCGAAACCCTCGGCGACATGGATGCCGCCGTGGAGCGTACACGGACGTATTTACAGCGTGTTTCGGCAGCCTATCCCCACCGCCGAGGCACAGCTGAGAGATGGGGCTAATCACCAAGGATCTTGCCTTTTCAGGCCTCACTCTGCAGTCCCAGCTCCTTGATCTTTCTGGTCAGGGTATTGCGACCCCAGCCGAGCAGACGTGCCGCATCCTGCCGGCGTCCGGCGGTGTGCTCCAGGGCGATCTCGATCATGATGGTCTCAAACTCGGGACCTGCTTCGCTCAACAGCCCTTCAGCACCTTCCTGCAAACGCTTGCGACCCCAGCTTCTCAGCATCTGGCGCCAGTCGCCACTTGCCTGCTCCTGGGTCTCTTCCTCTTTCAATTCCAGCGGAAGATCTTCCAGATGGATCTCCTTTCCGGCAGCCATTACCGTCAGCCAGCGAGCGGTGTTCTCCAGCTGCCTGACATTCCCGGGCCAGGCCAGTTGCTTGAGATAGGCCTGGGTCTCCGACAGCAGAATCTTCACCTCCACCTTCAGTTCCTCAGCCGCCATGCTCATGAAGTGCTGCATCAGCAGGGGGATATCCTCCCGCCGTTCCCGCAATGCCGGGAGTTGAATACGAATAACGTTGAGTCGGTGAAACAGATCCTCACGGAAGCCACCTTGCTTTACCAGGCCTGACAGATTTTGATGGGTTGCCGCAATGATGCGCACATCCACCTTGACCGGCTCATGGCCACCAACCCGATAGAACTCTCCATCCGCCAGCACTCTGAGCAGGCGGGTCTGCAGTTCCGCTGGCATGTCCCCAATCTCATCCAGAAACAGGGTACCACCATTGGCCTGCTCAAAACGTCCCTCCCGCCTAGTCTGGGCACCGGTGAAGGCGCCCCGTTCATGACCAAACAGCTCGGATTCCATCAGATCCTTGGGGATGGCTGCCATATTCAAGGCAATGAAGGGAGCGGATACCCTTGGGCTATGCCGATGCAGCGCATGGGCCACCAGCTCTTTACCCGTGCCAGATTCACCATTGATCAGCACCGTAATGTTGGAACGGGCCAGTCTGCCAATGGCACGGAAGACCTCCTGCATGGCCGGGGCTTCACCAATGATTTCCGGACTTTTGATGATCTCTTCTGAACCGGCCTTTTCACTCCGTGAGGTTTGTTGTCGGCAGGCCCTGCGAATCTGATCTACCGCTTCATCCAGATCGAATGGCTTGGGCAGATACTCGAAGGCCCCTCCATGATAGGCGGATACGGCACTCTCCAGATCTGAATGGGCCGTCATGATGATGACCGGCAATTCCGGAAAACGGTTGTTGATGTATTCCAACAGCTCCAGGCCATCCATACCCGGCATGCGAATGTCCGACACAATCACATCGGGCTGCTCTCTCTCTAATGCATTTATCATCCTATCCGCACTTTCGAAACAGGTGGCCTCCATCTCTGCCTTAATCAGGGTTTTTTCAAGAACCCAGCGAATCGAACGATCATCATCAATGACCCAGACCCGACATGGCCTATCCATCTTTTTGCTCCAAAGGAAGTAGCACTCGAAATACTGTTTCACCCGGCTTGCTGTCGAATTCGATCAGACCCCGATGCCGGCTTATCAGCGCCTGCGATATGGAGAGCCCCAATCCCATGCCCTCGCTATTGCCCGATGTCATGGGAAAGAAGATACGCTCCTGCAGCTCCAGCGGAATACCCGGTCCGTTATCAGACAGCTCTACCGAAATCACATGTCGATGTCGTTTTGTACCAATGGTCAACTGACGCAGGATTCTGCTGCGTATGCCCAACTTTCCCTGCTGACCTGCCGCCCTGGCTCCGTTTCTCAAGATATTCAGAAAGGCCTGGATAAGCTGGTCGAGATCCCCAGTCATGGTTGGAATGCTGGGGTCATAGTCCTTATTAATGGTTAGACCCGCTCCAGTCTCCGCCAGGACCAGTTGGCAGACACGCTCGAGTACCTGATGAATATAGATCTCCTGCATCCTTGGCAGCTTATTCGGCCCCAGCATGGTATCGACCAGATTCTGCAACCGATCAGCCTCCTGAATGATGATCTGGGTATATTCCTTAAGATCTTCATCAGGCAGCTCACGCTCCAACAACTGAGCTGCACCGCGCAATCCACCCAGAGGATTTTTGATCTCATGCGCCAGACTCCGGACCAGCGCACGGGATGCCTGGTTACGAGACAACAGTCTCTCCTCACGGGAGATTTTCAGCTGGTGATCGACCTGCTGCATCTCAACCAGGAACCCAGTAACCTGGCCCTCGTCCCGAATCGGCGCCACCGTACAATCCACCGTAATCTCGTTACCATCGTTAAGGATGAGATGATGTTCTCGCTCGGTAAATGGCTGGCCCGATTCAAGGGCTCGTCTTAATACCTTCTCCACCATCGAGTTGCGACACTGGATCAATGCTGACGCCCGTTGTCCCAAAATCTGTCTGGCGCTCAACGCCAGCAGCATTTCGCCCGCGGTATTGATGTAACGCAGTCTAAGTCCACCATCGAATAGAAGAACGGCTGAACTCATGTTATCAAGCACTTGACGTTCAAGATCACGCGTTGGGTTTATCGAGGTCATAACCTTAGTTTTAGCAAGAAGTGAACCAAAATAATTAGGTCAACCTAAATATTTTTCACTCCGCCCAATATCTGGGGAAATTCGAATTATTACCTATATAACAATGAGATAGACAAGATATATCGCTTACACAGAGATACAACGAAAAAGCGTTGTAT
>CBDVCD010000028.1:0-20445 GCA_965372385.1 uncultured Gammaproteobacteria bacterium | reverse complement strand
GGCAGGTGGCTCACCTGGGCTGTCGCGACTAGACGTCCCAAACCGGCGCGTCGAACGCTTGAAAAATGCCGCTGCAGTTCCGTAGTGGGCGCAATGCTTACCAGGAGTGATGTGTCATCATCTAAAGAAACAGCTCGTGTTGGGGCCGGCAGCCAATAACCTTTTCCAAGATACTCAGCCTCCC
This sequence comes from uncultured Gammaproteobacteria bacterium, assembly GCA_965372385.1. Classification (GTDB taxonomy): domain Bacteria; phylum Pseudomonadota; class Gammaproteobacteria; order Chromatiales; family Chromatiaceae; genus JASJBU01. The sequence goes on along the minus strand of CBDVCD010000028.1, from coordinate 20,261 downwards.
TGAGAGCACTTATGTCTTCCAGTGCACGCTTAAGAGCCTGTGACGGCAGGCCAGTTCGCGAAAAAATCCTTTGAATTCTGCCTATGTGCATTTCGTGAACAGCGCGTTCGGTCGTTACGCTTAACGACGCCACTGTACCCCTGACAACCTCAACTGGGTCAAACTTTGGCAGTGATAATGAATGCATCTAATTACCTCACGATGCCGACAAGTTAGAATACCGAATACCTGTCATTAAAAAAATGGTGGCCCCTCTATATTCCACTCTTTTTGTCTGCTTATTACCACCGAAACGGGAAGGTGTGAGAAATCAGGTTTTGTTCTACCAAATGTAGCCATCCCAGCTATTCGCTACAATTCCCAATTTAGCTTACCAAATGAGTTCATAGTAGCTACTGACACCTCTTATCCGCACTGTCCATCTCTCCCCCCTCCTCTTGCAAAAAAATCACAACTGAGGCATAGATTCACGCATTTTGAGGCCGCTTTCAAGCACCAGAGCCTCCGGCCAGCACATGTAATTCCCCTCTGATCGGCGTGTGGCTCAAGCGATGTCGGAGCGGGAGGTAGCCACTGTAGCCATCCGTGAGCAGGTACATCGCCCCATCAGGAGGTTCTCTTTCGGAAGGGATTAAGTCACGTCGTCTCGTTAGAGTGTGCATATGCCTGTTTTCGCAGTCAGTGCAACGAATTGGACCTCTATCGAGCCTGCCAAGTGACCAGAAAGACTGAAATCAAGATGTTGCCTTCAATTGGCAAACCTGACGTTCAGGTCGCAACCAGCTACGTGTTACCCTTGTTATTGGAGGGAATGTCCAATAAACAAAGAAACGAAAACAGCAGCGATCTATCTGTGTTCCAGCAAGGATCGGAAAGATGTATCTATCGACGCACAACGCCGGGAACTCCAAAATCTGGCGACTGACCAAGGCATCATCGTTGTCAAAGAATACTCAGATGTTGTGGAATCCGCGAAAGATGAAAATCGTCCCGGTTTCCAGCGTCTACTCTCCGACCTAAAATCCTCATCCCGTACATGGACCACGATATTGGTAGTCGATACCAGCCGTCTTTCACGGCGACGGTACATGGCTCAAGTATTCAAACATGAAGCCAAGAAGCGGAAAATACAGATCCTCTACTCCAAACTACCCGAATCCGACCCTATCGCTGACATGGTAATCGTCGGGGTCATGGAAGTTTTCGACGAGCTTCACAGCCTCATGTCCAAAGAAAAGGGCTTGGCCGGGATGGCAGAAAATGTGCGTCAGGGTTACCGGGCAGGTGGTCGCGCTCCCAAGGGCTATCAACTGGTAAAAATACTAACCGGTGCCATGCGAGAAGGAGAAGCAGTCACTAAATCCAAACTGGAACCCAGTAAGGATGCACCTGTCATTTCCCGTTACCTCAAGATGCGTGCACCCGGAAGGTCTCCCAACGGCAGTTGGAGCATGTGGTACTCGATCAGGTCATGAAGGATCTGCTATCACCAAAGTTTGTCAAGCATCTCACACTCGAGGCCATCAAATACCGTGAAGCGCATCAGGTAGATCCAGCCCAAAACCAACGCACAGATGCTGCGGAACTCGAGAAACGCATATCGAGAATGATGGAGATGGCCTCCGAACTGGAGAATCCAGCCCCTGCCCTGCGGGAAGTAGACAAACTGGAACGGACCCGAAATACCTTGCTGACTGAAATCAGGCGCCTGGAGAGCGAATATACCGCAGCATCAATGCTCGAAGACATTTCTGAAGCGAAAATCGAGCAGTTTCTGCACGGAATTGCAGAGAATATGGAGTCAATGAGCAGGGAGGTCCTAAAGGACTTCCTGGCGAACGTGATTGGTCAGGTCACGCTTGACCCGGCCACTCACGAATGCCAGATCGATTACCGAATTGGCATCAATCTGGGGGATAAGGTGGCGTCCCCAAGGGGAGTCGAACCCCTGTTACCGGCGTGAAAGGCCAGTGTCCTAGGCCTCTAGACGATGGGGACAGGTCCTGGCACAAGAACAGAGATACAGTCCTCGTTCAGGAGAGGGCGCAATCTAAGGCACTTTAGCGCTTCTGTCAAGCAGGCTGGGACGCTAATTTATATCAGAGGCATTAATGGTCTCAAGCTGTTGATTTGAATACATAGGCATGCCTACGAAGTGGCCCTGAATATAGTCACAACCCAACGCTTTGACAAAGTCCCGCTGTGCTTCTGTCTCAACCCCTTCAGCGACGACCGGCATTTCGAAGGCATGAGCCAATTTGATAATGGCCTCAACCAGGCTGGCATTACTCGAATCTGCATCCACTCTGTGGATAAAAGCCCGGTCTATCTTCAGGAGATCAAAAGGGAACTGACGCAGATGACTGAGGGAGGCCTGGCCGGTACCGAAATCATCCAAGGCGATCCTGCCACCTAACGCTTTTGCTTGTTGGAGAAAAACGTCGGCCTCAGCCAACTCCTGGGTAAGAATATCTTCAGTGATCTCAAGGATCAGCCCATTGTCGGCAAACTGCCCGGCAATCAGTCGTTCCAACACGCCCCGACAAAAGGCTGGATCATTCAACAATCGCACGGATAGATTAATCGATACGGCTATGGGTCTGCCGAACTGTTGACTGATCTGCTTTTGGTAGTCTGCCGCCTGTTCCAGCAATCCATCCATGATGGTTGATATCAGTCCGGTGGAATCGAGGACATCCAGGAACACGCCCGGCGAGAGCAGGCCCTTTTCAGGATGTTGCCAACGCAATAAGGCTTCACAACATGTGAGTCCGTTATCCCGCAGATTTACCACCGGTTGAAAGTGAAAGAGAAACTGTTTGTTTTCAACGCCCTGCCTGACCTCATTTTCCAGAGAGAGGCTCTCACTGACCTGATGGGGTATTTCACCGCAAAAGAAATGATAGGCTGCTCCACCCTGGCGTTTCACCTCGTACATCGCCGAGTCCGCATCACCAATGAGATGCTCGGCAGTCGTCTCTTCATAGGGTGCCAAGGCAATACCGATTGAGGCGGAGATGCACAATTCATGATTCGCAATCTGGATGGGTTCCTCCAAATCAGCTAGCGCCTTCTCAACCAATGGTATGATGTCATTCCGATCCACCAGTCCCTCGACCAGAATGACAAACTCATCCCCCCCTAAACGCCCAACCGTATCTGATGTGCGCACCAGGGCCTGTAGACGTTCCGCCACTATTTTAAGCAGTTCGTCCCCGACCAGATGACCCAGACTGTCATTCACCTTCTTGAAATGATCCAGATCCAGAAACATTAAACCAACCAGGTAGTTACTCCGACTTGCCATCTCCAGGGCGTGCTTCAGTCTGTCATGGAACAGTACCCGGTTCGGCAATTGGGTCAGCGCATCATGATGGGCCATATGATCGAGACCGCGCTGACGATTGTGTACATGCATGCGCATCTCAGTAAATGCATCGACCAGGTCCCGGGTCTCCCGCAGACTTGCCGGCGGGGGTTCGATATCCACCAGACCCTGTGCCTCTTGTTTCAATGCCAAAGCGGTTTGAGCAATGGGTCTGAGCAGATTTCGGCGCAGAAACAGATAGACCAGGAAAATCAGAATAATACCTACAACAGCAATCCCCAGGATGGACTCGGAAAGCTGTTTGGCAATATCGGTAAGCTGGGTGATATCCCGGGCAGACTGGGTATCCAGATCGATATCGAGAGATAAGAGACGCTGGCGGATTCGATCCAGTAATGGATTGATACTTTCCCTCATCAGTAATAGATCCATGCGCCAATTGGGATCGTCAAGGATCTCCGACAACTGATTCAGGGCACCCATCCAGGCATGATAATGGTGGTTCATCTCCTCCAGTGAGGCGGCACCGGTGAAGCCAATTTGCCCGGTCTCCGCCATCGCCTCGAGCTCATCAAGATAGCCAGGTATCTCCTCCGCATAGTAGATAACGTTGGTAAGGCGAAATTCCATACCGGTACGAAACTCACTGGCAAAGATACCAAAGCGGTTGGCCACATAGAGACGCACCTCGGAGATCATATTGATCCATGCATGACGCAGGGCAGAGACCGTTTTGACAACTTGGAGTTGATCCTCGACAGACAGATCTTCACTGCTTTCATCCAGCAGGCGATCCAGCAGGCCGAGCATCTGCTGATTGCGGGGAAACATCTCCTCGCGCATCAGCCGCAGTGCCGGAAACCAGCGTTCCACATCGCTACGGATCGCAATCAGGCCCCTGGATGTCTGCCGCAGTTGTTCAACATCCTGCTGTAACTCTAGGGCAATCTCTGAACTGGGTCCGTTTTGCCCAGCGAGAATCCGTTCCAAATGAAGCAGCGTGGAAGCCAATCGCTTGAACCTCCTCTCAACAGTCTCGATTTCTTGTGCGTCCGGTTCAATGACAATCCGCTGCAGACTGTTTTCCAGCAGATTGAGATGAGTCAGGGTATCGGACAGCACGCCGGCCATCATGGCCCTGGCTTCGATCTGGGAAATCTGCAGCCGACTGGTGCGATTCACATGATCCCATCCGAAGTAGGCAATGACGATCAAACTCAGCCCGGCTGCCAGCGCGAAATAGGCATAACGCCCACTATAGGAATCAATCCCCGGAAAACGCATTTTTCCCCTATTCCAGCTCAAGCTAGTCATACTCCCCTGATACACTGGCGACAATTTTCTGATCGGGGTCATACTCCCGGTCATCCACCTTGACCAAGCCAGTTATGCCAGCGCTGGCCAGCATCAACAGGGAGCAGTTAGACAGCAACGGGAGATGTAGGATAGGAGAATCAGACTTCAACCCACATGCAGGGTAAGCGAGCTGTTGCATAGCCCTCGATTAGTTACGGATAAAGGAATTAAACCAATTCTACCCAAATTGGTCAGGGAAATTCACAGAATTATACCTGGATCCTTGTCAGCAACCTGTCAATCAAGCACTGACACCCAAGATCCGCCTTCAATCGCGGATCTTGGGTGACATATCCAGCCAGAGATGAAAAAAGAGAGATCGCCTCTTACCGCTGCGATCATCTAGGGATTAGATCGTGATCATCTTGCCCTCGAAGACGATCTCCTCGCTCGGGCGCGCAACCGGCGCCAGTAGCGCGGATTCGATACTGATCTTGAAACGGCTGTCCTGTTTCAGTAATGCCGGAGAGATCATCTCCATGGCGCCTGTATGAGGCAGCACACCAATCGGTATCAGCACACCGTCCTCTCTCTCCATCCACAGCTGACAGACCTTTCCCTTGGGCAACCGCGTGGGCTGCATCGCCTTCACCCTGAGTATTGCGTCATTCCCGCGGGTGCCGATAACCCAGCCAGCCTGGGACTGGTCGTTCATCACCACCATCAGGCGTTCCAGCTCACCGGTCTCCTGTCTCAACCCAAACAGACTCAGACTGAGCACCAGCACCAGACTGGCCGTTGCCATGCCCAGGTTGCGCCAGAAATTCAGGCTGTCCCAGATGCCGGTCCTCTCCTGTGGTGGCTGGGGGTCAATGCGCTGTTCAATGTTTCGCCAGATTGCAGCGGGCGGTATGACCGGTTCAAGCGTATCCAGCAGGGGAACCAGGCGCTGTTCCCAGGCAGCTACCTCCTGCTGCAACCCGAAGTCGCCCATCACCCTTTGTTCGAACTGATCCCGCTCCCTACCCTGCAGGGTTCCCAGGACGTATTCACCCGCCAGATCGACGGCTTCCGATGCTGGATCTTGCTGTTTCATGGTTCCAAACACCTCTTCAATTGTTCCAGACCACGACGTATCCATGTCTTGACCGTTCCGAGGGGCGTATCCGTTCTGGCTGCCAGTTCATCATGGGTCAAGCCTTTAAAGTAGGCCAACACGATGATCTGTCGCTGCTGACTCTTCAGCTGTTCCAGACACCGGTTGAGCCGACGTCCTTCATCAGTCTGTTGCAGCTTTTCCTGCGGCAATGGATCCTGATCCACCTCTTCAGGAAAATCCTCGGTATCGGACTCCCTGACCTCTCGATGGCGGCGGCGCAACAGGTCCAGGGCCTGGTTGCGTGCAATCGTGGCCATCCATGTCATCGGTGAGGCCAGCTGGGGACGATAACTCTCTGCCTTGTTCCAAACCTTGATATAGGCCTCTTGCAGACAGTCCTGAGCCCACTCATCCCTAATTAATATACGCAGCACCACACCATATAGTTTCGCCGAGGTCAGCTCGTATAAACGGGAAAAAGCCCGCCGATCATGCAGTGCGCAGGCCGCCAGAAGCTCCTGCAGTTGTGCATTGCGTTGCGCGTTTGCGCTGACTGGGTGATCCCCGTTTGCCATGGGCACTCCAATTGAGAGTCAGTGGTTGATCCCCAAGAGTACTGCCCAATGCCCCTACCGGCAAGGACCTAACATACCTGTTGATTACTCAAGTGCCGTTTGATCACTCGGCATCCACCGGCTCTCCCATATAGCCGGAAAAGCGGATACACTGCTTGCCATTGATCTCGACGAACCTGACCGTCTCTCCCCGTCCCCGGCCCAGGCCCTCGATCACCGCCTCGGTTGCTGACACCGGTTTCAGCGGCACACGAATGACACTGTCAGTCAGATGGGGGGCACGATAGTGGAGACAAATCACCCCCTCTTCACTGCTGAGCTGCAGATCTTGAATACTGTAATCCCCGTCCGGATTGAGGGTTCGGTAACGCCCAATACGTTGACGCCAGACATGATCCCAGGATTGGGAGTCGATCCGGGTTCCCAGGACGATCTCCTCTCCATCTCTCTCGGCCAGGAGCACATCCTTCCCTCCCTGATGGCGGGAGCGGAAGCGTAACTCCCCCAACACCCGATAGCTGCTCGGCAGACTGGCCGCACTCTCCGGTGTCAGCCCGAAACTGCCATCATCAAAGCGGACCATATCCAGCATGCGCTCGATAATACAGGCACAGAGTCGGGGTCTTTCCGAGTCCACCATCAACAGACCAAGATCCGTTGCATAACCGCCGGACGGGATCAGCTGGGATTGCTCCTCAGGCGCCGGGGACTTGATCGTCCGAGTCATAATCCCTGATCCACGAACCCGCAAGGTCAGCTGCAATAGGGTGGCAGCCAGCTGACGGGCGACCCGGTTACTGTCCGCGCCATTCGCCAGCACAACCACCCCGATCCCTTGATCCGGCAGCAGTGCCAGTTCCGCGCCGAACAGTAGCGTACTACCACCATGACGTACCACCCGGCCCAACAGGGGGTCGTCCTCGATGAACCAGCCAAGCCCCGGATGGAAACCCAGCGAGATCTGCCCCTCGGCTATCTGGGGCAGCCACATCTGCCGGATCGTGTTCTCACTCACACCAGGTGCCGTGCCCTGGAGCAGGGCCACCAATAGGTTTCCCAGATCCTGCGCCGTGGAGTAGAGACCCAGTGCCGGTGTATCCCTGAGCGGGGGTTGCGGACGAACCTGGCCATCCAGATGGCCGGCGGCCAGTTTCTCCTGCATTGCTGGCGATAATGCGTAGCCTGTGTAGTGCATATGCAGGGGTTCAAACAACTGTTCCTGCATATACTCCGCAAACGGCCTGCCCGATCGTTGTTCAATCAGATGGCCGAGCAGATCGTAGCCCAGATTGGAATAGCCATAGACCGTATCCGGCATAAAGGCGAGATACTCATCGTGCAACAGACGCGTCACCCTCCTGAACGGTGTCTGCGTGTACATCCCCTTGCGCAGATCACTGGGCAGGCCGCTACGATGGCTGAGCAGCTGTCTTGGGGTGATCACAACCTTATCCACCTGATGCCGACGGATGGCAAACCCTTCGAGTTGATCCTCCAGAGGCTCATCCAGGGCAATCTTTTCAAGCTCGCTCAGCTGCATGACCCCCATGGCCGTCAAAGACTTGCTGAGGGAACCGACCCGATAGACCGTATCGGGTTGAGCCGCGATCCCCCGCTGTCTGTCCGCCAGACCGAACCCCTCCAGCCAAAGCGGCCCGTTGCCGTCCACCAGCGCTATGCTTATTCCCGGGATAAGTTCCTCATCCAGCAGACGTTGGATCAATTTGTGGGCTTCATGACGAATAATGGCCGTCTCAGTACCAGGTAATACCGTCGAAGAAGCGTGTTCATGCTGGGTTTTCACCGGCACACAACCCAGCAACAGCAGCCCCCCCAAGACCACAAATAGTGTTATAACCGCTAGAACCCGTTTGGATGTCATCTTTTTCAGAAATTGCTCACTTTCCGGTCACAGTTCCTGGGACCGTTCGATTGGTTGCCTGATGTAAGCCAATGACTCTCTTAGTCAGTGAAATATATCAGCCGGATTGAAACCGTTCTTCACACAATATATACGCAAGCGGTGGTAATTTGGATTCAGTACAGGTGGCAGAATTGAGCGTGGCAGCACCGAACCGCTGGGCGCTCTCACTCGTGTTTCTCTATTAACCGCTTGATAATACAGCATAGTCAGCCAGGTAATAATGTGTATTTTTACCCAATCGGCGTGGTAATAATTAACATACGTAACAAATACCCCCGTTTACTATGACAGTTAGGGCGAGTTCAATGTGACCGATCTTCAAATGTGAGGGCTGTGGAAAAAATAACTTGTCCGAAGATGCCCTGAAGGAGACGTGAGCTTGGATAATTATTTTTTTCCGCTGCCCTTATACGGTAATTATCCGGCACAAGCCCTTAGAGCGATCCAAGCTAACAGCGAAACCGCCCTGTGTAATTAACTGTCAAATATCACTGAACGGAGTAAGGCGATGAAATCGAACAGACAAAATCTGATTTGTTGGCCCGAAGACCCCGCATGGCCAGATCCTTCTGGTGACGATCCGTACGATATCACCACTTAACGACCAGCAAGCTAACAGCGTTAAAAAGGCTGCCTTATGGCAGCCTTTTTTTGGGTTCGATTTGCTTATACACCAAGAAATGACTTGAATGTCCTGTCAAGCATCGAGAGCACCACGACACTTCAATTCAGCCCTGTTCCACCGGCAGGATCGAGGGAGGAGATTTTTGTCGTCTAGACTTCGTCTTGTTCAGGACAACAAGCAAGCTGTCCAAAATCTCCGTTGATACACACATAATCTGTTTTGTTTCAAACCCGGCTCTACGAAGGTCCGTGAAAAACCGACGTGCAATTTTTCTTACCAGCTTATCCGGATTGTTGATTGGATCCAGAAACGGCCGCTCCACGAGGGTCAGACCTGCAAAAGATTCCCTCTCTTTTGGACTCAGCGCCAGTGCAATATAGGGACAATCCAGCATTTCACGCGTACGCTGTGCCTCGATTGCCGCGCTGATATGTTGACTCAAAGTAGCAAACAGGGACCTCTCGGCATCTAATATACGTGCATTAGAGGATTCATTTTTAAGGCCACAAACGTAGCCAACGATCTGTTTGTCAACGCGAAGCGGTGACATAATTTCACCTCCCCGCCAAACCCCAGGGTCTGGCCCCAAGCGGCCTGGAGGCGTGACAGAGTTACCACACTTAGGTCTTTGCCTATTGACTAAACCTGAGAATGCTCTGCAAACCCGGTCAGTGTTTATGCTTGCCCCTTCCCGAGTATGGCTCGCCCAGACCCGAATACCCAATGCGTTTTCCTCCAGCCAACCAATACTGCAGTGCTCGAGGTCCAATATATTGACCACTAAGCGGGACGCCGTCCGCAGCAGTGATTCCATGCTGCGATGGGTACCATGGAGCTCTGTAAGCGCTTGGAGCGAGCCGTGAAGATCGCTCAATCGCTCACTGCCGTTGCTACCAGCCTCGCGACGAGTCTTGGTATTTCCGCGCTTACCAGCGCTCAAGGTCCCATAATTTAACGGCTCTACTTTCTGTCGAAGTTGGTTCGGTAGGGTTGGGCTGTATGACTCTAGCTCAGAAAATGACGCATTCTCTCCGATCGCGAGCGGTTCAAGATTATCTATTCCCATAGGTGACACTCCTCCGTGGTAGGTAGAGTAGATAGTGCCTGGTCGGAAACGAACGGACACTAGCTGATGCATAAATTCGCCAACATTTGCATAACGACACGTGGTCAAACGTAAAGTGGTCGATAGATCTCATTTTCCGATTCCGTTCCAGAAACACCCCAGGGAAGAATGATTCTGGCTGCTAAATAATTTATGGAACTCGTTTCAAAAACCTCGGGTCAATTTAAAGTGGATACGATGATCATTTTGAAAAGTGCCAAGGGCGGGATCATCTTCAACATTTAAAAAACCATAAATGACTGCTTCCATGGTCCATAAACTGCTCAACCGGCGTGAGGCCCGTAGATCCAATAGTGTCGAATCATATTCCAGGTCATGCGTGACGCGTACCTGAAACTCCGTACTGTTGACGTCATTCAGTGCCAGACGAGCGCCGATGAAGAGATCCTGTTGAAATGGCGTTATGGGAAGCTTGGAAGAATCATCCCGGTCATCATAGTAGCCCTCCGCATACAAGGTTAGCGAGACTCTAGTGTTCCAGAGTCGGGGCACTTCCCTTTCAACGCCAACACCCAAGCCGAAGAAATCGTCCTCCAGACCGAAGTTATGCAAGGCTTCCAGTTTCCACAATGAATGGCCCTGCACCCAGAGCAACTCGAGATTGGTTTGATTGATGAGATCGTATATCGGTTGCAGGCCCTTGGCGCGTCCGAAAGTATCGCTCTCCAGCTTGAACCAGGGGGTTCGAGAATGACCGTAAAAATGCGAGACGGCAGCCTCCAGATTGCCTTGAACCGTAGAGGCACGAGCGGCAAACGAGGGATGGAAACGGCCGCCTTCGAACGCAGCTTCTCGCAAGGGAAGCGACAATGTTCGAAATCTATCTTTACCCTCTGCTAGGTGGCGTGGACGGGCATAGGGCAGCAGCCAGGCATCAAACTGTGCTTCCTCGCCCAAGTATGTAGCCTGCAGGCCGGGAATACCGAGTTTGACGTCACCTTGAAAATCCTCGACGGCATCCCGTGGATTCAGAACGTCGACGATATTCTCGGCCTCGAGTACACCCCAACGTTCCATCAGCATGCCGGCACGCCACTCGGAGTACTCGCCGTAATAACCCAACCAGGCTTCGCGCACATCGCCCGATAATTCCCGCTCCGCATCCGGGTGAATCTTGCCGAATAGGGAAAACGCCGCGGTGATATCTTTGCCCAGACTTTCGCGTAACTCCAATTCAATCGCAAAGGATGGCTGCAAACGGGCTTGGGATTGATCAGGAAATAGTGGTGCCTCCGGATAATAGTCGACACGCGTCTCTGCCTTCCCCCTGAGTTCCGCGCCGAGCTGGACTGACGTAAACAGCGCAATGAGCATTGCGGCAAAGCGAAACCAGTGGTTGATCACTTGGACCATCTTCGGATAACGTTTGGCCGCAGACTGTTTTCTTCGAGTCCAGTGCGGAATCGATAGTTCGTCCACTCAATAGTAGAAACAGCACCGCTCTGCAGATGGGTCATCACGGCTTTCATGGGCCGCCAATACCGATCTGAATACTGACGGTAGTCGTAGAAACGCAACTCCTTGAGTGGCCTCCCAGCCACATCATAATAGAGCAGTCGTCGCGGATGATAGATTTCCTGATCGACCCATTCCATGATTTTGGAATAACCCGCATAGGGGTAGGCCGGTGTGTTCTCAACCACGAAGGTATTTTTTCCATCCAGTGCCTCATCGCGCAGGTATTTGTAAGCGTATTTTTTTACCTCCCAGGTACCAATATCCTCGAATGAGAACTCACTGCCCGCGAAACTCCCCGTTTTATCGCGGGCGGCAAGCCGCTTGGTGCGACGTAAAGCCGGCAGATAGAGCCACTGATCGTCCGGTTCCAGACCATGAGAGTAGGTCAACGAGATCATCCCGCTTAGATCTCGCGGTTCGTGAAAATTCACCAGGCGCTTGTCACCTTCCTTTTCCATTTCCAGCGTATACATGGTGAATCGCCGCTGACCAGTGGCACCGTGCGAACTTTTCAGCATCATAAGTCCTTCAACGACATAGTCTCCAAATCCACTATCACGCCGTTCGGTCTCCAAAGCAATCTCAAGGCCCCGTTCCTCTGGGGATTGCGCAAACACTGTGCCAGCCAGAATGGTGGCAACTGCTAGGGTGGTGAATTTAGCAATCATGTCCATCTCCTCAACTTGATCAATATGGAAGGTAAAAACAGAAAGTCGAAAACGAAGGCGACACAGATAACGACCGCCGTCATCAGACCCATCCAGGCGTTGATCTGAAAGCCCGAGATGGCCAAGCAAGCGAAACCGGCAGCCAGTACGACAGTGGTGATAACGATCCCCGGGCCGGCATGCAACATGGCCGTGAGCACGGCTTGGGATCTATCCGCGGCGTCGCGCCGTCTCGCCCGCTGTGCAGCCTCGACAAAGTGTATGGTGTCATCTACGACAATGCCGAGTGTCACGGCAGCGATAGTGGCTACCGCCATACCCACCTCACCCACAAACAACGCCCAACCACCGAGTGCTGCAAGTGGCGGAATCATATTGGATACGATTGCAATCCCGCCCAGCCAGACGGAACCAAAAACGAATAACAAAATAACCGAGATCAGCAACAATGCTGAGAAGGTACCGGTCAACATCTGTTCGATATTCCGCTGACCAATGTGCGAAAACAGTATCGTGGTGCCGGTAGCCTGCGCCGAATCCGCCAACAGCGGCGTATTTTCCTCAGCCCAGATCTTCGCTCGTCTGGCCAGATCGAGGACTTGCTCCGTGGAAAGATCCTCAAGCGCCACCGTCATACGGCTCTCTGATTTGTCAACGGTTACTTGTTCGCGCAGATCCAGCCCCCTGGGTAGAGACATCTCATACAGCCAGAGAAATTGGGCAGCCCGACCGGCATCCTCCGGTAACAGGTAAGCAGCTTCACCTCCACCATTCATGCCTTGGTTCACAGTCCGCATGATATCGCTCAATGCAGCCACATGGGTCACTCCCGCCTGCTGTCTGAGCCAGGCCGAGAAGGCATCGAGTTGCTGCAGATATTCCGGTTGCGATATACCTTCCGCATGGCCAGAATTCAAGGAATATTCCAGGTTATAAAAACCACCCAAATGCTGGTTGAGGTAATCCGTATCCTGGCGAAATTCGAAGCTATGATCGAAATAGGCGACATAGCGATCATCCAGTACGTTAGTCGCAGCGAATCCAGCAGCCCCTGCTCCAGCGACAAGAATCGATCCGGCGACCAGTGCGGCACGCCGTTCGATAAAGCGATGCAAGCCATGCCACCAGTGATCTGGGATCAACAGGGTCGCAGTCCTGTGGCGCCAGGGTAACAGGGTCATCAAGGCAGGTAACAGGGATATCGTGAGCAGCCAGGCGAAGATTGCACCGGTTCCCGAGATAATCCCCAGATGTCCGAAAGGCGGCGATTCGCTGAAAGTGAGCGAAAAAAACCCTATCGCCGTAGTGAGGCTCGTTATGGTAATGGGACGGAAGGTATCCACCAGGCCTTGACTGACAGCAGCCCTGTGTCCTACTTCCGGATGCGCACGCGAGATGCGAAATATCGCCGTTGCCAAATGGATACAGTCCGCGGTGGCGAGCGTGAGGATGATGAAGGGTGCGGAAACACTCGGGGATGACAAAGGTATATGAAAATAACCCGCCGTGCCCATGGCGCTGCCGATAGCGGCAACGATCACCAACAACGTGGACAAGACCACGGAGAGAGAGCGAAAGACTAAGCCGATAAGTCCGAAGATCAGGACGAACATGATGGGTGTCAGTACGGCTCCGTCATGGGCGCTGGCCTCACCGAAGGCATTGTCCAGGGCGAGCGATCCGGAGATGCGCAATTCGAGATCCGGGTGCTTCTCGATGAACGCTAGGCCTATGTCTCTCGCGTCCTGCATCAAAACGCCGGCCATGTCACCCTGCATGTCGTCAGTCAAGCGAAATTGCACCGCGACCAGCCCCACCTTGGCATCCGGGGTCAGCAGGCGGCCTACCAACAAAGGCTCCCGCATAGCGATATCTTTGAGATCCCTCGCCTGACGTTCACTAAGCGTATCGCCTGAGCGTGCCAGATGATCGATTATCACCTCGTCGCCTTTCGCGGATACTCGTTGGTAATTAGTGATGGAGTCAACTCGTTTGACATGCGGCATGTGCCACGCGCGATCGGTCAGTTCGTTAATGGCGGCAAGTTTGCCTGATGTGAATAGATCGCCATTTATGGCACTGAGAATGAAGACAATATTGTCTTCTCGCCCATACTTGGACTCGAAGATCTTCAAGGTGGATAACTCCGGATTATCATCCGGAAAGAATATCCTGTCATCGCTGCGGAAGCTGAGCTGTCCGGATCCGACTGACAACAAAGCAACGATTATCAGAGACGCTACAAGCACGACCCGGGGTTGTTGTACGATCCATTTAGCGTAACCATCTAACATGATGTTTTTCCTGTTTTGTTGGCAATCAGCAAGCCTGGTGACGCTGCAGAAGCTGGCGAACCAGGTCCAGCGTCTGTACGAATTGCGCTTCGCTATGCTGCGAGGTAAGAAAGAACCTCAGGCGCGCCTTGTCACGCGCGACGACCGGATACATGACCGCATGCGCGATGATTCCTGCTTCCAGTAGGTCCGACATAAGATGTAATGCCAACTTAGTGTCTCCGAGCATGAGGGGTACCACCGCCGATTCTCCATTGCAGCCTATATGGAATCCTCGCTCTTGTGCCAACTGGACGAAGCGCCGCGCATTCCGCTGAAGCCGCTGCACCCGCTCCGGCTCCTTTAACATAATACGCACGGACTCGAGTGCGGACGCTGCACTGGCCGGTGGCAGTCCAGTACTGTAGAGCAGCAGACCGGGGGCAAAATGTCGCAGGATATCGATCATCTCCTTCGAACCACCTAAAAAGCCGCCGCAACTCGCGAAGCTTTTACTCAAGGTACCCATAATGATATCCACCTCCCGGGGGTCGATTTTCCAGTGTTCGCACAAGCCACGACCCGTGGCACCGACCACACCCAGGGAATGTGCCTCATCGACCATGAGCCAGGCATTGTGTTTGCGCTTGATTTCCAGAAGTCGCGGAAGGTTTGCCAGATCACCATCCATACTGTAAGCGCCCTCGACAACGATCATTGCCCGTTCATAGCGGGAGCGGTTGACCTCCAACAGGCGCTCGAGTGCTTCGTAGTCATTATGTGGAAATAGAATGCGTCGTGCATGTGCCATCACACCACCCATCACGCCACTGTTGTGCATGTACTCATCCATCAGCACCACATCGTTGGATCCCAGTAGATAACCAATGGTCATTACGTTGACCACATATCCACCGACCGAAGCCACGCAATCCTCGAAACCAAAGGCTTTCGCATAGGTCTGCTCCAGCTCCCGATGCAGTTCCATCTCACCGCCAACCATACGGGCAGCTCCAGAGTGTGTGCCGTACTGGGCCACAGCCTGCTGCGCCGCCTGGATGACCCGTTCGTCATTCGACAGGCCGAGATAGTTGTAGCCGGAGTAGCTGATGTACTCCCGCCCGTGCACTTGCATCCTATCGGTAATCTTGCCCCCTCGTGGCATGAAATAGGGATTGCGTCTTCCCTCCTGGGAGTAAAAGGCGCGCATCTCTTGGATCAGCCGATAGTCTTCCATGGAAGTGATATCCATGAACTTTCGGTTCAACGCCTTCGATGGCACCCTGGTGGGTTCGGTTATCGTGGCATCAAGAAACTCGGATTTAAATTTCGCTAACAAATGCTCACTGTTGATACTCATGGTTGATATTCTCCTCGATTGGACAGGTCAAAATGAGTTAGGCGGCAGTAGTGACTTCAAGCTGCATCTGCTGCAACGCCTTGACCGCAAGGCCTGCAATAGAGCCCTCTCCGATGAGTTCCAGCGCAGGTACTGCGATTCCCAGGGATGTATCCAGCTCGAGACGAATATCGGTGGCCATGAGTGAATCGACACCGAGATATTCCAGCGGGAGAGAGATATCGAGTTGGTCTGACGGTATCTTTAGCTCCCGGGAAAATATTTCACTGATCAGTCCAGTCAGTACATGATGCTTTTGTTCCGCGCTAAGCGCAGTCAGTTCGGAACGCAGCCGCGCTTGAACCGAGTTGTCGGCTTGTGCCCTGGCGTGCTCCACCAATGCGCGAAATCGCGCAGACCGAGCACCATAGGTCTCATAACCCGCCCATCTGTTCCAGTCCGGATCCGAGGCGATACATATTTGCCGCAGGCCAGTGGACATTGCCCGCTCCATTCCGTTGAGGGCGATATCAAAAGGAATCGGTGTCAGTCCGATCTGACGTAACTGCTGACCGATCATCTGGTCCTTGCTCAACATACCAACCGTTTCAATAGCACCCCAGTTGATGCTGAGTCCGGCCAAATTATGCGCGTGCCGAAAGTGTGCCAGAGCATCGAGGAATCCGTTAGCCGCACAGTAGTTGGCCTGCTTGCTGTTGCCAACCAATACCGAGATCGATGAAAACAGAACGAAGTGATCGAGCGGCAAATGCCTGGTTGCCAAGTGCAGATTCCAGGCTCCCTGGGCTTTGGGCTGCATGACCCTTCTCAGCGCCTGCTCCGTCAGTTCGGAGATCGGCCTGTCGTCGATCACTCCCGCCGTGTGGAAGATCCCCCGCAACGGTAAATTCGATTCAGCAAACTCATTCACCAGCGCGCGAACCTGATCCGTATCGGCGATATCACAACGGCGAGCAGAGGCTTTACAACCCGCTTGCTCCAACTCCTTCAGAAAAGCCAGATCCGTATCGCGCTCACCGGCAGTTCGGCTGCACAACACGACATGTCCAGCGCCTTGTCCAGCGAGCCACTTGGCGGTTTCCTTACCCAGTCCGCCAAATCCTCCGGTGACCAGATAGGAGGCATTCGACTGGATGTTCGGCGAATCGACGGCCATCGCGGTCAACGCTGTATCGGAGGTGTAACGCAAGACCAACTGATTGAGCTTCGCCACACTCTCGAGGTCTTGCTCGATGAATGCCGGCAGATCGAAGACCTCAGTGGTTGCATGCCCAGCCCAATCTTCACCTTGAACCTGCCGCATGGCCGCAGTCAGTAGATCACGCTTTTTGCTAACCTCCAGTGCTGCATCGATGCGTACCAAACGGCCGACCCGGGGATCACAATTCAAGTGAGTAAACCTATGGCCTAAGTCAATCAGACAACCGCCAGCGGTCAATTCGGCAAAGCCGAATCTTTCCTCCCAGGCAGTCAGCGGTGCCGCGATGGCATTGATTTGACCTCCCTGAACCAATACTTCGAGTTCCGCCTCTGTCCATTGCTCAACCTTGGCCGGGAAGGTTTCCACCTGGATGCCCTGGGCACGCAGGCGCGTGGCGAGCGCCAGGCCCAAGGCGCTGGCGCAGACCAGCACGCGATCGGTTGGCTCCAGAGCGGCGATATCCGCGATCCGTTGAGCCATGGCCTGTAGTACGGTGATTCCTGCCGCGATCTCCGCGGGTAGATCGTCGCGTACAGGTATCAGCAAGGATCGATCCATGGAAACCCGCACGTGGCTGGAGAGCGCGATTGGCATCAAACCACATAGCCGGTCACCCACCTTACTGGCGGTAAGATTTTCATGCACACGGGTGACCCGCCCGCAGACACTCATCAGATGCCCACCGGTATCATCACCTTGTAAATAAGCCGCGACGGAATTTCCGTCGCTGGATATGGCCTCGATCTTCAATTCCATTTCATCTGCGTTTATACGGCCCGGCAGCGCAGCAGCCAATTTAGTTCCACCCGTGGTAGAACCTGCAAGCAGTGTGAAACGGTCTTCTGCACAAGGATTAATCTGAACTTCTGGCGTCTCGGAAAAGATTTTACTGGCACCGAGTTTCGAGTAATAGCGGGCGTCTCGTCGTAATGCTATCTCGTCCTTTTCATCATCTGACAGCAATTCCCTGACCAGGGCTTCGAGTAACCCATTATCCATCAAACGTGGAAGGTCTATCGTGGTTGGCCACAGACTACCCAATTCATTGAAGGCGACGCGTCTCATACCCACGAGCGCACCTTGTCCAGGGATGGGTGGAGCATCTTTTTCTCCCACGGCAAAGGCGCCGCGGGTTATGACGTAGAGGCGTGGGGCGTCG
Source organism: uncultured Gammaproteobacteria bacterium (assembly GCA_965372385.1). Lineage (GTDB taxonomy): Bacteria > Pseudomonadota > Gammaproteobacteria > Chromatiales > Chromatiaceae > JASJBU01. The sequence goes on along the minus strand of CBDVCD010000028.1, from coordinate 2,169 downwards.
TCCCGTGCCTCCAGAGTCTGCAAGGTTTTCAGTAATCGCGAGGAGGCAATCTCGCCCGTAGAATCCCGACTATCTTCAAAACCCGCACTCGAGAGAAAAACCACCGCATCGAAAACATCTGTTGCTAAAGTGTCAGTTGATTCCTGTTCATTCCACAACATGAGATGCACGGTGCAGTCTGCTTCTTGCCGCAGACGTTCACATAGAGAATCTGCAAGCGAACTGTTTTCATCCGCTACGACCAGCCAGTTGTGGAATGCAACTCCAGTCGATGCCAGGGCTGTCGGTGTCCAGGTGTATACATGATCTCCTGCCGGATACTCACGTTCGGAGCGCTTGCCTTGTAGGGCCAAACAAACCAATCCGCGAATACTCGCCTCAACTATACCGTCTTCGCCAATCAGCGTGAGGTCGCATTCCACAGAGCTTTTGCTACGATGCGTTAGTTCTCCAAGGCACCAGAGGTTTTGCGACAATGGTCGGTATATCCGCAGGTCACGTATACTCGTGGGCAGAAAGGCGCCGTCACTCGAGTCCAGCAGGTTGAGAACAGTCTGGAAACAACCATCCAGCATGCTTGGATGGGCAATGTAATCCTCTGCACCTGCGGCCAATGATTCCGGCAGTCGTAAACGAGTCAGGACCTTTCGCCGATCGGAGCCTAGTCTGACCTCGGTGATGGTCTGGAACGCAGGTTTGTATTGCATCGAGAGTTCAGCGAAGTTCTGGTAAACGCTTGAGGCCTGCTGAAGGGTCTCAAAATGCTGGAGGAGGGTTGCAACATCCTCGCTGCTGGTGTGGTGTCCGATCAGCGGGTAGACGCGGGACCCGGCGTGCCGGTGGACCTGTGTCGGGTTATGGTCATCGAAACTGCGCAGTTCAATGCTGCGACCGTCAGCGGCCAGACAGGTTTCGAGAAATAGCGGTTTTTTTACATCCAGGAGCAACGCCTTTTCAATCCGGATATCCGAGAGTCGCCAACCGTTCGCGCCTTGCGGACCCTGTGACGCGCTTGCCTCCAGCATAGCCTCCAGGTAGGCCGCTGCCGGCATGATGGGTATGCCATCGACCACGTGGTCGAGCAGATAATCGAGGCGATGATCCGCCAGATCAGCACGCCATCTGAGGGAACAAGGGTCACGCACACCGAGCAGTGGTCTCTCGATATCGAGCATACGGTCCCGACGCTGGTGTTCGGATTCGATCCACAAATGCTGGCGCTGCCAAGGATAGTTCGGCAGATCAACCAAGCGGCCTGACGGATGACGAGCGACCCAGTCGAAATCAACACCACTGGTGTATGCGTCAGCCAGACCACGACAGAAACTGACAACCTCTGGTTGCTTACGATTCAGTGTCTGCACCGATCGCGCATCGCTGCCATAATCGGTAAAGATCTCTTTCAACACGTTGCGCAACACCGGATGCGGACCAACTTCCACGAAAACGCTATAGCCATCGTCCAGCAGCGAGCGCATCGCCTTGTCGAAGAATACGGGTTCGCGTACATTCCTGCACCAGTACTCAGCATCGTAACCTAGCTCGAGCACTTGGCCTCCGATAACCGTCGAGTACAAGGGCAGCCTTGGCTCGCTGGGGTTTAAAGGCGCCAGGGTCTTCATCAACTCCGGCTTTAGGGGATCCATCATGGCGCTGTGATAGGGCACTTCAACCATCAGGGGGCGGGCAAAGATCTCCTGAGATTCGAGCCTGGCCTGAATCCAGTCCAGACAATCCTGGTCACCCGACAAGGTAAGATTGGTTGGGCTGTTCACTGCGGCAACACTGACCTTGCCCCGGTATTCAGTGATCAGTTCCAATACCTGCTCATAACCGAGACCGACGGCCAGCATTCCGCCTTGCCCCGCGGTCTTCGACTGCGCGCGGCTTCGATAATAGGCAACGAGCAAGGCATCGTGCAGGCTCAACATACCCGAGGCCCAGGCGGAAGCGATTTCTCCCACGGAGTGACCGACGACTGCCGCTGGAACCAAACCTTCCGCGCGCATCGACTCGGTCAACGCGTATTGGATAACGAAGTTGGCAGGCTGAGCGAACTGTGTCTGGTTAATACGAGACGCTTCCTCTCCCTTCATCATCTCTTATCGGATTGAGAAACCGGCAATCTCCTGAAAGATGTTGTCAGCCCTATCGATCGCTCCCCTGAAT
>CBDVCD010000027.1:0-20581 GCA_965372385.1 uncultured Gammaproteobacteria bacterium | reverse complement strand
GCACTTCCAGTGCCAAATTCAAGCCACCTACTTCAGTAGGTGGTTAGCTTGACTACGATGGCAAGGCCGAAACCAGTCAGGCATTTTTTGCCCAGATTCAAAACAAAATGCACTGGGCAGCCCATGGACACACCGCCGCCGAACTCATCCATCAGCGCGCTGACAGCAGTAAGCCACACATGGGCCTTAGTAACTTCGCCAGTAAAGAACCCCGTAAATCAGAAGTCAGCGTGGCCAAGAATTACCTGCGCGAAGACGAACTCAATATCCTGAATCGAATCGTCACCGCCTATCTCGAATTCGCCGAACTCCAGACAACACGCGGACGCCTGATGAAAATGACCGACTGGGTCACCAAGCTCGATGACTTCCTCAAACTCGGTGACCATGACCTGCTCACCCACGCAGGCAAGATTTCCGCCGAACAGGCGAAGGAAAAGGCAGAGATTGAGTATGATCGTTATCGTAAGGTGATTGATATACAGCCGACACAGGTGGATAAGGATTTGGAGGCGGTGATTGGGAAGCTGTTGAAGGATGGAGGGGGAATTGACTACTAACTCCGTATCAGATACGTGGCAAAGCTCAAAGCTTGGAGGTATTGCTCAAGTCAAGGGAGGTAAACGCCTACCTAAGGGAGAAAAGCTTGTTTCTGAAGCCACGCAGTTTCCCTACATCAGAGTCTGCGATTTCAAAGGCTTCTCGGTGGATATGAAAGACATTCACTATCTCACGTCAAAGATTCAGGAGACGATCAGTCGATACGTGATAACAAAGGATGATGTTTTCATTTCCATCGCCGTAACGATCGGACGGGTTGGAACAATTCCTGTTGAGCTTGACGGAGCAAACCTGACTGAGAATGCAGCGAGAATTGTCCTCGACCAAGAAGGCGTTTTGGAAAAAGAGTTTCTAAAATATTGTTTAGCCAGTCCGAAAATCCAGAGAGACATAGCATCAAGGCGTTCCAAGAATGCTCAACCAAAACTGGCCTTAGCTCAGATAAAAGATCTTGATATTCCTCTCCCCCCACTACCCGAGCAGAAAAAAATCGCCCACGTCCTCTCAACAGTCCAGCGGGCAATTGAAGCACAGGAACGAATCATCCAGACTACCACCGAGCTGAAAAAGGCCCTCATGCAAAAACTCTTCACCGAAGGCCTCCGCAACGAACCCCAAAAACAAACCGAAATCGGTCCCGTCCCGGAGAGTTGGAAGGTGATGGAGTTGGGAACGCTTTTGCGGGAACCCTTGCGAAACGGGCATTCTGCCAAGGCAACGAAAGATGAAAACGGAATCCGAACGCTCACCCTAACTGCTGTTACCCAACGAGACTTTTCCGTTCAGAACACCAAGGTTACTTGTGCCGACCCACACCGCGTGAAGGATATGTGGCTGAAGCCCGGTGACATTTTCGTCGAACGAGCAAACACTGCGGACTATGTGGGTCTAGCTGCGTTGTATGAGGGCGAGGAAGATTTCGCCATCTTCCCCGATTTGCTTATCCGCGTTCGAGTCGACAAAACGAGGATCCCCAAGGTGCTCACCGAGTGGCTGTTGGCAGAGCCTTGCCGCCGATATTATAAGAAGAACGCCCGCTTGACCGCTGGTAATTTTCCTAAGATTGACCAAGGGACTGTCGAGAAAACGCTAGTCCCAGTGCCGCCACCAAACAAACAGGCAGAGCTAGAAGTTGCCTTCAGAGCGCTTGACAAAAAAATCAATCAGCACTCAAGGAGCAGAATTGCACTCCAAGACCTCTTCCGCACTCTCCTTCACAAACTGATGACCGCGAGAATTCGGGTACACGATATTGACCTTCCAAACTGATCGATGCGGTTCGTTCCTCACCGCATCCTACATGAGGAAACTGACCATATTAACCCGCGTAGGATGCGGTGAGCCTGCGAACCGCATCAATCGAGAGACATGACCGAATACCGCAGAGTAAAGGTCGAAAGAGCAACTTACTTTTTCACCGTAAATTGCGCTGAACGCCGAGGCAATCATCTATTGGTAGAGCATATCGATTTGCTGCGGCAGGTTTTCCGCACGGTTAAAAAAGGCCATCCATTTAACATTGATGCAATGGTTGTTTTACCAGATCACTTGCATTGTGTTTGGACCCTGCCGCCGGGTGATGCGGACTATAAAACACGATGGGCTTTGATCAAGGCGGGATTTTCCCGTGGCATCCCGCACGTTGAAAGACGTTCCCGAAGTCGCATGAAAAGGGGCGAGTGGGGAATCTGGCAACGCCGATTTTGGGAACACCTGATTCGGGATGACCAGGATTACCAGCGGCATGTCGATTATATCCATTGGAATCCGGTTAAACATGGGTGGGCAAATCGGGCCGGGGATTGGCCGCATTCAAGTTTTCATGCGTATGTGCGGCGGGGTATCGTTTCGGCGGATTGGGCTGGTGAATCTGATGAGAATTTGGAGGTTGGAGAGTGACCCGATCGATGCGGTTCGCAAGCTCACCGCATCCTACATGCTGTGTGTCGGCTTTGCGACATTAAACTCCTTATTCACGACAAATACAAGAATGAATGCGCGACAAATAAATCATTAATATGTCGCTTAAACGCTTTTCGCGACATATAATTTGACTCATGCCTAAAAAGATCCCCGAACAAGAGCTTGAGGCCATTGTTGCAATCGTGGCGGATCATCCTGACGGAGTGCCGGTCAAAACCATCCGTGATGGGCTGTGGTTCAATCTTCCACCCCGGATGTTGCAACGCCGTCTGGCATTACTCGTCGAGCAGAAACGGCTTACCATCGATGGCAGTGGCCGAGGTCGGCGTTATTTTCAGCCAGTTACCCTTCGTGTTGATTCGGTTCGCCATGCTCACAGTGTCGATAATATAAAGCTCGAAGTCTATGTGCCGGTTTCACCCGAAGGGCTGGCTATAAAAGAAGCAGTCCGCGAGCCGATTCTGAACCGGCGTCCAGTCGGTTACAACCGGGCTTTTCTCGATGAATACAGACCCAATGAGACTTTCTATCTTCCGGCTGATACACGGCAGCGTCTTTTTAAAATGGGACGCTCAACCGATGGCCAGCGTCCGGCAGGAACTTATGTCCGACAAATATTAGGCCGCCTGCTAATCGACCTGTCGTGGAACTCCAGCCGTCTGGAAGGCAATACTTACTCGCTGCTTGAAACTGAACGTCTGCTGGAACTGGGGGAGGCTACTGAAGGTAAGGATGCCATGGAAGCGCAGATGATTCTGAACCACAAGGCTGCCATCGAGTTGTTGGTCGAGCAGGCAACGGAGATTGGTTTCAATCGTTACACCATCCTCAATCTGCATGCATTGTTATCCGATAACCTGCTTGCCGATCCACGAGCTTGCGGCCGCCTGCGCACTGTTTCGGTAGGGGTTGACGGGACGGTCTATCATCCGTTGGAAGTGCCGCAGTTGATCAATGATTGCTTCCAGCAAATTCTCGACACTGCTACCGCCATTGAAGATCCCTTTGAGCAGGCCTTCTTCGCCATGGTTCAATTACCTTATTTGCAACCCTTTGAGGATGTGAACAAACGCGTTTCACGTCTGGCTGCAAATATCCCGTTGATACGCCAGAATCTGAGTCCGCTGTCGTTTGTGGATCTGCCTGATCGTGCATACATTGACGGTATACTCGGGGTTTATGAGTTGAATCGTGTTGAGTTGCTGCGTGATCTTTTTGTCTGGGCCTATGAACGTTCATGTGCCCGCTACTCTGCCGTTCGCCAGTCTTTAGGGGAGCCCGATCCGTTTCGCCTGAGATATCGGACGCAAATTTATGAGTTTGTAGTTGCAGTGGTGCAGGGCCAAATGAACAAACGCGAGGCTATACGTTGGATCGCCAGGGAAGCAGAAAAAAATATACCTGAAGAGGAGAGGGCTCGATTCATCGAAGTGGTGGAAACTGAACTGAGTAGCCTGCATGAAGGGAATATTGCGCGTTACAGGCTCAGACCTTCGGAATTTGAAGCATGGACCAGGAGCTGGAAGTAGGATGTCTAAACGCAATCGTACTTTACGAATAGACGTCTATACGTAAATTTATCGATATGATTAGACGTGCGCGCTGGGATATTAAAGAAAATTTGTGGCTTCCACTTTTACGCTACTATCAAGGACAATAGTCGTGTCTACGCCCTCCGCACACAAAACCGCCCAGAGATGCTCACGCGAAGCCGCGAAGGATAGGGAATTATGAAGCCGGGCGAACATAAAATCGTACAAGCCCACATTCTCAAGTATGCGGAGGCTATTGGCTGGACCTTTGTGCCTCGTGAGGAAGCAGAGCAGCGGCGCGGTTTTGATCCGGAAGCATCCCTCAGGGAGAGGGCAAAGGGTGTATCTCTCTTTTTCGATGATCTGCTCGATGCCAAGGTGCGGAAGTTCAACCCGCGCTACGCCGAGGCCGAGGGTGCACTGCTCGGCAAATTCCGCCATCTCCACACCGACATCTACGGCAACCGGGAGTTCGTCGAGTATCTGCGCAACCGGGGCAAGTTCTTCGACCATGAGGAGAAGCACGAGCGTGATCTGATCCTGATCGATTACGAGAATCCTGAGAATAACGTCTTCGAGGTCACCGAGGAGTTTGCTTTTCATAATGGCCACTATGGTACCCGCGAGGATGTGGTTTTCCTGATTAATGGCATCCCGGTGCTGGTGATCGAGTGCAAGAACGCCAACAAGGATGAGGCGATTGCCCTGGGGGTGGACCAGATCCGCCGCTACCACCGTGAGACACCGGAGCTGTTCGTGCCCGAGCAGGTCTTCACCGCCACCGATGCCATTGGCTTTTCCTACGGGGTGACCTGGAACACGGTGCGCCGGAACATCTTCAACTGGAAGGATGAAGCGGTCGGCAAGCTGGAGGCCAAGGTGAAGAGCTTCTGCGCCATTCCGCAGGTGCTTGGCTTTCTGAAGGACTACATCGTCTTTGCGGAGAAGGACGAGGAGCTCAACAAATACATCCTGCGCCAGCATCAGACTGGAGTGGTGGAGCGGGTGGTCAGCCGTGCCCTCGATACCGGGCGCACCCGTGGCTTGGTCTGGCACACGCAGGGCAGCGGCAAGACCTTCACCATGATCAAGGCGGCTGAGATGTTGTTCAAGGCACCGGAGGCGGACAAGCCTACGGTGCTGCTGATGATCGACCGCAACGAGTTGGAAGACCAGATGCTCAAGAACCTGGCGGCGCTCGGGCTGGGCAATCTGGAACATGCCAGCAGCATCCGGCGGCTTAACAAGCTACTGAAGGACGACTATCGCGGTATCGTCGTGACCATGATCCACAGGTTCCGTGATATGCCGGCGGACCTCAACATCCGCTCGAACATCTATGTCCTGATTGACGAGGCCCATCGCACCACTGGCGGTGATCTGGGCAACTTTCTCATGGCCGGTCTGCCGAATGCCAGCTACATTGGCTTTACCGGCACCCCAGTGGACAAGACCGTCTATGGGCGTGGCACATTCAAGATCTTTGGCTGCGAGGATGACAGGGGCTACCTGCATAAGTATTCCATCGCCGATAGTATCAAGGACGGTACCACCCTGCCGCTGTACTACAATCTCGCGCCTAACGAGATGCTGGTGCCGCACGAGATGCTCGACAAGGAGTTTCTGTCGCTGGCCGAGGCCGAAGGCGTCGCAGATATCGAGGAGCTGAACAAGATCCTCGAACGGGCGGTGAACCTGAAGAATTTTCTCAAGGGTAAGGACCGCATCAAGAAAGTGGCACAGTATGTTGCCGAGCACTATCGACAGAATGTCGAGCCGCTCGGCTACAAGGCCTTTCTGGTCGGTGTCGACCGCGAAGCCTGTGCACATTACAAGCACGCACTGGATAAATTCCTGCCACCCGGGTATTCCGAGGTCGTGTATACCGGAAACAACAACGATTCCGCGCTACTGAAGGAATTTCACCTCGATCCCAAGAAAGAACGGCAGATCCGCAAGAGTTTCAACAAGCTGGACCAGCAGCCGAAGATCCTCATCGTCACCGAGAAGCTATTGACTGGCTTTGATGCCCCCGTGCTGTACGCGATGTACCTCGACAAGCCGATGCGTGACCACACGCTGTTGCAGGCCATCGCACGGGTGAACCGCCCTTACGAAAATGAGCAGGCTGAAATGGTGAAACCCCACGGCTTCGTGCTCGATTTTGTTGGTATCTTCGGCAAGCTCGAAAAAGCGCTTGCCTTCGACAGCGAGGAAGTGAATGCCATCGTTAAGGATCTCAAACTGCTGAAAGTACTCTTCCAGAGCAAGATGGAGCAGCAGGCCCCGGGATATTTGGTGCTGATTGAACGTAACTTCGATGACAAGGATGTCGATGCCCTGATTGAGCACTTCCGCGACCCGGAGCGGCGCAAAACGTTTTTCAAGGAGTACAAGGAGATCGAGATGCTCTACGAGATCATCTCACCCGATGCCTTTCTGCGGCCCTATATCGAGGACTACGGCACCCTGTCGGCCATCTACGATGTGGTGCGCAAGGCATATGCCAAGCGAGTGCAAGTCGACCGTGCATTTCAGAAAAAGACCAACGAACTGGTGCAGCAATATGTGGGAATGGACTATATCCAACCTCTCACCGAGGTACTGGAGATCAATGAAGGCACCGTGGAGTACATCGTTGCGAAAAAGGGCGGTGATGGAAACAAGGTCATCAACCTGGTAAAGAGCATCGAAAAAAAAGCGGCAGATGAAAGTGATGATCCGTACCTGATCGCGATGGCGGATCGCGCCCGGGCGGTACAGGAGAGCTTCGAAGATCGCCAGACTAGCACTGCCGAGGCGTTGGCGGCGCTGCTGAAGGAAGTGGAGTCGAACGAGGCACGGAAAAAGGAGCAGGCCGAGAAGGGCTTCGACGGGCTGACCTATTTTGTATATCGAACCCTGCTCGATTCAGAGATTGAGAATGCAGAGGACGTCAGCCGAAAAATCAAGGCGGCATTTATTGAATATCCCAACTGGAAGCGAAGCGAGGGTTCCCTGCGTGAGCTACGCAAGCAGGTGACGTTCGCCATCTTCGCCGAAACAGAAGACCTGGATCGCGTAACGGCGCTGGTCGATGAGCTGTTCACGCTGCTGGAGAGGGCGGATAGCAAGTAGGATGCTGGTGAGCTTGCGAACCGCATCAATCCTGTTGCCCGGAATTCGCGACAGATGCGGTTCGTTCCTCACCGCATCCTACTTGCTGCCGGAGAAAGAGTAGTATGAGATCGGACGAAGCAAAGAAGCGCGCATTCAAGGCACGGGTATACCACTGGGCAGACAAGCTGGAAGTGAAGGTGATCTGGCTGGGCGTCCGCCCGATGCGGAACAAGTGGGCCTCCTGTTCCAACAACGGGCATCTGAATTTCAATGCCGAACTGCTGGAACTGGATCAGGCTCTCTGGGACTACGTCATTGTGCATGAATTGCTCCACTTCTCTGTTCCCAACCACGGCAAACTGTGGAAAAGCCTGATGCGTGCCCATTTGGGAGACTATGAAGAGATAGAAGCGGAGTTGGCCAGACATGGTTAGCAACCAATTATTCGCTGCATGTACCTGCGCACAGGGGATGTGACTATGTGGAAATTCCTCCACGCCGCTGATATCCACCTCGACAGCTCCCTGCACGGCCTGGAGCGCTATGAAGGTGCGCCGACAGATGAGATCCGTAGCGCCACTCGCCGTGCCTTCGACAACCTGATCGAACTGGCGATTGATGAGGAGGTGGCGTTTGTGCTGCTGGTTGGTGATCTTTATGACGCTGACTGGAAGGACTACAACACTGGACTCTATTTCATGCAACGGTTGGGGCGTCTGCGGGAAGCCGGTATTCGAGTCTTTATGCTGGCGGGCAACCATGATGCGGCGAGTCAGATCACCAAACATCTTCGGCTACCCGACAATGTCAGAATGTTCTCAACGAAGAAACCTGAACAGGTCATTCTCGATAACCTGAACGTGGCAATACATGGACAGGGTTTTGCCAACCGAGCGGTAACAGACGATCTTTCGCTGGCCTATCCCCAAGCTGATCCTCAGCTCTTCAATATCGGCCTGTTGCACACCTGTCTCGACGGCAAGCCGGGCCACGAGCCCTATGCACCCTGCACGGTGGATGGGCTGCGTTCCAAGGGATACCAGTATTGGGCGCTGGGCCATGTGCATAAACGCGAAGTGGTGAGCCAGGACCCGTGGATTGTCTTTCCGGGCAATATCCAGGGTCGGCATATCCGTGAGACGGGACCTAAGGGCTGTACCTTGGTAACGGTAGACAATGGAGAGGTTATCGAGGTAGACCATCACGATCTGGATGTGATGCGCTGGGCTCGCTGTGAGCTCGACGTTACGGACAGCGAGACGGTCGATGATATCTATGCGCAGGTGCGTGAAGCACTGCAAATAGAGCTCGATGCCGCTGAAGGACGGCCCCTTGCAGTACGACTGGTTCTGCAAGGGGCCTGTTCAGCCCACACGCGGTTACATGCGGAGCGGGAGCATTGGGTCCAGGAGTGTCGTGCCTTGGCGACGGGCCTTGGCGGTGCAGGGGTCTGGATAGAGAAGGTTTCCCTCAAGACGAGACCGACTGTCTCCGCTGATCAGGTGCTTGCCCGTGATGACGCGTTGGGTGGTCTGCTGTGCGCTATCCGGGACATGGAACTGGATGAGGCCGCTTTGGACGGTCTTGCTAAAGAGGTATCCGCCCTTCGGCAGAAACTTCCGGCGGAGATTCTGGGGGGTGACGATCCCTATGATCCGAGTAATCCAGATCAGTTGAAGGAAACTCTGGAGGATATCAAAGAGTTGCTGGTCACCCGCTTGTTGTCCACGGAGCAAGGGTCATGAAGATTCAGGAGTTGCATCTTGCCGCATTCGGGCCTTTTACGGACCGGACACTGATTTTCGATCAGGCAGGCCTGCACATCGTCTATGGCCCCAATGAAGCGGGCAAGAGTTCGGCTCTACGAGGACTGAAGGCGCTGTTGTATGGCATCCAAGAGCGCACCCTCGACAATTTCCTGCATGACAATAACAAACTGCGAATTAACGGCCGTCTGCGGACTGCGGATGGACATGAACTCGAGTTTACGCGACGCAAAGGACGCAAGAATACGTTACTGACTCTGGCGGGTGAGGAGATTGATGAACAAGCACTGGCACCCTTTCTCCTGGGCGTGACGTCGGATCTGTTCGAGGCGCTGTTTGGCATCGATCACCAGGCATTGGTGCAGGGTGGACAGGAGATTCTTGAGCAGAAAGGAGAGGTAGGCCAGGCACTCTTTTCGGCAGCGCTCGGCAGTCATGCATTACACGCGGTGCTTGCGCAATTCGACCAGGAGGCGGACGAGCTTTTCCGGCCAAGGGGTTCAACCCGGAAGATCAATTCAGCGGTTAAATCATACGCGGAACTGAAAAAAGAGATCAGGGATAGCTCACTCTCATCCAGGGAGTGGGATGAACAACGCCGCACCCTGGGGCGGACAAAAAAAGATTTGGAGAAGATCCAATTCGAGCTGGCTGAAAGCAGGGTTGAAGTCAATCGGTTACAGCGTATTGCACGAGTTTTACCCAAGCTCGCCAGACGTCGTGAGCTGTTGCGGGAGCTGGGGTCAATGGGTGAAGTCGTCATCCTTGCGGATGATTTTACAGAGCGTCGCCGGCAGGCAATAAAGGAATTGGAGACAGCACAGGCGATTGTCGGGAAGGCAACACCTCGCCTGCAAGGATTCAATAAGCAGCTCGAGAGGTTGTCTATCAGACAGGGGTTATTGGATCAGGCGGAAAACATTGAAGATCTGCATGCGCGCCTGGGCAGTCATCGCAAGGCGCAACAAGACCGGCCACATCTTGGGGCGGAACGCCAACAACTGCTGAGCGATGCTGAATCCCTGCTGAAACTGGTGCGCCCCGATTTCGCCTTGGAAGAGATGGAAAAATTACGGCCGATATTAGCAAGACGGCAAGGGATTACGGAACTGGGCAATAAACAGGCTGTACTGATCACACAGGTAGAGCAGACGGGATCGAGCCAACGTGAAACGGAATCACGGCTGAAGTTTGCCCGCAAGGAGCGCAATGAACTCCCCGAAGCAGCCTCTTCTGAGGCATTGCGCCGAACGATTGCCGCAGCCAGAAAGCTGGGGGATATGGATGTTGCGATTCAATCAGTCCAGAGAGAGCTTGCCAGCTTACAGGCACAGTGCGCTGCTGAGCTCTCGCGACTCACCCTATGGGATGGCGTATTGGAAGATCTGCCGGGATTGCAGTTGCCCAGTCGAGAGAGTATTCATCGTTTCGAAGCGGCCTATGCCGAACTCGAGAAGCGTTTTCACCGGCTGCGGGAAAAAAGGGAGGAGACGGCTGGTGCGATACAAGACGCCTCATACCGTCTCGATGAGATCCAACGTGTGGCCGCGGTGCCAACAGAGGCAGATCTTGTCGAGGCACGGTCTGGGCGTGACCGGGTCTGGCAGTTGCTACGCCGCCAGTGGATCGATGAAGAGGATGTATCCGCGGAAGTCATCCAGTTGGATGACAAAGGAGTACTACCGGATATCTTCGAAGATCGGCTGGTGGGTACCGATGAACTGTCGGATCGTATGCGTCATGAAGCCGATCGGGTACATGAGGTGGCAAGCCTGCAGGCCAGACAGGAAGCCATGCAGCGGCAGATACAGGAGATAGACCGGCAGCTTGAAGAACATACGGGCGAGAAGCGTCAGCTGGATGCCGAGTGGCAGTCGTTGTGGATACCCTGTCAGATTCTGCCGCGTACGCCACCTGAGATGCGGGTCTGGCTGGATGACCTGCGGAAGCTGCGGGATCGTGTTGGACAGTTGGATCTGCTCAGACAGAAGGCGGGTGAACAGGAACGGACGCGTAAAACCCAGATCCAACTGCTCAATCAACAGTTAGTGGAGCTTGGAAAGGCGGCCTCGAAATCCGGGGTAGTTGAAACCGTCCTGTTGGAATGCGAGGACTTTGCGCAACAGCTCGATGCGATCAAACAACAACGTGAGGGGCTGGATAAGGAGAGCAAAACCCTGGAGGCGGATCTGGAGTCTTTACGCGACGACCATCGATTGGCGGAAGAGGCACTCGAGACATGGAAAGCACAGTGGCGGGACTTGTTGGAGCGCTTTGGCCTGCAAGAAGATAGCTCGCCAGCCGAGATGGCGGATTTCATTGAGAAGGTCAGGGAGCTGTTTGCCAAGCAGGGTGAGGCGGAAAAGCTGCAGATACGCATCAAGGCCATCGATGAGGATGCCGGGTCTTTGCAAGGACAGGTGGCGGGAATGGTGACAAACATTGCACCGGAACTGGCCGATTTGCCTGTTGATGATGCGGTCATGTACCTCAATTCACTGTTGGCGGAAAACCGTATAAGTGAGACAAGGCGCCGGCAGATCGAAGAACAACTCGAACAGGCACAACAGGAAATCCAGGATTCCAAGGCAACGATCCGAAGCATGACCGATCGGCTGGATGCGTTATGTGAAGAGGCTGAATGTGGCCAAAGTGAGCTGGAAGAGGCTGAACGCGGGTCGGTCCAGTATCTTCGAATCAAGGCAGCAATAGATTCGATTCAGAAGGAGATCCTGGAGACAGGTGAAGGCGCAAGCGTTGCGGAGTTGGAGATGGAAGCAGGAGAAATTGATCCGGATGTGCTTACTGGTCGAATCAAGGCGTTGAGCCATAAGATCGAGGATGAACTTGAGCCAAGACGTACTGACCTTGCGGAGACCAAGGGTCGAGAAGAAAAGGAACTGGAGCTCATGGATGGCAGCGACCAGGCGGCTGCGCATGCTGACCAGGCACAAGCCACGCTGGCCAGTATTCGTTCTGATGCCGAACGCTACGTCCGGGTAAAACTTGCCGGCCGGGTCTTGCGAGACCAGATCGAGCGTTACCGCAAAGAGAACCAGGGGCCGTTGGTCAAACGTGCCGGCGAACACTTTGCCAGGCTAACGCTTGGCTCATTTGAGGGGCTCATGACCGACTTCAGTGAGAAGGACGAACCTGTCCTTGCGGGCATCCGCCCAGAGGGAGAACGCGTGCATGTGGCAGGGATGAGCTCTGGGACTCGGGATCAGCTCTATCTGGCGTTACGCCTGGCCTCGCTTGAAAAATACATGGAAAGTGCGGAGCCCATGCCCTTCATCGTCGATGACGTTCTCGTGGATTTTGATGATAAACGTTCAGAAGCCGCTTTGAGTGCGCTCGCGGAGTTGGCCGAAAATACCCAGGTTATTTTATTTACCCATCACTCACAGGTTGTTGAACAAGCAAGGCGATTACCCGGTGCGGCACATGTGCGTGTGCATGAGTTGTAGTTAGCTGAAAATGGCCAGATGATACTGCTAACCTCGGACAATGCGCTTATCCAATTCTGCTTTGTATACTTGTGTCTGGCTTGAAGAGACGTTGAAACAGGGAGCTAACATCCTCCTCATGTAGCTTTGCAAAGAACTCCCGGGTGCGCTGTCCCAGGTCCTTCAGATTGCTGTGGCGGATGATTTCGCGGATTTCCAGCAGGGCGGATGGCTGCATGCTCAGTTCTCTCAGGCCCATGCCCAGCAGCAGTTGGGTGAAGCGGGTGTCGCCCGCCATCTCGCCACACATACCTATCGGGATATTGGCCTCTATGGCGGCATCGATGGTCGTGCTGATCAGTTGTAATACCGCCGGATGCAAGGGATCGAAGAGAAAGTTGACCTCCTCGTCCATGCGATCCACCGCCAGGGTGTATTGGATCAGATCGTTGGTGCCGATGGAGAGAAAGTCGAGCTGGCGGGCGAATGAGGCCGCGGTGATAGCGGCCGCGGGGACCTCGATCATGCCGCCCACCGGGATCTGAGGATCGAACGCTAGCCCCTCCCGGTGTAACGCCTGTTTGGTCTGTTCGATCAGTTGCAGAGTATCCCTGAGTTCCTGCAGGGAGGAGAGCATGGGGATCAGCAAGCGAACCGTTCCCTTGGCGGAGGCGCGCAGTATGGCCCGCAGTTGAGTGACAAAGAGTTGCGGCTCCTTCAGGCAGAGGCGGATTGCTCGCAGTCCCAGGGCGGGGTTGATTGTCGGTAGACAGCCGTGCGCGCTGGTGGTTTTGTCGGCGCCCAGATCCAGGGTGCGGATGGTGATGGGGATTCCCTTCAGCCCCTCCACGGCAGTCAGGTAGGCCTCCAGTTGCTCCTCTTCCGAGGGCGGGGTCTGACGATTCATGTAGAGGAACTCGGTACGGAAAAGACCCACTCCATCAGCCCGATTATCGCGGGTTGCAGTGATATCTTCTGGTAGTTCGATGTTGGCAAACAGGGAGATGCGCTCACCGTCATGGGTAAAGGAGGGTAGGTCGATATGTCGCCGCAGCTCTTTATCCCGCCTTTCCCTGGCATGGATCCGTTCCCGGTAATGGTGCAACATATCGGGTGTGGGTTGCGCCAGCACCACTCCCTGTACGCCATCCACTATCAGCTTCTCGCCCTGTTGCAATAGCTGGGTGGCCTGGTGGACGCCCACCACGGCGGGGATACCCAGGCTGCGGGCCAGTATGGCCGTATGGGAGAGGGGGCCACCAAATTCCGTGATAAAAGCGGCGATCCCCTGATGTTTCATCAGAATAGTGTCCGCCGGAGTCAAGTCGTGGGCTACGATAATGCGGTTCTTCAGATTGTCCGGCTGTACCGCCGGGCCACCGGCAAGGGCCAGTTGTACCTGGCTGACTACATGCTCCACATCATCCTTGCGGGTTCTGAGATAAGGGTCATCCATCTCATCGAAGATTCTGACCAGTTCATCCCGTCTGATCTGCAGGGCCCATTCGGCAGAGTAGTGGTGTTGACTGATGAGCTGAATGGGAGCCTGGCTGACGGCGCTGTCCTCCAGCATCAGCAGATGGGTATCGAGGAAGGCACGGATGTCCTTGGCGGTGTCTCCAGGGATCTGCTGGCGTACGCTGTGGAGTTTTTCCCGCGCGATAGTGAGGGCATAGAGATAGCGGGAGATCTCCTGTTCGACCTGGTCTTCGGAAATCTCGCGTTTACTGATTTCAGGGGGGGCAAGTTGGAGCAGGTAGGCGTCACCGATGGCGACTTCACGTGAAGCATTGATACCGATACCGAGGCAGCTAAGGGTCACTGGTCCTCCCCGAATCGGTCGTTGATCAGGCCTTCCAGAGCCCTTAGCGCTTCGGTTTCATCTTCTCCGGATATTTCCACTTCGAGGGTGCTGCCCTGGCTGGCGGCCAGCATCATCACCCCCATGATACTCTTGCCATTGACTCTTTGACCTTTCCGTCCAAGGTGTACAGCACTCTGGAAGCTACTGGCGCAGCTCACCAGTTTTGCCGCGGCACGTGCGTGGAGCCCCAGCCTGTTGACGATAGTAATCTGTCTGTTGATCATGGGGTTGTGCGTCTCATCCTGCTGATCCCGGGATGCATTGTACGATACCGTCGTGGCCCCCACTGACCGCCTTGGTGGTGAGCTCACTCAGCTCCAGATCTGCATAGTTTAGCACCCTGACCAGCATTGGCAGGTTGATGCCGGCGACCACATGGACCCGCCCCTTTTCCAACAGGGTTGCGGCAATGTTGCTGGGGGTGGAGCCATACATGTCCGTCAGCACCAATACACCGTCACTCTGGTCCAGCTGTTCTACCAGCCCCCGGGCCTGTGTGCGTACTTCATCAGGATTGCTGCTATTGCAGACCTCCAGGGTGAGGGTGTTCAGTGGGCAGATCCCCAGCATATGGGTGGCGGTCTTGAGCAATGCATCGCCGATCTTTTGGTGTGTAATGATGAGGAGTCCGATACTCATGGTAGCTCCCGATGACGGCTCAGAACGTTGTGGCCCTGAGTTTGAAAGTAGTTGAATAATCTGTCGGTGACAAAGACTGATCGATGCTGACCGCCGGTGCAGCCAACCGCAATCGTCAGATAGCTGCGGCCGTCCACTTCGAAACGGGGAATCCAGCGTTCCAGGAACTGGGTCAGATCATTCAGCATGAGTTCAGTCTCGCTGAAGCGTTTCAGGAATGCCGCTACCTGGGGATCCAGGCCGGTGAGAGGGCGTAGCTCTGTCTCCCAATGGGGATTGGGCAGGCAGCGTACATCAAACACAAAATCCACATCCCTGGGGACGCCATGTTTGAAACCGAAGGATTGGAAAAGCAGTGAGACCTGGTGCTTATCACCCACCACCCGGCCCTGAATCAGGTCGCGCAACTCATGCTGCGTGGTGTGCGTGGTATCGATGCACAGGTCGGCGTTGCTGATCAGTGGTTCCAGCAGGAGGCGTTCCTGTCTGATGGCTTCGTCGAGTGAGCGCTTGTCACTGGAGAGCGGGTGCCTGCGGCGGGTTTCACTGAAACGTTTGATCAGGGTGTCTGGTTGCGCCTCCAGAAAGATGACCTCACATTGAATATCCTGCTCACGCAGGGTGGAGACCATATGTGGCAGTTTAGAGAGCTGGTCGGGCTGGCTGCGGACGTCGATACCGACGGCGGTTCTCGCAAAGGTTGCCTCGGGTTTATCGATCAGGTTTTTCGCAAAGGCCTCCAGCAGAGAGACTGGAAGGTTGTCCATGCAGTAGTAGCCCAGATCTTCCAGGGTGTGGAGGGCGATGGTCTTACCGGATCCGGAGAGCCCGGTAATTATCAGTAACTTGGTTTCCATAGTGCGATGGACTGTTTCTTAGAGTTGTATCGCGAAAGCGTAGATTAATCCAGATATGACGGGGATACTCACTATCAGAGATTGTTACCAAATCCTAATGATATCATTTGGTAATCGGCTACTCAGATCGATTGGCGGTCAATAAATTCCTGTTGTCGTTTGCTGAAGTCTTCCGCTGCATTATATCCATTAAGCAGTAACAGATGCTGCCTGATCGCGGTTTCGACCTGGATCGCCATGTTACGGCCCGGGGCGATTGGCAGTGTGGTCATGGGGATCTCGATGCCAAGGATGGCGTGCTTGGAGTGACTGCCGTTCAGTCGGTCCATTTTCGCCAGGGCCTCATCGTCCAGACTTTGTAAATCGATGATCAGGTGGAGGACCTTTTGGGGTTTGATGGCGCTGTTGCCGAACATGGCGCGGATATTGAGAAGGCCCAACCCCCGGACTTCAAGAAAATCCTGTAATACCCGCGGACAGCGGCCCGTGATGGTATTACGTTCAGCACGGGTGAATTCCGTTGAGTCATCCGCTACCAGGCGATGACCCAGGGAGACCAGGGCGAGGGCCAGTTCACTCTTGCCAATACCTGGAGCACCACTGAGCAGCACTCCCTTGCCAAGAACCTCCATGAATACACCATGGACCAGGGTGGTCTCGCTTTTAGGTTGACTGAAATAGGCCAGTAGATAACGGATGACCCGGTAGTCCGGTTGCGGGGTCTGCAGGAATGCCGTATTGGTTTTTGCGGCAAGTCTGGCGCATTCCGCATAGGGGGCCAGATTATCGGTAAAGATGATGGCGGCGGGCTGGGTGTCGAAGAGTCGTACGAGACAATCCCGGTAGTTCGCTGCACCCAGCGACTGCAGATGTGCCTGCTCCGGTGGACCCACGATCTGGATACGGTTGGGGCGGATCATGTTGAAAGGGCCAACCGGTGGTTCTTTGGAGCCTTCATCGGTATCCCGGATGATGGGCCGGTCACCGCCTTTGCCATCCCACTTCAGCTCAAGTTCCTTACCGAGCAGCGCAAAAAGATCCTTGATCCTAGTGGGGGGAGGCATTATCTGATCGCGGCATCCCGCTGCCGGATAAGCCGAAACAGTTGGGCGGATGAATCTGCCTTGCGCAGGGCGTCACAGAAGTTGGTATTGCTGAACATCTTTGCCAGTTGGGCCAGCAGCTGCAGGTGTTCCTCGGTTGTCTCATTCGGCACCAGCATGGCAAACGCGAGATCGACCGATTGACCGTCGCTCGCATCAAAATCGACTCCCGCAGGCAATTTGATGAAGGCAGCTACCGCCTTGGCCACCTGGGGCATGCGGGCATGGGGCAGGGCAATGCCTTTGCCCAGTCCGGTGCTGCCAAGCCGTTCGCGCTCCAGCAGGGCATCGAAGACGTTATCCTGGGTGAGTGCCGGAACAGTCTCGGCCAAGCGTTGGCCCAACTGTTCCAGCACGCGTTTCTTGCTGGCCGCGGCCACGTTGCAGCCGATGCGTTTCTCAACTATGAATCCGTCGGGAAACATGAAGACCTCGTCAGTTTGTTTGTTGTTATTCAATATCGGCGGCGTATTTGGCGCCATTGCCGCCACGATGGCTCTGCATCTTCTCCTTGTGCTTTATGACCTGCCTGTCCAGTTTGTCGGTCAAGCCATCGATGGCGGCGTACATGTCTTCGTGTACCGAATCGGCAAAGACCTTGGCGCCATTGATATGCATGGTGGCTTCCGCCATTTGACGCAGTTTTTCCACGCTTAGAACCACATGCACATTGGTGACGTGCTCGAAATGGCGTTCTAGGCGTTCAAACTTGCTATCGACATAGTTTTTCAGGGCATCGGTGATATCGACATGATGGCCGGTCACGCTGATTTGCATAGTTATCTCCTTTCTTAGATGAGTTATCTCATCACCCTGCCTGGTTGTAGGGGTCTGCTGGCAGACACTTAAACCAGGCGTTTGCGCTCGTTCGATGGCGGAATGCTCATCGACTCGCGGTACTTGGCCACCGTCCGGCGGGCAACTTCTATGCCCTGCTCGGACAGAATGGTGGCAATTTTGTTATCGCTGAGGGGCTTGTTTGGCTTTTCAGCGGCAATAAACTTTTTGATCAGTGCCCGGATGGCGGTGGAGGAGCACTCGCCTCCGGCGCTGGTACTGACATGGCTGGAGAAGAAATACTTGAATTCATAGGTCCCCCTGGGGGTATGCATGTATTTCTGGGTGGTGACGCGGGAGATGGTCGACTCGTGCATCTCCAGTGATTCGGCAATGTCTCTCAGCACCAGTGGCTTCATCGCCTCTTCTCCATGATCGAAGAATCCGCGTTGATATTCCACGATCTTGGTGGCGACCCGGAGGATGGTTTCATTGCGGCTCAGCAGGCTTTTGATGAACCAGCGGGCCTCCTGCAGATTATTCTTGAGAAAGACGTTGTCGTCGCTCTGGTCGGCGCGACGAATAAGCTTGGCATATTGGCCGTTGACCCGAAGTTTTGGGGTCGCTTCGCCATTGAGTTCCACATGCCAACGATTGTTGCGCTTGGTGACAAATACTTCAGGCACGACATATTGGGCCTCGGCCTCGGCGATCAGGGTCCCCGGTCGCGGGTGCAGGGAGCGAATCAGTTGCGTGATTGCGCTCAGCGCTGCGTCATCAACCTTAAGCCGCCGTTTGATCTGTACCTGATCCTGGTTGGCCAGTAGTTTGAAGTGATCCTGACAGAGCCGGATCGCCTCGCTTCGATAGGGGGTATCCTCAGCTAGCTGGCGGAGCTGGATCAAGAGACACTCCTGGGGATTTTGCGCACCCACACCAGGGGGATCGAATGCCTGCACCCGATGGAGAACCGCCGTGATATCCTGCAGGGTGACTTCTTCATCCTGCAGGGAGTGCAGGATCTCTTCCTGACTGCCGGTGAAGTAACCGTTGTCATTAATCGCATCAATGATGGCGGTTGCGATGGCATTATCGAGCGCCGAGAAGGGAGTCAGATTCATTTGCCACTGCAGGTGGTCTTGCAACGACTGAGAGTTACCCTTCTGCAACAGAAAATCAGTGTCGCCCCCCTCACCGCTTGCCGCTGTGTTTGGAATATAGCTGTCGTAAACATCGGTCCATTCGCTGTCCACCGGCAGTTCCTCAGACAGGGAGGGGGAGTCGGTCTGGATCTCCCGTTCGTTATTGATGTCATTGCTGGGGGTCTGCTCCTTGCCTGAGCCGGCCAGCTCCTGTGACGGATACTCCCCGCTCGTGGTTTCCGAATGTTGTTGAAACTCATCCTCGCTCTCCAGCAGGGGGTTGGTCTCCAGGGCCTCCTGGATCTCCTGACTCAGGTCGAGAGAGGACAACTGCAGCAGGCGGATGGCCTGCTGCAGTTGCGGCGTCATGGTGAGATGTTGACCGAGTCGTAGCTGCAGTGTCTGCTTCATGTGCAGAATGTATCGTTAAACCTGGTATGTTATTTGTATATTATTCCACTCCCATTCTAGCTAAAAAATCACGGGGTAGGTGAAATTCTTATTCGAATATTCTGATTGGGATCATTGAAATAGCAATGATTACCGTCTCTATTCCTCTATTTTTACATGGTAAAGTGTTCGCCCAGGTAGACGGAGCGTACCTCAGGATTGCTCAGAATGGACTTCGTATCCCCTTCAGCCAGGACTGAGCCATTATGTATGATATAGGCGCGATCGCAGATATCGAGGGTCTCCCGTACATTATGATCAGTGATCAGTACACCAATATCCAGCGACTTGAGGTGGTGGATAATCTGTTTGATATCCATGACTGCCAGGGGGTCAACGCCGGCAAAAGGTTCGTCCAGCAAGATGAAGCGGGGTCGAACGGCGAGGGCCCGTGCGATCTCCAGGCGTCGCCGCTCACCACCGGAGAGGCTCATTGCCAGGTTTTTTCGCAGGTGACTGATGCCGAACTCTTCCAGCAACTCGCTGCAGCGTTCCTGTCTGCTAAGCCGGTCCAGCTCCTTACGGGTTTCGAGGATGGCGAGAATATTGTTTTCCACGGAGAGGCGCCGGAAGATAGACGGCTCCTGGGCCAGGTAGCCAATACCCCGCTGGGCGCGCACGTGCATGGCCTGATCGGTGACATCCTGCTCATCGAGCAGGATGCGCCCCTGATCTACCGGTACCAGCCCTACGATCATGTAGAAGCTGGTGGTTTTGCCCGCACCGTTGGGGCCCAGCAGGCCGACCACCTCTCCCGTATCGACCGAGAGCGATACTCCATCGACCACCTTGCGTTTACGATACTGCTTCTGCAGGTTTTCAACGCGCAGCTGGCTCATCCTGGAATCCTCAGTTGAACACCGTGAAGGGTGCGCTTGTGGTGGTGCACTGAGGATTCTAGGATCATGGCGTTGGGTCCGGTTCGATGATGACATACACCCGCTGTTTACCCTGGGCACTGGCACCCGCTTTCAGCAGGGATTGACTGCGCAGGAATATGATGCGGTCACTGCGGAACTGATCCTTGCCCTGCTCCAGCATCGCTTCATCCGTCAGGTGAAGCTCGTCTTTGACAGGATAGAGTTCTACCTGTTTGGCGCGGCCCTTGACCTCCTCATTGGAGTTGTCCATCAATTGTCGGAAACGGGTCGGCTCGCCACGGGCAATGATCTTCTCCGTCTGGCCATTGCGGCGATGGATCCACAGCTTGTCGGCCCAGAGCTTGAGACTGCCCTGGGTGATGATGACGTTACCCTGGTAGATACTGATGCCACTGGCCTCATCGATTTCAACGCTGTCGGCCTCCAGATGGATGGGCTGATCCTTATCGGTGCTGAGACCCCAGCAGATCGCGGGCAGCAGCAGGCTAAGGGCCGCGGAAAAAATGATTTGTCCGAAGATCACGTTCATATTTGGGTGAGA
>CBDVCD010000026.1:0-21030 GCA_965372385.1 uncultured Gammaproteobacteria bacterium | reverse complement strand
CGTCACTGCTTTCAGGTATTTCTTAAAGAAGTCGCCGTAAATACATCCTTGTAGGCTTGATTGCAGCATCTGACCTCCAGGGATGGAGGAAATGCAAGAGGATTGAATGGAGCAATCCTTGCCATGCCGCAGACACATCTTTAAGAAATACCTGAAATCAGTATGTGACTGCCGCTTAATAATACCTGCTGAATAGTTACAATTTGTTAGACCCTAACCAATGAGATATTCGAGATAAACCATGGGCAAAAATGTCGTAATTATCGGGACCCAATGGGGTGATGAAGGCAAGGGCAAGGTTGTTGATCTGCTCACCGACAAGGCCACCGCCGTGGTCAGGTTTCAAGGCGGTCACAATGCGGGCCATACCCTGGTTATCGATGGCAAACAGACGGTTCTGCACCTGATCCCATCCGGTATTTTACGGGACAATGTGCGTTGCCTGATTGGCAACGGGGTCGTGCTCTCTCCGGATGCCCTGCTGGAAGAGATCGATATGCTTGAGCAGGGTGGAATCCCCGCCGCAAGTCGTATGGGTATCTCGGAATCCTGTCCCCTGATCCTGCCCTACCATGTTGCCCTCGATGCGGCCCGTGAAAAGGCCCGGGGCAAGAAGGCCATAGGTACCACGGGTCGTGGTATAGGTCCGGCCTATGAAGATAAGGTCTCCCGGCGCGGTATTCGTCTGGGCGAGATCTTTGACACCGATCACATCAGCAACCGTCTGCGCGAGGTGATGGACTATCACAATTTCGCGCTGAAAAACCTGTTCGAATATGGCGAGGTGGATTATCCAGAGGTGCTGGATAAACTCCTGGCCCAGGCCGATCGTCTGCAGCCGATGGTTGAGGATGTCACCGGTACCCTGCACCAGCTGCGTAAGGCAGGTAAAAACGTGATGTTCGAGGGTGCCCAGGGGGCGTTGCTCGACATCGATCATGGCACCTATCCCTATGTGACCTCCTCCAATACCACCTCGGGTGGGGCTGCCACCGGAACGGGTATGGGGCCGCGCTATATCGATTATGTCCTGGGTATCGTCAAGGCCTACACCACTCGTGTGGGGGCGGGGCCCTTCCCGACCGAGCTGTTCGATGCAGACGGGGATCACCTGGGTACCAAGGGCCATGAATTCGGCGCCACCACCGGACGCAAGCGCCGCTGTGGCTGGCTGGATGTGGTCTCATTGAAGCGCTCGTTGGATATCAACAGTGTCACCGGTATCTGCATCACCAAACTGGATGTGCTGGATGGGCTGGAGACGATCAAGATCTGTGTTGCCTACCAGCTCAATGGCCAGGAGCTCATGACGCCACCGGTGGGGGCGGATCGCTTTGAGGAGTGTGAACCGGTGTTTATCGAGGTGCCGGGCTGGCAGGATTCTACCGCGGGCGTGACCGAATACGCTCAGCTGCCGGCGGCGGCACGGGACTATCTCAACAAGATAGAGGAGCTCTGCGAGACGCCCATCGACATCATCTCCACCGGGCCAGACCGGAAAGAGACGATCATCCGGCGTCATCCCTACGCTAACGGATAGATTGTCTTACCTTCATTAGAGGGTGTCGCATGGGGCATCCCCTGCGCGATACAAAAATGGATGTAAGCATTCACCCTCTTCAATCGTTTATCGCTGCTTTCAGGTTCATCTTAAAGAAGTCGCCGTGAATACGTCCTTGTAGGCTTGATCACAGCATCTGACCTCCAGGGATGGAGGAAATGCAATAGGATTGAATGGAACAATCCTTGCCATGCTGCAAACACTTCTTTCAGATGAACCTGAAACCAGCATTTAGTCGCTACATAACTAAATTTGCCGAATAGTTACGATGGATTTTCCCAAGCCGCTGTAGGTCGGGTTAGACGCGCAATAGCACCAAACCTGAATTCGGCACAAAGCTTTGCGCGCGGCGTAACCCGACAAAACGAAGAATGAGCTGAATAGTTACGATGGATTTTCCCAAGCCGCTTCAGTGGGGGAAGTAACCAGATACCATGCCCCCTCGTTTACAGCGTCTGCCCTACCGAGCTGACAGCGCTGTGCTGTTTGAATCGATCAGACAGTTTCCCTGGCCGGTGTTTATCGACAGTGCCCGGCCCATGGTGGAACAGGGACGTTTCGATATTCTGGCCGCCGCCCCGTACAAGACGCTGATCACGCGGGGAGGGATGACCGAGGTTTGGCAGGCGGGGTCGGTAACCAGGTCCACAGCCGATCCGTTTGATCTGTTACGCGAACAGCTGGCATTCTCCGCGCGGATGGGAAATTCGGATCTGCCCTTTCAGGGAGGCGCGATCGGTTACTTCTCCTATGATCTTGCCCGGCGGATCGAACATCTGCCTGCACTGACAAAGACCGATCAGCCGATGCCGGAGCTGGTGATCGGGCTCTATGACTGGGCCCTGGTGGTCGATCATGAAGAGAGGTCTTGCTGGTTGGTCGGACAGGGCAGAGACCCGGAAACCCAGCGCAACTGGCAGCGCTTGATCGACCGCTTTAGCCAACCGCCAGAACATACGGATCGGCCTTTCCGCTTGCGCTCCACCATTCAGTCCAACCTCTCCCTGGCCGATTATCAGGAGCGGTTCGAGCGGATTCAAAGCTATATTCATGAGGGTGACTGCTATCAGGTCAATTTCGCCCATTGCTTTCAGGCGGAGGTGGAAGGTGATGCCTGGACGGCCTACAAACGTCTGCGCAAGATCAATCCGGCGCCGTTCAGCGCCTATCTCGAAACGCCTTTTGGGAATATCCTCTGCTCTTCCCCGGAACGTTTTCTGCGGGTGGATCAGGGCAGGGTAGAGACCCGGCCTATCAAAGGGACGGTGGCGCGTAGTACCAATCCGGCGGAAGACCGGCGCATGGTTGAGTGGCTGCAGTCGAGCCCAAAGGATCGGGCGGAAAA
This sequence comes from uncultured Gammaproteobacteria bacterium, assembly GCA_965372385.1. GTDB lineage: Bacteria > Pseudomonadota > Gammaproteobacteria > Chromatiales > Chromatiaceae > JASJBU01. The sequence continues at coordinate 18,124 of CBDVCD010000026.1, read as the reverse complement.
TCTGATGATCGTCGATCTGCTGCGCAACGACCTTGGCCGGGTCTGCCGGATCGGGAGTATCGAGGTCACAGGGTTGTTCGAGATAGAGAGCTTTGCCCGGGTACACCATCTGGTCAGTACCGTAACAGGGGAACTGGCCTCGGGAGAGGATGCACTCAGCCTGTTGCGGGCCTGTTTCCCGGGGGGATCAATCACCGGTGCGCCCAAACTGCGTGCGATGGAGATCATCGAAGAGCTTGAGGGTTATCGGCGTGGCGTCTACTGTGGCGCCATCGGGTATATTGGATTCGATGGCTGCATGGACACCAATATCGCCATCCGTACCCTGCTCAACAGGGATAACCGGATCAGCTTCTGGTCTGGCGGAGGGATTGTGGCGGATTCCAGGCCGGAGTCCGAATACCAGGAGACGCTTGACAAGGCGGCGGCGATATTCGCGATGTTGCAGTATCCGATGAGACCTGGCGATGATTAAGGTGATGAGCTGATCGTCGTGAGCGGCCAGGTAGAGGCTGTCGGGACACGCCGTGAATACTTCCCTGTAGGCTCCACGGCGGCGTCCTGCCGCCGAGGGTCCTGACAGCCTCTACCCAGCCGCACGAACCGTTGGAGCTGAGCTTTGTATCTAATCAAGATGATTAATGCAGCTATCAATTATTCAGCGGTCGCTCTGCCATCACCAGCCGTGTGTTCGACAGACGGTCGTGCCAGGCAAGCTTTTCCGGGTCGAGCAGAATCCAGAGAAAGCCAAGACCAAAAACCAGCCAGGATAGTATCGCCGCCAAGTGACGTTTGAAGGCGTCGCTCCAACGCAGTGGGCTGCCATCCACGCGCACGAGTTTAAGACGCCAGGCCCGCATCCCAAGGGTCTGGCCTCCCCATGTCCAAAAACCGGTAAAGAAGGCCAGGGGAAGGAGTTCGAACAGGAAGAGCTGAAAGAGGATGAGTTGGCCTTCCGAGGGCATGCCAAAAGGCAGGGTGATCAGGGTGGTGGCAACGGCCATCAGGGCTAGCAGCAGCAGTCCGTCATACGCCATGGCGGCCAAGCGCCTGAGGAATCCTGGGGTGGGCGTGTTGTTATTCGGGTTGGGAATCTCTGGGTTGCTCATGACCGGCTATCTGAGTAGAAATCGCTGGATTATTCGAGGAAAAACCCTAATAAAGCAGGGCAATCATCCGAATTTAAACAGCTTGAATTATATTCGACAATTGCACCACCATGTAAGGTATTCAATAGAAGATTCAGGGATGATGGAGGAGGTAGTGGAATAATATTGCAATCAACGCTAGCGCTTAATTGGATATGCAACTGTTTCACAACGCGCCTATATGGCGTAACGGCACCCGCACTATGACATGCGGTGTTTTGACAAGAAGAAAAAGAGTGATACAAGGGTAATCTTCGATACCCCTGACGAGGCGCCGATGGCGCCTCTTTTTTTTGTTTCCCTAAAACACCATCAGATACCTGATATTGATTAATGTTTACTGGACTGTTCTCACTGGGCGGGAGAGAATGGAACGACCTCAAGGAAGATGGCATAAAAACGAGAAATAAGGCTTTATTCAACACACGATGGATTACCCTGAGACTACCAGGCATCACGATTTGCTATCGCGTATTCCATTACCACTGATCTCTGTCTTTGTAGGTCTTGTCTGTGGGCTGGTAGCCTGGCTGATAATTGATCCTATCCAGGGTCGTGAACTGGGCGGTATCTTCCAGAGTGAACTTGAAACACGCTTGGAGTTTCGTGCCGCGGACACCCGTAGAAGGTTTGAACATTTCCTGTTGGATTTGGATTGGGCTACCCATAGCCTGGCGCGGAATTCGCGTTTGGTAAGGCATGTCTATTCTGAAAACTGGGAGCAGAGTGCGGAGAAACCAATCGTCCATTTCAATGAGCCCATTCCCTGGATGGCACCGGATTTTCCTTTCCTGGGATCAGTGGAACCCAGTCATATGATCCTGATGGATCTGAATGGTAAGCCCCGGGAGGTCTATCACCGTCAGGACCAGCCGTTCCCCATAGACAGGGCAATAGAGCTGTATACAGGTCAGCCCAAAGGGGTTACCACGACCCTCTGGCAGACGCCCTATTTCATTAGCTGGGCGGAGATCATCCATGACACAGAGGATAAACGGGCAATCATAATGCTGGTAATGCCTATCGATGAGCTTTTTTTAAATACCTCCCAGCAATTTTCCGGCCTGAATGGCATTATCATTGGGCTGTTCGATGGTGACCAGCAACGCTTATTGTCGAGCAGTGACAGGCATAAAGTGTGGTCAACCAGCCAACTTGACGATTGGCGGGAAAAGTATCTCGTGACCTCCCAGGCGCTGGCTATTTACCATTCGTCAGATCGGAATATCCAGTTTTTCACCCTGGTCTCCCGGGCTAAAATGGAGTCGAAGATAGCACAAATTCTAGCCAGTGTCCGGCGTCAACATATCTTTGAGGCAATCGTCTATGTGGCTGCCTTCACGCTGACATTTTTCCTTATCTCGTCGAGGCTTACACATACTCTGCGCAGGATCTCAAGCTACTGCCAGAATGCCTTGGGAATCGAACAGGTGGTTCCGAAGCGTGGTAATCAGTTGATGTTGCTGGAGAGTAACCTGATGGATCTCTTCAAACAGGTCAGCTACGCCAGAGGTGAAACCCAGGTTGAACAGGAGCTTCGGATTCGCGAGTCAGAGGCATTGAAAAGCGCCTTTTTCGACACCTCATTGGACCCAATCATTACGGTAGACAATAAAGGTTTCATCATTGAGTCCAATGCCACCGCGGTAGAAACATTTGGCTTTTCTCGGGAACAGATGCTTGGGCGGACATTGGATGAAATGGTGATTCATCCTAAAGACCGGCCACATATTCGTCAGCTTTTAACCCGATGTCGTCAAAAGAGCGTATTACCCTCTCTTTGCAAATCGCAAAAGATACTGGGGGTGGATGCCCATGGTAAAGAGAAGCCTCTGGCATGTTCCGTCATGCCAATCCAGCTAAAGGAGCGAACGGTATTTACCGTCTATTTGCGAGATATTACTGAATCTGAAAAGGCGGAGAGAAAGATTCAGAGTCTGGCTAAATTCACCAGTGAAAATCCCAGTCCAGTGGTACGTATCAACAATCGTGGCGTCGTTATCTATGCTAACTTTGCCAGTGAACCCCTATTGCATTACTGGGGGTGCGAACGAGGGCAAACGCTACCACTCTACTGGCGCAATCTTGTCTTCGAAGCGCTTGAGGATGGCCTGAATAGAGAGTATGAGATCAATCTTGAGGAGCAGATTATCTCTTTACTGCTGGCGCCGGTGCTCGAGCTGGACTATGTCAATCTCTACGGACGGGATATCACTCAGGTGCGTACGGCAGAACAGCAAAGCAGGCAGCACCAGTCGGAACTGGTGCATGTCTGTCGTGTCAGCACCATGGGCGAGATGGCGACTGGCCTGGCTCATGAGTTAAACCAACCGTTATCGGCCATCGTCAATTTCGCCAGTGGTTGCGTTCGAAGACTGCAATCGGGGACCGGCGGTGAAGCAGAACTGGTCGAAGCCCTGGCGCAGATTAACGTTCAGGCAGAACGGGCAAGTGAAATCATCAAGCGATTGCGTACCCTGGTAGGTAAAAGATCCCATGAACACGCCGTTGTCAATCTGAATCATCTGGTATTGGAAGTAGCCTCTTTTATCGAGTATATGGCAGAGAAACACCATGTAGAGGTTGTATTACAATTACATGAGGGTGGTTTACCAGTAGAAGTGGACCTGGTACAGATCGAACAGGTATTGTTGAATCTGGTGCGTAACGCAATTGATGCGATGAAGCAGGTGGATCTGGATCAACGTAAACTTGAATTGATAACACGTAGGCTGGGAGAGAACCAGATGGAGATTCTCGTGCGGGATACTGGCCCCGGTATTCGGGACGATATCATGGATCAGCTCTTCGATGCCTTTTTCTCCACTAAGGAGAGCGGCATGGGTATGGGTTTGTCCATCAGCCGCAAGATTATCGAATCGCATCATGGACAAATCTCCGCCACTTCCGTATCGGGCAAGGGGGCGGAATTCAGCGTGGTGCTTCCATCCAACCCAAATCTGCAACTGATAGGATTTTGACCTATGAACAATAAACCGACAGTCTTCGTGGTTGATGACGATCAGGCAATGCGTAATTCGTTGAAATGGCTGATCGAGTCAGTGGCCATGCAGGTGGAAACCTATGACTCAGCCGATGCCTTCATTCGGAGCTACTATCCCGGGCGTTCCGGTTGTCTGCTGCTGGATGTGCGTATGCCTGGTATGAGCGGCCTGGAGCTCCAGGAATATCTCGTGGAGGCGCAGATCGCCATCCCCATCATTATCATTACAGGCCACGGTGACGTGCCGATGGCGATACGTGCGATGAAGTCGGGAGCAATTGATTTCATCGAAAAGCCCTTTAATGACGAACTGCTGCTGGAGAGTATCCGGCATGCCTTGATGCTGGATGAGCAACAACGTGATAAGCAGTCCCAAAAGGCGGAGATTGCCACCCGGCTGGCCCGCTTGACTCCTCGTGAACATGAGGTCATGGCCATGGTCACCGGTGGCAAGGCAAATAAAGAGATTGCATCCGCCCTGGGGGTCAGCGCCAAGACGGTCGAGGCCCATCGTGCCCGCGTGATGGAGAAGATGCAGGCGCTTTCCTTGGCGGAACTGGTAAGAATGGCAATGCTGGCCAACATCAGTCTGGATGAGGTCGCAAGCGAGACTTGACTCCGCTAGGCGCCTTGTTTCCCTGGCCTGCAGAAAACAACCGTGAGCCAGCTACCGCGATCGGCCGATAAAAGTCGCGGTGTATGGGCCTGGGCCTTCTATGATTGGGCCAACTCGGCCTTTGCCACCACGGTGATGGCCGGATTCTTTCCGGTTTTTTTCAAACAGTTCTGGAGCAGCGGTGTTGCCGCAACGGAAAGTACCTTTCGGTTGGGTCTAGCCAATTCACTGGCCAGTATACTGATCGTCTGTCTGGCCCCGATTCTGGGCGCCATCGCCGACCAGGCCGGGGTAAAAAAAGGCTTGCTACTTTTCTTTGCCGCCATGGGCATAGTCATGACCGGTTGCCTCTACCTGGTGGCGATGGGCAACTGGGTGGTTGCACTGGTGCTTTATGGACTGGGACTGATCGGCTTTTCAGGCAGTAATATCTTCTACGATTCCCTGCTGATAGCAGTGACAGAGAAACCGAACTATGAACGGGTCTCGGCCTACGGTTTCGCTCTTGGATATCTTGGCGGAGGCGTGTTGTTTGCCTTTAATGTGTTGATGACCCTGTTCCCCGCGGCTTTTGGGCTGAGCAGTTCCGCGGAGGCGGTGCGTCTCTCTTTCATCACGGTGGCGATCTGGTGGGCCGTGTTTTCCATTCCACTGTTTCTGTTTGTCAAAGAACCCGCCGGCGTGGCAAACCGGCAACACTGGCTGAGTGCGGGCTTCAGGCAATTGACGCTGACTTTGCGTAAACTCCGCCAGCTGCGAATGACCTTTCTGTTCCTGCTCGCTTATTGGTGTTACATCGATGGGGTGGATACCATCGTCCGCATGGCGGTGGACTACGGGCTCTCGATCGGCTTTGATGCCAACAACCTGATGGTCGCCTTACTGATTACCCAATTTGTCGGCTTTCCCGCGGCGATACTCTTCGGCAGGATCGGTGAGAGATACGGGCCTAAACAGGGCATCATGTTGGCAATCGCTGTCTATTTGCTGATTCTTCTTTGGGCCTACCGGATGGAATCGACCTGGGAGTTTTATCTGCTGGCAACCAGCATCGGACTGGTACAGGGAGGTATCCAGGCCCTATCCCGCTCCCTCTACGCCCGTTTGATTCCCCGTGATCAGGCGGGGGAGTTCTTCGGTTTTTACAATATGCTGGGAAAATTCGCTGTGGTGCTTGGGCCTCTCCTGATGGGTTGGGTCGGTGTCCTCACCGGAGATACCCGGATGGCCCTACTCTCCGTGAGTCTGCTGTTTGTCCTCGGTGCGGTGTTGCTGTACAGGGTGGATGTGGCCGCCGGCCAGCAGGCCGCGCAGGATCTGGAGAAAATCTGACTCTCCTAACACGATGGCAGAAAAACCCGCTCAGGACCGCCTCTACGCCAAAACCCATCCGCAAATCGTCGATTTTGTCTTTGATGCACGGGTTGCCGCGGTTTTTCCTGACATGATTCAGCGTTCCGTGCCCGGTTACAGCACCATTATCAACATGGTTGGTACCCTCGCCAGGCACCGGGTGACAGCCGGAAGCCTCTGTTATGACCTGGGTTGTTCACTGGGTGCGGCCGCTCTGGCCATGCAGCGGGGGGTGGGGGATTGCCGTTGCAGGATCATTGCGGTGGATAATTCCCCCGCCATGCTGGAACGGTCGAAGGGCTTTATCCGGGAAGGCAGCCAGGGGGCGCCAATCGACCTGGTCTGTGCCGATGTTCAGGATATCCGGATCGCTGATGCCTCTATGGTGGTGCTCAACTTCACCCTGCAATTCGTGCCGATCGAGAACAGAAAAGGTCTGCTCCAGGCGATCCATGAGGGGCTGCAGCCGGGAGGTATCCTGGTGCTCTCGGAGAAGATCAGGCTGCCAACAAGCCGGGCACAGAACCTCTTCACCGATATGCATCATGCCTTCAAGATGGCACAGGGTTACTCCGAGCTGGAGATCAGCCAGAAACGTACCGCGCTGGATAGGGTATTGATACCCGAGACCCTGGAGGCCCATAAAAAGCGTCTGAAGCAGGTGGGGTTCACCACGGTTGAGGTCTGGTTTCAGTGCTTCAACTTCATCTCGCTGCTGGCAATCAAATAATGCACCGCTGGGAGTGGATTGTACCTCTGCTGGATAGCCCGCTGGGACGCTGGCTAGAACAGCTGCCGGAGCAGGTCGAGCAGGTCTGGCAGGGGCGTCCTCACGGGGATCTGGCAAGCTGGAGAGGGGCCATCGCTGGGCTGCCCCAGATCCCAATCAGTGGTTGTGATCTAAACTCATCCTGCATCACAGCGGGTGGGATGAACGATTGTAGTGATCCGGTTCGGCAACGGATCAGCGAACTGTTGATGGAACTGCATCCCTGGCGTAAAGGCCCCTACGAGATCTGTGGCATTCCGATCGATACCGAATGGCGCTCGGACTGGAAATGGGAGCGAATTCAGCCCCATATCCAGCCGTTACAGAACCGCCTGGTGCTGGATGTGGGTTGTGGCAATGGTTACCACTGCTGGCGCATGGTGGGAGAGGGGGTGCGCCAGGTCATCGGCATCGACCCCACCCAGCTCTTCGTCATGCAGTTCGAGGCCATCCGGCACTTTTTAGGGTCGGATCACCCGGTGTCCGTTCTGCCGCTGGGCATAGAGGATCTGCCAGCCAATCTGCAAGGTTTTGATACCCTCTTCTCAATGGGCGTCTTCTACCACCGTCGCTCTCCCTTCGCACATCTCTCCGAGCTGAAGGGCGCCCTGCGCAAAGGGGGGGAGCTGGTACTGGAAACCCTGGTGATAGAGGGCCGGGCTGGAGAGGTTCTGGTGCCGGAAGGGCGCTATGCCAAGATGCGCAACGTCTGGTTCATTCCCACCACCCAGACCCTGGAGAGTTGGCTGCGTCGGGCCGGTTTCTCAGATATTCGACTGATCGACAGCAGCGTGACGTCGATCGATGAACAGCGTTCGACGCCCTGGATGCGGTTCGAATCCCTGCCAGACTATCTGGATCCCGGGGATCATACCCGGACGGTGGAGGGTTACCCCGCCCCCCGGCGTGCCATCTTTCTCGCCGCCAGTTAATTCTACTTTGTAAAATTAACTGAAAAGAAATTTTGCCACTGAGGCACAGAGGGCACTGAGCAATCGAATTGTTGGAAAATACGGAGTTGTTTCCTATGGAACGGATTATTACAACCTTATGGTTTGTCCCAATAGGAGGTGACATGGATACTCTCTGTGTACTCTGTGCCTCTGTGGCTAATCTAGGATTAAATAACGCTCCGAAGCACCTGGGCTCTCCCGGGAGGAGCACTGAGCAAAAGAGACGCTGGGTATAGGATGTCGGCAGTCGCCGTGAGAAAATAGCAGCGGTGTGTGACTTGTATATTTTTCCCGTTGCCGTCATATTGGCAGACTCCGGGAACCCGTCAGGTGAAAATGGGTCCTAAAACAGGAAGATATGTTTGAACAGAGCCTTCAATCAGCTGAATGAGTGTCATAGGGTGGATTCGATGAATCGATATGGGAAACTGATTTCCTTGTTATTGGTGTTGTTTTTTGCAACATCATTGGCTTGGGCTGAACGTCGGATTGTTCCGCTGGATGAGTTGAGATCCACTCACGAGCAGCAACAGGCCGTACATGTCATTGCCCGTGTCATCAAAAAATACCACTACAAAACTACCAAGCTGGATGATGAAAGTTCAGCGCAGATTCTGCAACGCTACCTCGATGCACTCGATCCAAACCGTTTCTTCTTTCTGGCTGAAGACATCAACCTTTTCTCCCGCTATAAAACCAGCCTGGATGATTTCATCAAGAGCGTCAATGTAGAGCCGGCCTTCGAAATCTTTCGCACCTATCGCAATCGGGTCAGCGAGGCCGTGACCCATGCCAATCAACTGGTCGATGGGGAGTTCGATTTCACCCTGGATGAAACCTATCGGTTCGATCGGGAAGATGCGCCTTGGGCGCAAACCCATGCCGAACTGAATGAACTCTGGCGTCAGCGGGTGAAGAACGATTTCCTGACCCTCCGGTTGGCGGGAAAAGAGGACGCCGAGATTCGCAAGACGTTGCATAAACGCTATAAGAGACTGGAAACAAGGGTGACGCAGTTCGACACGAACGATGTGTTTCAGACATTTATCAATGCCTACACACTGAATGTGGAACCCCATACCAGCTATATGTCCCCGAGTACCTCGGAGAACTTCGATATCAGTATGCGGCTGTCGTTGGAAGGGATTGGTGCGGTACTCCGCGGTGAAGAAGAATATACGGTGGTACAGAAGACCGTGGTTGGTGGACCGGCCAAACTCAGTGGTCAGTTGCATGCGGGAGATCGGATTGTCGGGGTTGGTCAGGGGCTGGACTCCGAGATCGAGGATGTCATCGGCTGGCGTCTGCAGGATGTGGTGGAAAAAATTCGCGGGCCAAAGGGCTCCGTGGTGCGGCTAATGATTCTACCTAAAGATCAGGATGCCGGCGGCAAACGGGAACTGATCACGCTGGTGCGTAACAAGATAAAATTGGAGGAACAGGCGGCGAAGCGTTCCATCATCGAGGATCTGGGTGGGATGGGCAGTCTGCGCATTGGGGTCATCGAAGTGCCGACCTTCTACCGCGATTTTGCCGCGGAGAGCCGGGGTGAAAAAGATTTCCGCAGCACTACCCGGGATGTTCGCAAGCTCCTCGCCGAACTGAAAAAAGAGTCTGTCGACGGCATCGTTATCGACCTGCGTCAGAATGGCGGGGGTTCCCTCACTGAAGCGACTGAATTGACGGGTCTTTTTATTGAGACCGGCCCCGTGGTTCAGGTCAAGGATGCTTCCGGCAAGGTGGTGGTTGAGTACGATCCTGCGAACGATATCGCCTATGCAGGGCCGTTGGCTGTTCTGGTGGACCGTAACAGTGCCTCCGCCTCCGAGATCTTTTCCGGGGCAATTCAGGATTACCGGCGGGGCATAGTTATCGGTGAGCCCACATTTGGTAAGGGTACGGTTCAGACCTTGGTGGATCTGAATCGATTTCTACCGGGAAAGAATAGTAATCTGGGGCGGTTACGTCTGACGATGGCGCAGTTTTTCCGGATCAATGGGGGTAGCACCCAGCATCGGGGAGTGATACCGGATATCCAATTCCCCATGGCGAGCTATTCGGCGGAACATGGTGAGAGGTCATTGGACAACGCCTTGCCTTGGGCCGAGATCCGCCCCGCTAAATTTTCCCCCAGGGGCGAGGTAGGTTACGCCAGTCTGGTGGCACCACACCTAAAACGTATCAAGGACGATCCAGGGTTTGAGATGCTGGTGAAACGGGAGGAACGGATTGCCAAGATCGAGAAACGTACCGAGATAACCCTGCTGGAGAGTCAGCGTAAGATCGAGTGGGACCAGCGTGAGCAGGATCGGTTGGCGCAAAAGAATCGTTTTCGGGTTTCACAAGGGCTGAGTGTTATCGAAAACGATCAAGATGAGGAGCAAGATGAGGATAATGAAGATGAAGATGCCGAGTCTGAAGCGACTAAGCACATCCAACTCAATGAGGCAGCTCGGATTCTCGCTGACTCCATTAGATCGCGGGCCCCTCCCGTCGCGGTGGTTGCGGATAAGATCTGACGAACATTCAGCTTAGCCAATTATACCCTTCCTCGGGAAAACCTATCCGTGATGGGTATATCAGTGGTGTTCCCTGAAAAATATCAGTGTTTGATTATAGAGTGCAGGCTATAATTCACTCCCTTTGATCGGGATAGGCTGGCTTGTACAAATCCGCGGAGAAAAAACTGATACGTCTTGAACAGGCTGGAATGGCTGGTCTGTTGAGGGACGGGTTGATCGGGCTGGAAAAGGAGAGCCTGCGCGTCTCTCCAACCGGGGGGATAGCCCAGACGAGTCACCCTGAGGCCTTGGGTTCGCCCCTGAGCAATCCTTATATCACTACCGATTACTCCGAAGCCCTCACCGAATTCATTACGCCACCGTCGGCCGATCGCACCCAACCCCTGCAATTTCTCCAGGACACCCAAAAGTTTGTCTACGAACATCTCGAGGACGAGATACTCTGGGCAACCAGTATGCCCTGTGTCGTGGAGGGCGGAAAAAATATTCCCATTGCCCGCTATGGCAGTTCCAATGCGGGGCAGATGAAGACAGTCTATCGGCGTGGTTTGGGACATCGTTATGGCCGGGTCATGCAGGTGATTGCCGGTGTCCATTTCAACTACTCTCTGCCGGAGAATCTGTTGCCCCATTATCAGAACCTGATGGGGGACAGTCAGCCATTGCAGGATTTTATCTCCGAGAGCTATTTCGGCATGCTGCGGAATCTGCAGCGTTTTGGCTGGTTGATCCCCTATCTTTTTGGCGCCTCCCCGGCCGTGTGCAAATCCTTCCTGGGCGGCAGACCGACAAACCTGAAATCGTTCGATGAGTACACCTACTATGCACCTTACGCCACATCCCTGCGCATGGGGGATATCGGCTATCAGAACAGCAAGGAGCAGGGCACCGGCATCAAGGCCTGTTATGACTGTATGGACGCCTATGTGGAAACGCTCTCCCGTGCGATAGAGACCCCCTGTCCCATCTATCAGGCGATCGGGGTCAAGGTGAATGGACGCTATGAGCAACTGAATGCCAATATCCTGCAGATTGAGAATGAGTATTACAGTACGGTGCGTCCCAAACAGATCCCCAGCGGCATGGAAAAACCGATTCTGGCCCTGCAGCGGCGTGGGGTTCGCTACCTTGAACTGCGTTCACTGGATGTCAATGCGTTCCATCCCCTGGGCATAGACGAGCAGCAGATCTACTTTCTCGAGGCCTTCATGTTGTTTTGTCTGTTGCTGGATAGCCCTCCCATCAATGTCTTCGAACAGCGAGAGATCGACCGCAATGAAGGGGCCGCCGCCCACCGTGGACGTGACCCGAACCTCTACCTGCAACGCAATGGCCGTGAAATCCGCCTGCGGGAGTGGGCCCGGGAGCTGTGCGAGGCAATGCGTCCGGTCTGCGAACTGCTGGAGAAGGGGATGATGGAACCCTGTTATAGCCAGAGTTTGGATGCACAGCTGGCGCGGGTGGAGAGTCCGGAGTTGACACCCTCTGCCCTGATGCTCACTGAGATGCGGGATAATCGGGAGAGCTTCTTCATGTTTGCCCAACGCAAGTCCAGAGAGTACTTCGATCACTTTACCAGGCAGCCGCTGTCTGATGAGCGTAAGGCGTACTTTCAACAGGCAGCGATACTCTCCTGGGGGAAACAGCGCTCCATCGAGAGCGCTGACGACACCTCTTTCGATGAGTTCCTGGAGAACTACTTCGCGCAACAATAATCATAGAATCTGCAGTTGGACGGGGTAGAGTGTGCGTTTGTGGTGGTGCAGATCAAGGCGCAACGACGCGGAATAGTTAATCTATTCCAAGGAGTTGCAACGCAGATATGCGCCGCCACAAGCGTGCAATCTACCCCGTAGCGTGACTCACCCGGTAGGTGAATAAGCTTACCGGCACTAATTTCTCTCATAACAGTACCTTACTATCAGAATGGAGCGGTCAACTGCAGTTTCTAGGATAATCAAGCACTAATCTCGATGGTGAATTTAGGCGCTTCGTGCAGATGGCGTTTGACCGCGCAAAGCCCGATTGCCCGGATGATGCCTGAGCGGTATTTTTCCGGGAATCCATCCGGCAATGTCAGGTAGAGTTTCATCTCCGTGAAGAGCTTCTTCTGCTCATCCTGGGTGCACTCCATTTTTAGTGCTATGCCTTCCGTTGAGAGATTTCTCGACTGGCAGAAGTTCCAGGCAAAGATTCCGGCACAGGTGGCAATGGAGGCGAGAAAAAGGTCGAACGGTTCTGGGGCCGAGGCACTGCCACCATACTTCTCCGATTGATCGGTATGGATGACGAAGTCCCCTATCTTGGCATCGATGCGCTTACCGCCAGGGAAGCTGATGTCGACTGTTTCCATCTGCTCACTCCTCGGAAAGTGGGTGGAGTTCCTTTATCGGTCCGGCATTTTTCACATCAACCTGGGCATAGAGATTGTTGAGCGCCGCCTGCAGGGCCTCTTCGATCACCGGATGGTAGAAGGGCATACGGATCAGCTCACCTACACTCAGGCCCTGGGTGACGGCCCAGTTGAGCAGGTGGGCGAGGTTCTCACCCCGGGTGGTGATCATCTCCGCCCCCAGCATGCGGCCACTGGCCTTGTCCGCATAGACTCGGATGATGCCACGATTCTGCCCCATGATCATGGCGCGCCCCACCGGGGCCAGTTTGACCTCGCCAATGGCGGTCTTATCCAGATCGAGTTCATCGTAGCGGGCGCCCACCAGGCAGATATTGGGATCGCAGAAGTTGATCGCCAGCGGCACCTTGCGCTGGAAGGCGGTGACCATATCACTGGCGGCGTTCTGCCCCGCAATCTTGCCCTCGTCCCCCGCCTCATGCAGGATCGGGCGCTCCCCGTCGACATCACCGGCAAGGAAGATGTGGCTGGTACCACACTGCATGGTGTTGCGGTCGTAAAGAGGGATGCCGCGTTCGTCCAGCTCGATGCCTGCATTCTCCAGTGCCAGCCCCTCCACGTTGGGGGTGCGGCCCATGGCGCAGAGTACGGTATCCACCAGCACGGAGTTTTCTCCCGCGCTGACCCGTAGTTTCGCTCCTTCCTCGCTGATTTCCACTGGTTGTCCCAGGTGGAGATCGAAGCTTTTACGCATGATCTCCAGAGCCATCGCATTGACTTGCGGGTCGCTGGTACCGCCAATGGTCTGGGCAAGATCAAAGCCGGTCACCTTGATATCCAAGCGGCTGAGGGACTGGCCCAGTTCAAGACCGATAACGCCCAGGCCAATGACCGCCACCGATTTCGGTAGATCCTCCTGTTCGAAGAAGCTGTCGGTAGTCAGCATTCTGTCACCGAAGGTCTGCCAGGCCTCGGGTACCACCGGACGGGAGCCTGTTGCGATCACGATCTTGTCCGCGATCACCCGGTCGCCGTTGTCCAGCTCCAGGGTGTGAGGGTCGACGAACCGGGCATAGGCCTCGATGAATTTTTCGCCCATGTTATCCGTGCTATTGGAGAGCACCCGATCGACGAAGTTGTCCCGCAGGTCCTGCACATGCTCCAGGGCTTCAGGGATGGCGATATTCATCTCCTGATGACCATCGACGCCGTAACGGCCGAGATGGGTGCGCCGATGATAGTCCTCGGCGACCTGGATCAGGGCCTTGGAGGGCATACAACCGACTCGGGCGCAGGTGGTGCCTGGCTCTCCCCCATTGATCAGCACAAAACTTTTACCTGCGGGCCCGACTCGACTGGTAGCGTTAAGTCCTGCAGTGCCGGAACCGAGGATGGCGACATCAACTTTCTTCTCTGCCACGGATGACTCCTAAAATCTGTAGAATGAATGGCCTTCAATTCTAATCGCTGGCGCGGGTAATTTCAGCATCTCTATTATATGGTTTCTACTGATATACTGATGAAACTGGTCTAAATGAATTGAGTGGGGTATGGTCTCCGCCAGATTTTTTCAGGAGACCGCCATGAAATACCTACTACCTATTCTTCTGCTGCCATCGCTTGCCTTCGCTGAACCACCCGAAGAGCAGATGAAAGCGCCCTCATTCGAACAGTATAAATCGACGATGCAGCCCGTACTGCAGGATAGCCTGCCCGCGATAAAAGAGACCCGGGCCTGCGTGAACAAGGCGAGCTCCAAAGAAGAGTTTGTGAAGTGCGTAAAAATTATGGAGGGTAAGGCGCGTGCCATGCGAAAAAAGATGGGCGTTACAGAAGATAAAACTCCGACTACCGAGCTGCCGGATGATTTTGAATGGAACGCGCAGACCAAAGAGAGCATGTTGAAAGACATAGATCGATCAATTCAGTACAACAGCGCCTTGCAGGAATGTCTGGGTAAGAGTAACACCGGCGAGGAGATGGGTAACTGCATGAGTAGTAAGGCCCCAGCGTCTCCAGCGTCTAAAGAGTGACCGTCCAGAAATGTAATAATCACCACGAAGAACTCGAAGGGCACGGAGTTTGTTAAATTGATTAACAAAGGATTTACTTCGTGATCTTTGCGTGCTTCCTGGTAAAAACGGTGCTTCTGGAGCGAAATTAGATCATTTCATCATCATCCCTGGTGTGGTTCACGCCAGGGTAGCTATTTTTCTGCTGTTCCCCGCGCCGGGGGACTGCTCCCCAAGCTGGTCTTTTGCCTGGCTGGGCGAAAGCGATAACCCTGGATAATCTCGGGAGCGGGATTTTCCCCCATGCGGTTGTCTGGTGCCTGCCGGGCTGGAGCTCTCGCCCCCTGCCTGAGATTGGTTGTGGGAAATGGTGGCAGTATAGGGGATGGCAGTCTCTGGAAGGTTGGGAGATGCCGATAGGGAGGGGATCGGTGGTTATTGCCGCCGAAGGAGAGGCAAAAGAATGCATACGCCTAGGTAGAGCAGCCTAGCATAATCAGCAGGGACAGTTGTCGTATCAAGTTAGTTGTCTCAACAGTGGGGTAAGTTGTGTCAAATAATTATCTACCCTGGATAGGCCCAACAGAGAGTCGTCAGTCGGATGGCGTCAGTTTCCCACCATAAACCCAACCCTGTGGGCTATCTGTTTAGCAGACATTGAGTTCGCCAAACAAGGCATATCACGCTCCAACTGTGTGATATGGCTTATTTAGATCTGATTTCACTCACTGGATCTATTCTAACTTCAATAAAAACAACAATCTGTTGTTTTGGCAAAATAATTGCTTATCTAACTCGGATATTCCCTATTGTCTGTCATTGGCAAACATAGATCATAAAAAACAATACGAGGTAGAAGTAATGAAGTTAAAGACCCTGACCATTGCCATCAGCGCTATTCTGGTGGCCCAACCCCTGTGGGCCGAGGAGGCGGAAGAGTTATCGACCATCACCGTTGAGGGTACCAAGCTTAGCGATGTCAGTGGTGAAGAGGTAAAGTCCGCCGACCTGGCCGAGGCGTTGGCTAAAAAGGTGCCGAGTATCTCAATCGTTCGCAGGAGCGGTATTGCCAATGACATCATCTTGCGTGGTCAGAAAAAGGACAACATCAATATTTTGATCGATGATGCCAAGATCTATGGCGCATGCCCCAACAGAATGGACCCGCCGACTTCCCATGTGCTAACCAATAACATCGAGTCCATTGAGATCACCGAAGGGCCCTATGATGTGGAGAACTTCGGTACCCTGAGTGGTGCCGTCAAGATCACCACAAAGGAGCCCGAGAAAGGCTTTGGCGGCGAAGTCAGTCTGAACGTCGGAAGCTGGGGCTACAAGAAGGGCGCCCTTACCTTGAGTGGTGGGAGTGACAAGTTCAGGGCTCTGGTCAGTGTTTCGGGTGAGACCAGTGAGCAGTATAAGGACGGCGATGGCAACACCTTTGCCGAGCAGATAGCGAATTATCTAGGGAATTCTGCTACGGGTCCAAATTATAAGGAAGAATACTGGGATCTGGATGCCTATGAAAAAAGAACCTTCATGGGCAAGTTCTATCTGGACGTGACGGACAATCAGGAGTTGGCCCTGAGTTATACCGCCAACCGAAGTGATGATGTGCTCTATCCCTCGAGTAAGATGGATGCCCTGTATGATGATTCTGATATTCTGAATCTCGACTATACGATCAAGAACCTGGGCGGCTGGTCGAAGGAACTGGACGTTCAATACTATTTCTCCAAAGTGGAGCATCCCATGTCCACCTTCTATCGGGTCAGTTCCGGTCCTGACTCGGTAAATGAGAAGATCAGTAAACTAAACACTCGCATGGATGGTTTCAAGGTCAAGAACGCCTTTGATCTCAGTGAGACGGCGGAAATGCTGTATGGTGTGGATTTCAGCAAAAGAAACTGGGATGGCGCCTATATAGGTGAGGGTACGCAGGAACCTATTGATGGCATGATCAGCATCGATGATGTGGATACGGAAAACCAGGCGCTGTTCGTCGAACTGGATAAGGATTATGAAAACTTCAATCTGAGGGTCGGTGCACGTTACGACGATACCAAAATCAAGCCGGCAGGCAACTTAGGTGAACCCGAGAATGACTATACAGCGCTCAGCGGCTTTGCTTTTGGCACCTATCAGGCAAACAACAGCACTAAGCTGTTTGGTGGCCTTGGTCAGGCATCAAGGGTTCCGGATGCCCGGGAACTCTATTTTCGTGGTGCCATGATCAATATGGGGATGCCAATGAATCCCCAGTTAGGTACGCCGACTCTGGATCAAACTACCAATACCGAGATCGATTTCGGCATGGAGAACAGCTTTGCCAATCTCAATCTCAAAACCAAACTCTTCTACAGCTGGTTGAAGGATTTTATCGTTTACAATGCAGACAAAAAGATGAATCGTTTTGAAAATGTCGATGCCACCATCTATGGTCTGGATTTCAGTGGATCTTATTATGCAACCGATGACGTCTATTTCGATTTTGGTCTTGCCTACCAGAGAGGCAAGAAAGACCGCCCGCTTGAAGGACAGACCGGCACAAATCTTCCAGAGATTCCCCCGCTGAAGCTCAACCTGGCGCTCAGCTATGATTACATGCCCAACAGTTATGCTCGAATGGAGCTGGTGGCCGCGGATGATTGGGACACATTCGATGATGAAAATGGTGAACAGTTTCTGGACAGCTATGCCGTGCTCAATTTGAAAGTGAAGCACGATTTGACCAAAGGCTTCGAAATTACCGCGGGCGTTGACAATGTCTTCAACAAAACCTATGCGGTCAGCAATACCTACAAGGATCTGACCTTGTTGACCGACGGAACGACAGATGAGGTGATACTGATGAATGAACCTGGTCGTTACTATTACCTGAACGGTACATACAGGTTCTAGCGATAACCTTGCTGCCAAGTACTAAGGCGAACATTGGATGACGGCATGAATCTCCATGGGTGTTGTCGGTAGCAAGGATGCTAGCGTCAAGCCTACAGGAAGTATTTACGGCATCTCACGGAGGGACATGTCGGTTATCCGATGAACTGTTTAGAAAGCAGGGACACGCAAAAGCGGGCACCAGGTTCACCTGGTGCCCGGCAATAGAGTTGCTGATATTTCTAGTAGTGCTTAGGAAGCTCAAGTTAACCGAGGTTAACTTGAGTTATTTTTTACCCAGCATCTCATCGACAATCTGCTCGCACTCATACCAGTCCTGCTCTTCATTTCCTGGAGCAAAGTTACGTTGCTCGGCACGGTAGTAGGCCCTGGTGGCGATCATCTCATAGCGTTCGCGGGGACTGATGACCGGCTTCTCGGCTGGCTTGCTGGCCACCTTTTCCTTAACTGCTGGTGCTGCCTTCTTGGCAACAGGTGCTTTTTTCGTAACCGG
>CBDVCD010000025.1:0-21126 GCA_965372385.1 uncultured Gammaproteobacteria bacterium | reverse complement strand
CCAGGCCCATCTCAAGCTCAGCCAACCGTTTCTGTAAATAACCGATCTGGATACCGGCAATGGCCCGGATCTGCTCCCTGGCCAACGCATGGAAGACCACGATCTCATCCAGCCGGTTGATGAACTCTGGACGGAAGGCGTTGCGCACGACCTCCATGACCGCTGACTTCATCTCGCCATAACATTCCTCAGCCGCTCCCGGCATCCGGCCTCCCGCGACACTAGCACTTCTGACCTCCATGGATGGAGGAAATGCAGAAGGATTGTAGGAACTATCCCTGCCCTGTGCGTCGCCGACTTTCTGCTGAATCAGGTCGGAACCCAGATTCGAGGTCATAATAATTACCGTATTGCGGAAATCGACCGTACGCCCGTGCCCGTCGGTCAGGCGGCCATCGTCCAGCACCTGCAGCAGGACATTGAAAACATCCGGATGGGCCTTCTCCACCTCATCCATCAGAATCACCGAATAGGGACGACGCCGTACCGCCTCGGTCAGATAGCCACCCTCCTCATAACCCACATAGCCGGGCGGTGCGCCGATCAGGCGTGCTACCGAATGTTTCTCCATGAACTCCGACATGTCGATGCGGATCATGGCCTCTTCGGTATCGAAGAGAAAATCCGCCAGCGCCTTGCACAGCTCAGTCTTGCCCACACCGGTGGGACCCAGGAAGAGGAATGAGCCATTCGGCTGAGTTGGATCGGAGAGCCCAGCCCGCGAGCGACGGATCGCATCGCTGACGGCCCGCACCGCCTCCTGCTGGCCGATCACCCGCTTGCCGATCTCCTGCTCCATACGCAGCAGCTTGTCCCGCTCGCCTTCCAGCATCCTGGAGACCGGGATGCCGGTCCATTTGGCTACCACCGTGGCGATCTCTTCATCGGTGACCTTGTTGCGCAGCAGTTTCATCTCCTGCATCTCCGCCTGGGCCGCCATGTCGAGTTGCTTCTCCAGCTCCGGGATGCGCCCGTACTGCAGCTCCGACATTCTGCCCAGATCACCGGCCCGGCGGGCGGTTTCAAACTCCAGGCGGGCTCGCTCCAGTGACTCCTTGATGTGGGTGGTACCCTGCAAAGCGGCCTTCTCCGACTTCCAGATCTCCTCCAGATCGGAGAATTCACGTTCGTGCCGGTCGATCTCGGATTCCAGGTGGGCCAACCGCTTCTTCGAGGCCTCGTCGGTCTCCTTGGTCAGGGCCTCCCGTTCGATCTTGAACTGAATCAGACGCCGTTCCAGGCGGTCCATCTGTTCCGGCTTGGAGTCGATCTCCATACGAATCAGAGAAGCTGCCTCGTCCACCAGATCGATGGCCTTGTCCGGCAGTTGGCGGTCGGCGATGTAGCGGTGGGAAAGGGTCGCCGCCGCGACGATGGCCGGGTCGGTGATGTCTACGCCATGATGGACCTCATAGCGCTCCTTCAGGCCACGCAGGATCGCAATGGTGTCCTCCACGCTAGGTTCCTCCACTAATATCTTTTGAAACCTTCTTTCAAGCGCGGCGTCCTTCTCCACATACTGGCGGTACTCATCCAGGGTGGTGGCGCCTACACAGTGCAGTTCGCCCCGCGCCAGGGCCGGTTTGAGCATATTGCCCGCATCCATGGCCCCTTCCGCCTTGCCGGCCCCCACCATGGTGTGCAGCTCGTCGATGAAGAGGATGATCTGTCCCTCCTGTTTGGCCAGATCGTTGAGTACCGCCTTGAGGCGCTCCTCGAATTCACCCCGGAACTTCGCCCCGGCTATCAGTGCGCCCATATCCAGCGATAGTAAACGCTTACCTTTAAGACCCTCCGGGACCTCGCCGTTGATGATCCTTTGAGCCAACCCCTCGACGATGGCGGTCTTGCCAACGCCGGGTTCGCCGATCAGCACCGGATTGTTCTTGGTGCGGCGTTGCAGGACCTGAATGGTGCGGCGTATCTCGTCGTCCCGACCGATCACCGGGTCCAGCTTGCCCTGCTCGGCGCGCTCGGTGAGGTCGATGGTATACTTCTCCAGGGCCTGACGCTGATCCTCCGCATTGGGGTCATCCACCTTCTGCCCGCCTCGGACCTTGTCGATGGTCTTCTCCAGCACCTCTTTCGCCGCACCCGCCCTGCGCAGCATCTCGCCCAGTTCACTCTTATCCTCGACCACCGCCAGCACAAACAGCTCACTGGAGATGTACTGGTCCTTGCGCTGCTGGGCCAGCTTGTCGGTCTGATTGAGCAGGCGGCCCAACTCATTGGAGATGTGCAGGTCACCAGCCGCCCCCTGGACACTGGGCATGCGCTCCAGAACCGCGCTCAGGTTGGAGCGCAGCTGGTTCAGGTTGACATCGGACTGGGCCAGCAGATGCCGTACCGTACCCCCTTCCTGATCCAACAGGGCGCTCATCAGGTGGACCGGCTCGATAAATTGGTGGTCACGCCCCACGGCAAGGCTCTGCGCATCCGCCAGAGCCATCTGAAACTTACTGGTCAAACGATCCATACGCATGGGATAACTCCGAAAATTCTTTAGTTACCGTCACAGATGGGGAGAAATGGGCCAAATTTCAAGGAAACCCAGCAGAACGATAAATTTCCTGATTCCGGATCAGTCAAACGTATTTTAGGGAGACAGGCTGCCACCACATATCCCGGCGGATTCCGCCTGTTGGGATAGTCCCTCTGCATCGATGACCTCGATTTCCGCACCGTCAACCCTGACCAAGCCCTGTTCGGCAAAATGATGCAAGATACGGGAAAAGGTCTCCGGCTTCACCGACAGGCGGGAGGCGAGCACTCCCTTGGGGACATTCAGATTGACCACATTTCCCCGGTCTTTTTCCTCTTCCCAGCGGCCCCAAAGGTAACCCGCCACCCGCCCGGTCGCACTCTGCAGGGTCAGATCATCGATCTCCTTGATCAGACGCTTGAGTCGCCGACTCATATCACCCATGAGCCGGAAACAGGTATCCACCGACTCTCGCAACAACTGGAGAAAGGCAGCATTGTCGAAAGAGAGCAGTTCGACATCACCGATCGCGGTCGCGCTAACCGGGTAATTCGGACTCTCACTGAACATTAACGCCTCGGCAAAGGTATGGCCCGGCGAAATGATTTCGATCACCTTCTCATTGCCGTTCAAGGCCAGCCGGTAGAGTTTGATCTGCCCCAAGGTGACCAGGTAAAAACGCTTCGCCTCATCACCAGCCTGAAACAACATCTGCCGATCGGTCAGGTTTATCTGGTGGCTCATCGCCTCGACCCGTCTGATCTGTTCGCTATCCAGCTTGGAAAAAAGATAAGCATTCTTTAGGTCAAACGACACACCATTCTCCGATCAGTTACAGCAGCAGCAATGAGCCAATTATTAATCATACCGAAAGTAATTGCATGCAGGCCCTCGTGACACACTGTGAATACGTCCCTGTACGCTCGACGGCGGGCTCCCTCCCGCCAACGGTCGCGCTGGTCTGCATGCAATTATTTTTACAACTATTGATACGAGGCTATTTCAGAATCTGGGAGAGATCGCGCACCGCCCCATGCGCCGCACTGGTCGTGAGGGCCGCATAGGCCTGCAGGGCCTGAGAGACCGGACGCTCCCGATCCTTAGGCCGCCAGCCAGCGGCACCTTTTCCATCCATGACCTGGCGACGTTTTGACAACTCATCATCCGAGAGCAATAGATTGACCCGACGGTTGGGGATATCGATCTCGATCCCGTCTCCCTCCTCCACCAAGCCGATATTGCCACCCTCCGCCGCCTCCGGCGAGCAGTGACCGATGGAGAGGCCAGAAGTACCCCCGGAAAAGCGGCCATCAGTGATCAGGGCACAGGCCTTGCCCAACCCCTTGGCTTTCAGATAGCTGGTGGGATAGAGCATCTCCTGCATGCCAGGTCCACCTTTCGGTCCTTCATAACGGATGATGACCACATCTCCCGCCTGAACCCGATCCCCCAGAATCGCCTCCACCGCCGCATCCTGACTCTCGAAGATGCGCGCCGGGCCGGTAAACTTGAGATTCGACTCATCCACACCAGCGGTCTTGACGATACAGCCCTCTTCAGCGAGATTGCCAGACAACACCGCCAGGCCGCCATCTTTTGAATAGGCATGCGCCAGATCGCGGATACAGCCCCCGGCACGATCCAGATCTAGGCTGGGCCACTGGGCGGCCTGACTGAAAGCAACCTGGGTGGGAATGCCGCCGGGACCCGCCAGATAACGGGTTTTGACCGCTGGCTCGTCAGTGCGGGTGATGTCCCAGTTTTTCAGGGCTTCTTCCAAGGTACCACTGTGCACCGTAGCGCACTCCCGCTGCAACAGCCCCGCCCGGTCCAGCTCACCCAGGATGCCGATCACGCCGCCGGCGCGATGCACATCCTCCATGTGATACGGCGGGGTGCTGGGCGCGACCTTGCAGAGATTGGGCACCTTACGGGATAGGCGATCGATATCGGCCATGCTGAAATCGACTCCCGCCTCATGGGCGGCCGCCAGCAGATGCAGCACCGTATTGGTGGAGCCGCCCATGGCGATATCCAGGGTCATGGCGTTTTCGAAGGCGGCAAAGCTGGCGATAGCGCGTGGCAGCACCGACGCGTCATCCTGCTCGTAGTAGCGCCGCGCCAGATCGACGACCAGCCGGCCCGCCTCCAGGAACAGCTCCTTGCGCTCTGCGTGGGTGGCGACCAGGGAGCCGTTGCCAGGCAGGCTGAGACCCAGGGCCTCGGTCAGACAGTTCATGGAGTTGGCGGTAAACATACCGGAACAGGAACCGCAGGTGGGACAGGCGGAGCGTTCGATGGCCATGACGTCCTCGTCACTCTCATCCGGGTTGGCGGCGGAGACCATGGCATCCACCAGATCGAGTTTGATCTCACCCCTGGAGGGCAGCTGTACCTTACCCGCCTCCATCGGCCCGCCGGAGACAAACACGCTGGGAATATTCAGCCGCAGGGCGGCCATCAACATCCCCGGGGTGATCTTGTCGCAGTTGGAGATACAGACCAGGGCATCGGCGCAGTGGGCGTTGACCATATACTCCACCGAATCGGCGATGATGTCCCGCGACGGCAGGGAGTAGAGCATACCGCCGTGGCCCATGGCGATGCCGTCGTCCACCGCGATGGTATTGAACTCCTTGGCCACCCCACCGGCCTGCTCGATCTCCCGAGCCACCAGCTGTCCCAGGTCCTTCAGATGCACATGCCCAGGTACGAATTGAGTAAAGGAGTTGGCGATGGCGATGATCGGCTTGTCGAAATCCTCGTCCTGCATGCCGGTGGCCCGCCACAGGGCGCGGGCGCCAGCCATGTTGCGTCCATGGGTAGTTGTGCGTGAACGGTATTCAGGCATCTCAATCTCCGGTTTGCTTAAGCATAAAAGTGCCATTATGCCCGCTTTTTCCAGCAGCAAACAATCCGCGCAAATCGATATCTTTATGCGGCGGTTTCCTGAAAAAGATGGACATCGCGCTTCTGGGTTCCCCAGGGGATCAGATATGTTTTGAGAGTTGTTTCAAGTGATATTTCCATCCAGCTTTCTCCAAAACAGATTATTATCTCCACATGCCTTCAAATACACAGAAACCTCCGTCTAAAGAACAATTGCATGCTGCCCGAAGCCTGTGGTTCGGCAGTTATCATGCCATACTTTCCACCCACTCTCTGGCACAGCCAGGGTTTCCGTTCGGTTCCCTGATACCACTGGGTCGGGATCTTAGCGGCCTGCCATTACTCCTGCTATCACACCTGGCCCAACATACGCAAAACCTGGAAGCCAACCCCTGCTGCTCGCTTACCCTCTTTGACCGGGACGGAGCTGATGTACAGAAACTAGGGCGTTTGACCTGCCTTGCGCACGCAGAAAAGGTCGATCCGATTGAACCCCACCTAAGTGAGCGTTATTTCCGCTTTTTTCCCGAGAGTCAGGGCTACTAC
This sequence comes from uncultured Gammaproteobacteria bacterium, assembly GCA_965372385.1. Lineage (GTDB taxonomy): Bacteria > Pseudomonadota > Gammaproteobacteria > Chromatiales > Chromatiaceae > JASJBU01. The sequence continues at coordinate 15,209 of CBDVCD010000025.1, read as the reverse complement.
AGGAATTTGAATTTCCGCTTCTACAGGCTCAAGCCCGAACACTTCTATTTTATTGGTGGTTTTGGTGCTGCACGCTGGTTTGACCCAAGCCGTCTGATACCCGAGGATGGTTTCTCCGCGCAGCAAGAAACGAAGCTGTTAGAGGAGTTGAACGCCCTCAAAAACGCTGCTAATGGCTTGTCAGGCTCGGACCTTCGGATTATTGGAGCGGACTGTTTAGGCATGGATCTCAGCAACGAGGATCGGCTCTCCCGGTTGATGCAGTCGGAACCCACCCTGGCGCTTGCGCATTTCATCACTTTGCTTGAATCAACCGGTCGCCCTCTAAAACCTTAAATATATTGTGGTAGAAATAACCAACCATTTCACTTTACTATCCCCTCCATACAATTACCTACTATTTTACTCAGTCTTATTAGGAGCAGTATTAATGAGCGTTGAACTACCCACACGAGATGGTGATGGCTACCTCACCGACATGAATGTTTGGACACCGGAGATCGCTCACGCCATGGCGGAAGCAGATGATTTTGATCTCAACGATGAAAAATGGGAGCAAGTCCTCAAGGCCCGTGAATATTTTGAAGAGCACGCGACGGTCCCACCGATTCGAAAATTCTCCAAATATCTCGGCGCCGACAAAAAAGAGATGTTCAAGCTCTGGCTGACCGGTCCGATGAAACCCATCACCAAATATGGCGGGTTACCGAAACCCACCGGTTGCGTGTAAGCGACCGATCCTTCCGTCCCCCGGGGAGCTGGGAAAAATTTACGCAAAAATTTCTCAGCTCCCACCCGCTTTTCCCAATCTGTCCTGACGACTAATACAACTGCTCCCGGTACTTTCGACCCATCCCTGCTTCGGCTACCATAGCGCGCGATAATCAGCAGGAGCATTACCCCATGACCAATCCAGCCATCCTGGGTCCTTTGAACAATCTTTATGAAATGCAGACCCAACTGCTGGAGGCACTGTCGGAGGCGGATGCAGCCCGACAATTTCATCCTGAACTCGGTTCCCTCAACTGGCTGTTTGGGGCTGGTGTCTACCAGGAACTCTACTGGCTGCGTGAAGTTCTCACGGGAGATACTGATCTCTCCCAACGGGTCGAGCGGTTGTTCCGACTTGACGCCCTTCCACTGCATGAGCAGTGTGCCCAGCTGCCTGCCAAAGACCATCTGCTCAACTGGGGAAGGGAAATACAGGAGGAACACCTGCTGAGGCTGGCCAATCCTGGCATACTGCCAAATCATCAACTGCTGGCAAATGACCGTCTCCAGTGGTTTCTGCTGCAGGAGCAGGCCAAGCGTTATGAGACCATGCTGCTGCTGCTCAACCTGCGCAGCTTGCAGAGCAGCAATCACAGCTACCAGGTCGAGAGCCCACTGATTCCCGCCCCACCCAGATGGGAGAACAAAGAACTTTCTCAGGGCCATTACCGGATCGGAGCCCGCAATCAACCTGAGGCCTACGACAATGAGATGCCACCTCAGGCCGTGGAATTGAGCAGCTACCGCATCGCCCTGCAGCCCGTTTCAAACAGCCAGTTCCTTACCTTCATGCAGTCTGGAGGATACAGCAACAAGCAGTTCTGGTCAGAGGCAGGAGAGGACTGGCGGCAATCGGCCCAACAGCGCCATCCCATGTATTGGCGGCAGGACGCTAGTGGAAACTGGTATATCGTCGGCATCAACGGTCCCAGCGATCTACCTCCAGACGAACCCGTCACTGGCATCAGTCAATATGCAGCCCAGGCCTTTGCAAACTGGGTCGGTTCGCTGGGCGACGAGTATGCCGGTGCCGTCCTGCAGCATGAATATCAGTGGGAGCTGGCGGCCCGCTCAGGCGTCATCAAGCAGATTGGCAGGGCCTGGGAATGGTGCAGCAACATATTTCACCCCTACCCGGAGTTTCAGCCCTTTCCAGATGAAACCACCTCGATGACCGATTTCCAACAAAGACAGATCAGCCTGCGTGGTGGAAGCATACATACTCAGAAGATATTACGCCGCGCCAGCATGCGCCATAGGGCGCCTGCGGCACAAGGCTTTCAGCTCAGCGGCCTGCGACTGGTGTTTCCCGCCCGGCATACATGGAGTTAAGTAGAACTGAACTCATCAATTCCGGAGTCGATCCCTCAACCAAGACTTAAGCGATTAAAGATTCCCCAAATGCTGCCACCAAACCGGTTAGGACCTGACTCGCTGAACCCGGCAATATCATATTGAAAGAGTACAAACTATGGGTATTCATTCGATCATGGGACCATCTCTACAGGGGATCCAAAGTGGACTCCAGGGAATGCGTCGTGTCGCCTCTGAAATAGCCAGTACCTCACAGACCAAGGAGACAAGGTCCACCGATCTTTCCCGCGCCATGGTGGAGATGCAACAACACGCTATTCAAACCAAGACCTCCATGAAGGCCTTACAAAGCGCTGACAAGGCCTTGGGTACTCTGTTCGACGAACATGTCTAGTACCTCAGACAAACCGCATCGATAGATCCACTGCATCAACATCTTTCGTCAGATCACCCACCGAAATATAATCGACACCTGTCTCCGCAATGGCCCGTACTGTCTGCAGGTTGATGCCACCTGAAGCCTCCAGGTGGGCCTTGCCAGCATTTATTCGAACCGCATCGCGCAACTGATCAGGTGTAAAGTTATCCAGCAGCACCCGCTCTGCCCCAGCTTGAAGCGCCTCCTCCAGTTCCACCAGAGATTCCACTTCAATCTCAATGCCTGCTCCCTGGGGAGCCAGCTCCTGAGCAGCGTGCAGCGCCGAAGCAATTGAACCTGCGGCGTGGATATGATTCTCCTTGATCAGGATTGCATCATAGAGGCCCTTACGGTGATTAAAACAGCCCCCACAACTTACCGCATACTTCTGCTGCAGCCTGAGTCCGGGAAGTGTCTTTCTGGTATCGAGCACTTTGGCATGGGTACCTGCCACCCGATCGGCGTAGACCTTTGCCCTGGTTGCCGTGCCAGACAACGTCTGCAGATAGTTGAGGGCAGTTCGCTCTCCACTCAGTAGGGCACGCGTATTACCCTCGAGTGTACAGACCAACTGTCCGGATTGTAGCGCTTCTCCATCCGCAGCCAGCCATTGAATCCGCATGGCAGGATCAAGCTGATCAAAGACCTCATTAAACCATGCCACACCACACAAAGTGGCCAGCTCCCTGCAAGTAACCTCAACCTTCGACCTTGCATCGACATTGATCAGCGCCGCGGTTAGATCCCCTGACCCGATGTCTTCTGCCAGAGCAGCCTGAATCTGGCTGGTAATTAAATGCGCATCAGGTAATTTTGCCATTAGTTGACAGAGAGCAGTTCTACATCGAACACCAAGGTGGCATTGGGAGGAATCACTCCACCCGCACCTGTTGCCCCATAACCCAGCTGGGGTGGAATTGTCAGCTTGCGCTTTCCACCCGCCCTCATCCCTTGGACCCCTTCATCCCACCCACGAATGACCATCCCTCTGCCCAGCATGAAAGAGAAAGGTTCGTTGCGATCCACAGACGAGTCAAACTTGCTGCCATCCGTGAGCCAACCAGTATAGTGTACCGAAACACGCTGCCCAGCAGTCGCCACTTCACCCTCACCCTCTACGAGGTCATGATACTTCAGACCTGAATCAGTCATCTTTTCACTCACGGGATACTCCAGTTCGAATAGCATTAATAGTTGCAACGGGAAAATCAATATATGCTCTGCATCACCAGAACGATGACCCAGTTTAAACCGACTCAGAACAGAGTCAATGAAGAGGGAGAATCAGGCAGGAGTTGAGGCGTGATCAGTGTTTTTCAATGTAGTTAGCAAGGAGTCCAGCGCGCGGTCCATAAGCGGTGTTTTCGGAAGATCAACCCGTTTTGCACTCCCATCCCGCATCCGTTTGGCCAAACCCTGCTGGGTCAGTTCCATGGCCTTCATACCCTTGCGATTCACAAAAATGTAGGCATCAGTGACATTACTTTTCCATGAGAGCTTAAGCCGCGACTTGCTGTCACCATCGGTAACCTCAAGCCAACTACCTATTTCGAGCTCTTCTGCCTGCCGGGTATATTCGTCTCGTTGAACCATCTTTGAATCAGCAGGCTCATCAGCCAGAAAGGAAGAAGACCCAGATACAAGCTGGTTGTCGGGAAAACTAATCTGCCTCATTTTGGAGGGAGCGGTACCAGGCCCTTTTGTAGCGTTTGCCTCACCCCCCCTGAGACAAGCAATATGGCAGTTCTGCAGTTCCTTGAAAAGACGTGCCATTTTATGCTGATCAAAGGATATACTATTGAGGCGCTCGCGCAGATTTCGCAGCAATTCAGGAATACCCCTCAAGAGTTCTTGTCGCTCAGCGTAGACAGTTTTGGGCTGAATACTCCACAACAATCGATCTACGATTGCCAGTGAATCCCTCCACTCGTCACTCTCAGGACCTTGGCGCAGATAGTTGAGTAACAACACATCTTTCCAACCATCATCGAGGATTTCCAGCACGGCCTCCGGCACTAAATCCTGGTTTTGTAATCTGCGGTTGAGTTCCTGAACCACAATCTGTTTTGCACCCCGCAGCTGCTCTTTACCCCGAGTAACCTGATTGGTCCGCTGCTCTGCAACTTCTGCACCCCGCTGCTCTTGCTCCCACCAAGTGGAAAACTCCATCTCAAGCTCGGCAAATATGGATGGATCATGATAAAAATCATTCTGGATACGTTTGATGATCGATTCAGTTTTATGGTAAAGACCGTCATTTTCCCGGTCCAGGCTATCATTCCAGCCAATTGCAGCCCGCGCCAAGCTATTCAATAAGCGGCGGGCAGGATGGCCTTTTTTACTAAAGAAGGCCTTGTCAATGACCGCCACTTTAAGCATGGGGATTTGCAGGCGGCTCAACAGCGCTCTCATTGCATCAGGCAGGCTAAAGTCTTCCAGGATAAACTCGAACAGCATGGAAACGACATCGATAGTGTCGTTATCCGCATCAGCCAACGAACGTGTTACCTCACCCCCATCCCGCATATGCAGATCATCAAGCAGACGCGCACGTATGACTTTAGGGGTGAACATTCGCTCACCCGCTTGCGGTAACAGCACATTCGATCGTTGCAGCATGGAGAGAACTCCCAGCAGCTCTTCAGTGTCCACGGCAGGTACTGAGACGCCCGGTACTCCAGCCATCATCCTGCTTGAGGCCAGTGTGCGATCATGCCCAGAGGCCCTTCGCAGATTAAGAAGTTGCTGTAGTGTTGCAAAAACCTCGCCCTGCGCAACATCTATACCGCCAGACCCCATGCTCACGGGTCCAGTTTCTCTACTCATGAAACAAGAATCCATCGGACTCTGCCCGGAAGCAGCAGCAGCATTTCGCACCGTTGGTGCTACTGGATTACGCCTAACCCGTGGGGTTAGTTTGGGAATAACCCCAAATCTTCCAAACAGAAGGTTAATTTCGTCGTAAAGCCCTCCCAGATAGTGAATAACATGTTTCTCGAATAGCTTATATACGACCAGTTTGACCGGCAGCTCGATTGAAATTTCATGCATTGCAACCTGAAATGCATGACAGATCACCGCCGGCTCGAGAGGATTCTGATCATTGAGGCCACTCTCATACCGGCCCCCTGAGATCAGATAAGAGAAGCGTTGAGTAAGTGCATAACACTCCCGGGAGTAGCGGTTTTCACTTTTGGAAATCATATTGGTAATGGCAAGAGAGTCTTCTAACTCTTCATTGTCCAGCAACGCCATCTCCGAATCATGATTCAATTCATCGAGGCTGCGTTTAACCTTTTCAATTTGCCCTGATTTCCAATAATGATCGTAGCTTCTTAAGATCTGGCGATTGAACTTGCGATCTATATGCAACTGCTCCTTACGCAACACGCGCATGGCATCGAAATAGGAGGATTGCAGACAGTTATTATCAGATTTATCGGCAAGCTCGTAGAGGGCGTCATCGATTTGCTCAAACAACCCAACCATCAGTTGGGGAAGCAATTTTGAAACAAGCGTCCGACACTCGCTGACAATCCGCTGCCCTTTAGCGTCGAGCATTACCGTGGATTCGCGTGTCGGTCCACCAGCAAAAGAGATGATGTTGTCTTGCCCTTGCATAGGTTGCTACTACGATGATCCATCGTTTAAGAGAAAACCCACTGCTCCCGTTGTGCACGCCAACAACAGATAGATTCGGCTTGCCACACCAAGGCTACTCCAAGTACTCTAAAACAACTGAGAAAAGCCTCACAAAAGCCCCGTTGTTAGAGATTCAACAAGGCAGATAATGCCCTTCAGAAAGATGGCTGGCAGGCTGCCTAACTGAATAATAGCAGATTCAATCTACTCCAACCATTTGACCCAACTCAGCTAAAAATAGTTTAATCAGAAAGTTAAGTGCTAAGCAGTAAAGGTATGGCAGGAGCTCCTCTTTAATATGAACGATGCTGGGATTTTCTATCGATGCAGTTGATCCGACATTTGATCATCTCACTCTTAGGCAGCAGTCGCGACCTGCTGCCGATCATAGTGGTTATTGCCTTCTTCCAGATCGTCGTCTTAAAACAGCCCATTCCAAACCTTGGTGAGCTTTTATTCGGTACCCTACTGGTTGTGTTGGGACTTACGTTCTTTATTCATGGCCTAAAGATTGGTCTCTTTCCCCTTGGAGAATCGATGGCGTGGGATTTTGCCAAAAAAGGCAGCCTTGCATGGCTGCTTTTATTTGCTTTTGCACTTGGGTTCGGCACCACCGTGGCTGAACCCGCCTTAATCAAGATCGCCGAAGAAGCCGCCACAGTTGCAGCAGCAGGCGGCATGATTGAAGCAGATACCCACTCCCAAAAAAGTTATGCCAATGGCCTCAGATACACGGTTGCGCTCTCTGTCGGAATTGCCATCCTGGTAGGCGTACTGCGTATCATCAAGGGCTGGCCTGTTCAATACCTGATCATCGGCGGCTATATCGGGGTCGTCGTCATGACAGCTTTCGCTCCTAAGGAGATCATCGGCATCGCCTATGATTCCGGCGGTGTTACCACCTCGACTATTACCGTACCTCTGGTAACCGCCCTGGGCGTGGGGCTGGCCTCCAGTATCAAGGGACGCAACCCGATGACCGATGGGTTCGGCCTGATTGCTTTCGCCTCACTCACCCCGATGATTTTTGTTATGGGATACGGCATGCTTCTATAACCATGTTTCTGACCAGTTTCCTCACTGTCCTTTCCAACACCTTACTGGATGTACTACCCATCGCCGGCATTCTGTTCGGATTTCAATTCTTGGTCCTGAGACGACCGCTGCACAATCCAAAGGAAGTCCTGATGGGGTTTGCAATGGTCCTGCTAGGCCTGGCATTATTCCTTGAAGGGCTGGATATGGCGCTTTTTCCCATAGGCAAACTTATGGCCAACCAGCTCACCGACCCAGGATTCCTCGGCCTGGATGAAACACACACCGGTGTGCAATGGCAACACTACTTCTGGGTCTACCTGTTCGCTTCCGCTATCGGCTTCTCCACTACCATTGCGGAACCCTCCCTGATTGCCGTTGCCATCAAGGCCAACCAGGTATCCGCCGGAGCCATCAGTGAATGGGGATTACGCATCGCCGTTGCCATTGGTGTGGCGGCTGGCATCGCCTTGGGAAGCTATCGCATTATCAGCGGAACTCCGCTCCACTGGTATATTATTAGCGGCTATATCGTAGTCATGATTCAGACCCTGTATGCGCCCCGTGCCATTATTGCACTCGCCTACGATTCCGGTGGGGTTACCACCTCAACCGTTACCGTTCCCCTGGTGGCGGCACTGGGACTGGGATTATCGCACAACATACCAGGACGCAATCCGATGCTGGATGGCTTTGGTCTGATCGCCTTTGCCAGCCTTTTTCCCATCATGACGGTCTTGGGCTATGCGCAGCTCGGCGAGTGGCTTGACAAGCATAAAAAATAGAGTGATTGAGGTAATAATATGCGATTTAAATTGATAATAGCTCTTGTTGAAGACAACTCGACCAATGCTGTGCTAGATGCCGCAAGAAAGGCCGGCGCCACCGGATCCACGGTCATAAGCCAGGCCCGCGGTGAAGGACTGGAACAACCAAAGACCTTTTTTGGGCTCACCCTGGAAAGTCAACGAGACATGGTCTTGTTAGTCGTGGAAGAGCATCTTAGCCGAGCCATTCTGGAGAAGATCGCGGAAGCAGGACACTTCGATGAAAAACCCAGGACAGGCATAGCCTTTCAGATCGATGTTGAGGATGCCGTAGGCGTCAGCCACCAGATTCAGACCCTATCCCAAGTAGTAGAGGAAGAGCTATGAGTGAACAAAAACTGATCCGCGTCAGAGATGTCATGAAAACCCATTTTGACCTGGTTGACGGTATGGATACAGTAAAGACCGCACTGGAAAATATGATCCACGTAGGCACCAAGAGCCTGATCGTCAAAAAACGTAATGCCGACGATGAGTTAGGGATGGTGCTGCTATCTGATATTGCACGTCAGGTGCTCGCTGTGGACCGGGCGCCAGAACGGGTGAATATCTACGAGATCATGACCAAACCTGTACTCACTGTCTCGCCAAACATGGATATTCGCTACTGCGCCCGTATGTTCAACCGGTTTGACCTTTCCCGGGCACCCGTTGTGGAGAATGGAGAGGTAGTAGGCATTATCAGTCACACTGACATGGTCCTTAAAGGCCTCTGTAAGAGGATCGGGATAAACTAGATGCAGGATGCTCCAGGAGCAACCCCAGTACTTCTACCGGATGCTTCGCACCACCCTTCACCCAACCAGGATGAGCGGCCGCCAGGCCGTAGGATAAATCTATTGGTCATCCACAACATCAGCCTGCCACCAGGCGAATTTGGCGGGCCCTGGATTGATGATCTCTTTCTTAACAGACTCAATCCTAAATCCCACGCATTCTTCAACAAGATTCAAGATCTGCGGGTCTCGAGCCACTTGCTTATTCGCCGAGACGGCGAACTCATCCAATATGTACCACTCAATCGCCGAGCCTGGCATGCTGGCAGCTCCAGCTTCCGCGGTCAGGCATGTTGCAATGACTTCTCCATCGGAGTGGAACTGGAAGGCACGGACGATCAGCCCTATACAGAGGCTCAATACAAAACACTGTCCCGTACCACCCGGGAGATCATGGCACGATACCCCACCATCACCTCCGAGCGCATCACTGGCCACTCAGCTATCGCACCGGGACGGAAAACCGATCCTGGCCCCTCCTTCGACTGGCATCACTACCTCCAGATGCTGCACACCAGCTAACCGTACCCCTTCAAGGAGTACCCGTTGACACTTGCAACTTTTCCAGCATTCCCCGACACTTAACCCTAGAATCCTCAGTTGACAACTATTAGCCATACCTTAACATTATGAAAATACGAACTTTATTGACTATTGGGATATTCACCTGTTGAGTGAACAGCGCTACACCGCGAATGGCACACTTGTGGTGGCACATAGCTGCGTTACAACTCCTTGGAATAGAATAACTATTCCGCGTCGTTGTGCCTTGCCCTGCACCACCACAAGCGCACCCTTCACGGTGTTCAACTGAGGATTCTAGGTTTAAATAGGGATCTGTATAGACGTAGCCATCGACGGTGCGTAAATACTTGACTGAAAACAGGCTGGCTTCTGCTTTTTATCCACCGGGCAAATCCACTGCTTTACCGTTTTCGCCGTGGTATTGCGCGGATTGACTGAAATCTCAACCGGCTGTTTGACCAACCCCTTGGCCAGCTGGCGAATCTCGTCAGAAAACGTCGCAGAGAACATCAAATTCTGGCGCTGCTTGGGCAATGCACCCAAGATATTGCGAATGTCTTGGATAAAACCCATATCCAGCATTCGGTCGGCCTCGTCCAACACCAACACTTCTAGCTGCTTAAACTTCACCGCGTTTGGAGGGAGTGTAAAACCCGCGGTCTTGCCCGTGCCGGTCTGGGCTGCCCCCATAACATCCCTGCCTTTGATCACAGCAGGTATCGCCTGGGCCTGAATGGATGTAGGCGTGTTGTAGCCCTGCTCTGCTACGGCTTCAAGAAGAGGGGAGGATAAGCCCAAGGAGACAAAGCTCATAGGATCGTCTCAAAATAAATCAGTTTGATGGCATCTGGGCCTGTGCATTGCTGGTGGATGAGATCGAAGAGCTGGCAATATAGGAGTTGTGGATCACGGCTGATCGTATGACCATTGGTATCAACCTTCTGGGTAGCAGCTTCTGGCACTTCCTGACCGCCCTGATATTGCTCGGCATCAGCTGGAACTTCCTGTTCATAGGCGGTACTACGCTGCTCACGGAAACTTATTCACCGGAGGAACGGGCCAAAACCCAGGCCATGAACGATTTTCTGATATTCACCGCAACCTTCGGCGCCTCCTTGTCCGCCGGTGCCCTGCTGCATCAATTGGGCTGCCAGGTTAAATAATTTGCGGTTGCGGGTTCCCCGGTGTGAGTCAAAGCAGTAAAAGTGAGTTAAATATATATTATTGTATGTAAACAAGCTTATCATGAGCTAATATACAAACTATGTTTAGTATCATTGAAGAGGAAGCAGAGGCGCTGCGTGAGCTGGGTAATAGGCTGCACGCCTGTCGCAAACGACGGGGTGATCGGCAGGAGGATGCCGCTGCCCGGTGTGGCGTCTCCACCCTGACCTACCAGCGGATGGAGGCAGGTTTGCCGGGAACGGCTGTGGGGCCATGGATCAGGGCCGTTAGACTGTATGGAACACTTGACCACTTGCCCGGGTTGTTTCCTGTCTCGCTGTTTGATCAGCAGTGACTGTCAATGGGAGTTAATGCTTGATACACCTCTATGTATGGTTAAGGCCGCCCAGAGGCAGGCCCTTCAGAGTGGGGGAACTGAGGGTGGCTGAGCCGGATAAACGGCGAGGGGGAAGGTTGCAGGGGGAGTTTCGCTATGCGCCCGAGTTTCTCAACCGGAAGGACATCTTTGCGCTGGATCCGCTGCACCTGCCACTGAGTCCTGAGCCCGTGGCGTCAGGAAACCCCCAGACGGGTATCCACTCGGTTTTTGAAGATTCACTACCCGATGCCTGGGGCAGGGCGATCCTGTGTCGCCGCCATAATGTCCCCCGGCATCGCCAACACCCAGCACACCTGCTCGAATTACTCGGGTCGGAGGCCCTCGGGGCACTGGTCTATACCAGGGCCAAGCACTGGGAGAACGAGCATGCTAGCGCCGCTCTGCCAGAACTCGCGGAACTGGCGGCGGCCGCTGACCGTTACGAACTTGAGCCCAATGCGCCAATAGATGAACTGATGCGACTGTTCATGGCAGGGAGTTCACCGGGTGGCGCCCGCCCCAAAGTGCTGGTGCGGGATACAGCTGATGGGCATTGGATTGCGAAGCTGGCCTCCATAAGGGATAACTTTGATATGGTACGCGTGGAGGCGGCCAGCCTGGCGACGGCCCGCGAGGCGGGAATCGTTATCCCCGAGTTTCGGGTGGAAGAATTGGGGGAGAGAGCGGCCCTGCTGGTGAGACGCTTTGATGTAACCGATGGGGGTGGCCGTAATCATGTTGTAAGCATGCAAACCCTGCTGGGGGCTCAGCATTTCTATAATCTGGGCTATGCGGATATGGCCGATGTCGTGCGCAGGATCTCAGATGCCCCGGGCCAGGATCTGCATATGCTCTTCAGACAGGCCGCTTTCAATGCCTTGCTCGGGAATACCGATGATCACCTAAAGAACTTCGCCATGATGCATGGTGAAAAAGGCTGGGACCTGACCCCGGCTTTTGACTTGCTGCCTGATGTGAATGACAACCGTGAGCATGTACTGCACTTTGGACTGGCAGGAACACGACCGGCGATGCACGCGCTCCATAACCTGGGCCGGGCCTTCGGTTTGTCTAAGCGGGTCACGGGCAGGGCAATAGAAGAAGTGCTGGCAGCCGTCGAGCGTTTTCCAGATCAATGTGCGAGATTTGGGGTGCCAGTAACGGACCTGGAGGTATTGTCCCAGCGTGTGCTATCGATGAGGGATCGCTTACATCTTTAGTGCTGGGATCTATAAGTCCCTGGGAATAAAATGCAGGTTGGGTTACAATTGCATGCAGTGGGATATTGGTTGGCTGTGTTTGATATGTTGGTAGATACCAAAAGCGGACATCCCCGACTATGCCGATTTTTTCCACCGAGGGGATGCGCATCTTTGCACGTTTGCGTGAGGTACTCGCCCCCGGAGACGTAGTGGAAAGATGGGGGCACCGGGCTCAGGATTCGGATGACAATTCAGGTGGTGAGCCCGGGATAGTCTAGCCAAATCAAATATCCATGTAACATCCTGTAACAAATTAGCCTGTCTCTTTCATTCTCGAATTGCGCTTTCGCAAACCCATTTTATCTTTTATTGGATAGAATAGGTCTCAGTGTTCACAAGGCTTTTCCAAAGCAGGTTGATTTTTGCCATGTCGTATCCGAGCAAAATCGAGGGGATGGTCAGCGGGCACTATGCTGAATATGAGGATGAAGTTACCCTTGCTCGGCAATTGTATGAATTTCTAAAGAATTCACATCCATCAATGCCTTATGGCTACCCGCTGTCTGTTTACCATCCAAGATATCGCCACCAATTTCCCCATGCCAGCCATTTCAGCAAACAGCCTGGAGGAAAATTGAGTAACGGTGTGCCCAAGGTCTTATGTGCTGAAATCGTGGATGGTTATCTTCTGGGTGTTTACAATCCTGGCTTTCGCTAATTCAAGAACCTTGCTAACCGTACTGGATCAGTGGCTTGTCCAGGATGGGTAGCATCTCCTTGGGCACGTTCTTGGTGGCCAGCAGGAAACGGGTGCCGTAACCGGCAACCGGAAACAGGCACTTCGTGATCGTCTTGTGGGCTTTTCTGAACTCCATGGTTGATCCCTCGGATTTCGATTTTTCGGCGGAGGGGGGCTGCGATGCCTATAGTACTCCTTCAAGGAGTACCCGTTCACTTCTCAAGCGCGGCGGCCAGATGTCTGAACTGCAGCGCATAGAACATCTCCAGGTAACGCCGGGTCTCGGCGCGTTCCAGGTCGGTGACGTATTTCCAGAACCCATAGACCCGTGACAGCGTCATCATGCGCTCCGCATAGTGCTTCCAGGTGTAACGTTCCTCCACCCGCTGTATGGCACCGGCTGAGATCTGTTCCCAGTAGCCCTCCTCCTCTCGGCAGCGAATAAAGAAGTCGGCGATGCGTTGCGCCGACTCGTCGCCATGGTTCGGTTTAATGTGAAAGCCGGATAGGCCGTCCTCAATGATCTCGATAGGCCCGCCATAGCAGGTGGCGAAGGTGGGGAGGCCGGAGGTCATGGCCTCGATGATGGTCAGGCCGAATGCCTCGAACAGGGCGGGCTGCACGAAGATGCCACGGTGATCCGCCACGTAGCGATAGATCTCGCTGTTGCGCTCCCGGTCGACCTGTAGCTCAATCCAGCGCAACTGATCTTTGAGATCGTATTGCCCGATCAATTCGTGCATCTTGGCGATCTCCGCCTTCTCCTCCATGTCGCTGGAACGGTTGCTATCGATATATCCGGAGGCGATGAACAGGTTGGCCTCGCTACGCAGACGTGGGTTGCGGCCGTACAACTCAACCAGACCAGTGATGTTCTTGATACGGTCCATTCTGGCCATGGTGAAGATCAGCGGCTTGTTGCGTTCGGCCAGTTGTCCGCAACAGGTCATTCCATCACCGGCACCGTACACCAGCTCCTCGATCTCACCCTGCAGGTAAGTCAGGCGACGCTCCGTTTCCGTGTAAGGAAAATAGACTTCGGGATCGGCCCCGGGCGAGACGATGTTGAATTTTGGATCATAGACATCGATACCATGCACGATACGTTGCAGCTCCGGCATGGTGAAGGCCATGTAACTTTCGTATTGGCCCAGGCTCTCTTCGGTGCCGGCGATCTCCTGATAGGTACTGGTGATGATGAAATCCGCCCTGTTCATGGCGATGAGATCGGCGGTGAACTGGCAGGAGAAGTGGTATTTTTCCTCGTTCTCCTTCCAGTAGAGATCGGAATAGAGGTATTTGCTCTTCTCCAATGCATGGGCGATGTTGCATTGAGTGACCTTGAGCCGCTGTGACATCAGGGAAGCCACCAGATTGCCGTCGGAGTAGTTGCCGATGATCAGGTCCGGGCGACCGCTAAGCTCCGCCAGCACCTCTCTTTCCGCATCGATAGCGAAGCGCTCCAGATAGGGCCAGATCTCGAAACGCGATATCCAGTGGGGAATGACCTCGCCTGAGGCATCGCGAAAAGGCACCCGCAGGATCCGGGCGTCCGAGGTTCCGGCAATGGGTTCAAGGCGTTGATCGCAGGTGGTGTCTTCCGCCTCGGGGATCAGTCGCGTCAACACGATCACCTGTGGATTGATCTCAAGACCCTGTTGATAGAGACGCTCCCGCATTTCCCGTTCCAGTGCTCGCACCTGATCCAGGATGTAGACCACCTGTCCGCCGGTGTCCGGCCGACCCAGTACATTGGACTGCCCGAACCAACCGTGAGGCGACAGGATCGCCAGGGAAAAGATCATGGGAATCCGGCCGAGAAAGGTTTCGAGATTTTCCGGCGAGGGAGCCTCCAGGATATCGCGCAGTAACCGCATGGTTTCACGGATACGTGCCACGGTCCGGCCCCAGCCCGGTTCGAATCCGAGATTGTAGAGTTTGTGGCTCACCTCCTCGCAGGAGACATCCTGGTCCTTGACACGCAGTAGCTGTTCCGCTTGGCGCAGGGCGCTTCTAAGCCCCGAGACATCCGTGACGGTATAGTTGAGCATAAGCTGGCGGTCGTGGTACTTGTGTGCCTGGAGAAATTTCAACAGGCGCCGCTCCCCCTTATCCAACTCCTCGAACAGACTGCTGGAGAGGCGGCGGTTGAGGAACTCGACACCACGGCCAATGGAGTGTGATTCATGCAGTTTGGAGAACTCACGAGAGAAGGGCGCCAGGTCCAGCTCCAGTAACCAGGGGTCGTTCCCGGTTGGGTCGATCAAGCGTTCCTTAAAGTGCAGAAATTCCTGCACTTCCACCTGCTCGAGGCTCATGGTGTCAATGTGCAGCCGCAGAAAATACCAACGGGCCACATGGGGACGGGCAGCAAGATAGACCCAGGAGTGGTTGATCGCGGCTTCCTGACAGTAACC
>CBDVCD010000024.1:0-21973 GCA_965372385.1 uncultured Gammaproteobacteria bacterium | reverse complement strand
TGGCGGTATAGTGATACGATTATGTGCAGATCCAACCGTTGTTTGGGTTAATAGCCGATAATGCATAACTCCCCCTTGAAATCAAACGGTTGAACTGTTTAGTCACTACCGCCTCAAGGCGATCTCGTTCAATTGCCTCCTAGAATCTCTACCGGTACCTCTTTCACCTTCCAGATCTTCTCACAGTATTCTCGGATGGAACGATCAGAAGAGAATTTCCCCATGCGCGCGACATTGAGGATAGACATATGGTTCCAGTGATCACGATCCCGATAGGCGTGATCGACCTCATCTTGGCTATTTACATAGGACTGGTAGTCAGCCAGTAGCAGGAAGGGATCGTGATTGATCAGGTTTTCGGTCAATGGTTTGAACAGTTCTTTATCGCCATGGGAAAAGACCCCTGAATTGATCAGGTCGATAGCCTCCCGTAGCTCCGCGTTTTCGTGATAGATATCCCAGGGTCGATAACCCCCCGCCCAGGTCTCCGCCACCTGTTTTTCGTTGAGTCCGAACAGGAAGAAATTCTCTGCGCCTACTTCCTCTCGGATCTCCACGTTGGCGCCGTCCAGGGTGCCGATGGTCAAGGCCCCATTCAGGGAGAATTTCATGTTGCCGGTGCCTGAGGCCTCCTTTCCTGCGGTGGAGATCTGTTCCGACAGATCTGCCGCGGGATAGATAGGCTCGGCGTTTTTTACATTGAAGTTGGGGTAGAACACCACCCGCATCAGCCCGTTGACCTGGGGGTCGTTGTTTATCACTTCACCCACGGCGTTGATCAGTTTGATGATCAGTTTCGCCATGAAGTATCCGGGGGCGGCCTTGCCTCCAAATATAAAGGTTCTGGGAACGAGATCGATATCAGGGTTCTGTTTGATGCGGCAGTAGCGAGTCACGATATGCAGCAGATTGAGGTGCTGACGTTTGTATTCGTGAATGCGTTTGACCTGAATATCAAACAGAGAATCCGGCATGACATCGAGGCCAGTGTGTATTTTGATTCTTTCCGCCAGCCGTTGTTTGGCGGAGAGTTTCATCTCGGTCCACCGGGCATGGAAACCGGTGTCGGCCGCCAGGTCTTCGAGAGCTCTCAGGCTGCTCAGATCCCGGGCCCAGTCATCCCCGGCCAGATCGCACATGATACTGTTCAGACCCGGATTGCTTATCTGTACGAAACGCCGCGGCGTGACGCCATTCGTGACATTGTGGAATTTTTCCGGCCATAGACTGTGGCAATCCTTCAGAATCGTAGACTTGACCAGTTCGGAGTGCATGGCGGCCACCCCATTGATCGCGAAGCTCCCCACCGTGGCCAGGTTGGCCATGCGCACAGTCTGGTTGCTGCCTTCGCCAATGATCGACATACGGGCAACCCGCTCCTCGTCCGCCAGAAAACGGGTACGTACCTCATCCAGAAAGCGTCGGTTGATCTCATAGACGATCTCCAGGTGTCTTGGCAACAGCCGAGCGAACAGCTTCACCGGCCAGGTCTCGAGGGCCTCTGGCAACAGGGTATGGTTGGTGTAGGCAAAGGTATGGCGGGTGATGTGCCAGGCCTGGTCCCACTTCAGCCCATGGTCATCCATCAGCAGGCGCATCAGCTCAGGCACGGCAATTGCGGGATGGGTATCGTTGAGCTGGGCGGCAAATTTCTCGTGAAAGCTGTCGAGGTTGTCGGCGTGTTTCAAGTGGATGCGGATCATATCCTGCAGCGAGCAGGAGACAAAAAAGTATTGCTGTTTGAGACGCAACTCGCGACCTGCCTCCGGTTCGTCATTGGGGTAGAGCACCTTGCAGATATTTTCCGCGGCCACCTTGGCGTTCACCGCGCCATAATAATCACCCTGGTTGAAGGCCTGGAAGTCGAATGATTCGCTGGCCTGGGAGTACCACAGACGCAGTAGATTCACGTTGTTGACACCAAAACCCAGAATCGGCGTGTCGTAGGCGACGCCATCGACCTGTATATCCGGAATCCAGCGTACCTGCAGCTGACCTTCGTTGTCGGTGTAGTGTTCGGTGCGACCACCGAGCTTGACCGGAAAGCGCAGGTTGGGCCGGGGGATCTCCCAGGGATTACCCTTACGCAGCCAGAGATCGGAGACCTCCATCTGCCAGCCGTCCCTGATCTCCTGATTGAAGATGCCAAACTCGTAGCGGATACCATAACCGATCGCGGGTATCTGCAGGGTCGCTAGGGAATCGAGGTAACAGGCGGCCAGACGCCCCAGGCCGCCATTACCCAACCCGGGCTCCACCTCCTGTTCCAGGATGGCATCGAAATCGATACCGAGTTCGGTAGCGGCCTGACGGGCCCTGTCGTAGATTCCCAGGTTGTTGAGATTGTTTCTGAGATGGGGCCCCAACAGGTACTCCGCGGAGAGATAGCAGACCGTCCTGGCGTTGGTGTCTTTGTAGGTCTGGGCGGTGCTGACCCATCGCTCCAGCAAACGGTCACGTACGGTATAGGCAGCGGCCATATAGAGATCATAGAGCGTGGCTGCATGTTGAGGTCGCCCCAATGCAAAGAACAGGCTTTGCCGGAAGGCCTCCTGCAACGACTCGATGCTCAGACCGGTACGAATACTTTCCTGTGGAGGTTTAGTTGGTGCCTTGTCTTGCTTTTTCATGACCGATTGTTTCCGGTAATCAGTATATAGAGAGAGTCTATCCCTGGCGGGTTCTTATTTGAAATTGCAGTTTAGTCTATCTCAATTCACTGTATATATTAATCGTGTCGTTGGTCTCACTTCGCTACAATGCCGGTATATTTTTTCTTCTACTACTGAAGTTATTATCCTACTTGTCACAAATGTGTCATAGAGTGGTGCGACACTCCCTGTAAAGAGTAGATCCTTAACAAATAATAAATGGAAAGCAGAATGGCAAAAGCAGATATAGGTCTGATCGGACTGGCGGTCATGGGGCAGAACCTGGTGTTGAATATGGCTGATCATGGCTTTCGCGTTGCGGTGTTCAATCGAACCACCAGCAAAGTAGATGAATTCATGCAAGGCCCGGCCAAGGGGACCTCCATTATCGGTACCCACAGCGCCGAGGAACTGGTTGCATCGCTGGAAGCACCGCGCAAGGTCATGCTGATGGTCAAGGCCGGTGAGGTGGTGGACCGCTTCATCGAGATGCTGCTGCCCCTGTTGGAACCTGGCGATGTCATCATCGACGGTGGCAATTCCCACTACCCCGATACCACCCGGCGTACCGCCTATCTGCGTGAGAAGGGCCTGCATTTTATTGGTACCGGAATCTCCGGTGGCGAGGAGGGCGCCCGCCATGGCCCTTCGATCATGCCGGGCGGTGATCCGGAGGCCTGGCCGCTGGTGAAGGATATCTTTCAGTCTATCGCCGCCCAGGTGGATGGCGAACCCTGCTGCCAGTGGGTGGGTCAGGATGGGGCGGGGCACTTTGTCAAGATGGTGCATAACGGGATCGAATACGGTGACATGCAGCTCATCTGTGAGGCCTATGCGCTGATGGAATCGGCATTGGGTATGAGTCATGGCCAGATGCAAGAGGTATTCGCCAAGTGGAACAGCGGAGTGCTCGATTCCTACCTCATCGAGATCACCGCTGAAATCCTGACGAAAAAGGCTGAGGACGGTACACCGCTGGTGAGCAAGATCCTGGATACCGCCGGTCAGAAGGGTACCGGTAAGTGGACCGGTATCAGCGCCCTGGAACTGGGTGTGCCACTGACCCTGATCGGTGAGGCGGTGTTCGCCCGCGTGTTGTCATCCCTCAAGGATGAACGTACCCGGGCATCCGGCATCCTGGGCCCGCGCCAGACTCAACCGCTCGATGGCAACCCGGATGAGTATGTGCAGGCACTGCAGGATGCGCTGTATGCATCCAAGATCATCTCCTATGCACAGGGCTTCATGTTGATGCGTGAGGCCGCCAGGGAGCAGGGCTGGGATCTCAACTACGGTGAGATCGCCTTGATGTGGCGGGGGGGCTGCATCATCCGGAGTAAATTTCTTGGCAACATCAAGGCCGCCTTCGACAACGATCCACAGCTGGACAATCTGGTGCTTGACGAGTTTTTTACCAAGGCCGTCAAGGAGGCCGAGGCTGGCTGGCGCAAGGCGGTGATGCTGGCAGTGGGGCAGGGCATCTCGACCCCGGCCTTTGCCACGGCACTGGCCTATTTCGACGGCTATCGCAGTGAACGCCTGCCCGCCAATCTGCTACAGGCGCAAAGGGACTATTTCGGCGCCCATACCTATGAACGGATCGATAAACCTCGCGGTGAGTTTTTTCATACCGACTGGACCGGACATGGCGGCAAGGTTGCGTCGACAACCTATGAGGTATAGGTCATGAAATCGTCAGTCGATGCCTGTACCTTCGTTATCTTTGGCTCCACCGGTAACCTGTCACGCATTAAGTTGATGCCCGCGCTCTATCACCTGGAAGCGGCGGGCGAGTTACATGAGAACTGTCGTATCCTGGCGACCGGTCGCCGGCCATGGGACCGTGACCGCTGGTTACAGGAGGCCCGTGGCATGCTGGAGGGCAGTCTAGTCAGTGGAGTGGACGCCGATGTGCTCGAACGTTTTGAACAGCGTCTCGACTACTTTCAAGGCGACATCTCCGATTCGGATATGTATGACCGGTTGGCTGAACATCTCAACGATAAGCCGGACTACTCCGCCAATGTCGCCTTCTATCTTTCGATCCGCCCGGCGGAGTTTGGCGTGGTGACTGAAAACCTCAGCCGGACAGGGTTACTCAAAGAAGAGAGTGGCTGGCGTCGCGTGGTGATCGAGAAACCCTTTGGTTACGATCTCGAGAGTGCCCAGGCACTGCAGATCCGCCTGTCGCGTTACCTCGACGAAGGGCAGATCTACCGTATCGACCACTATCTGGGTAAAGAAACCGTACGGAACGTGTTGGTTTTTCGCTTTGCCAACGTCATGCTGGAACCCCTGTGGAATCGCAACTATATCGATCATGTCCAGATCACCCACTCAGAGCAACTTGGTGTGGGTAGCCGTGCACCCTATTATGATGGTGCCGGCGCGTTACGGGATATGATACAGAGTCATCTGTTACAGCTGTTGACATTGGTGGCGATGGAGCCGCCGGTATCGATGGAGTCAGAATCCCTGCGTGACGAAAAGGTCAAGGTACTCAAATCGGTACGGCCAATCCCACCGAGTGCCGTACATTCTCAAGCCTTTCGCGCCCAGTACGGACCGGGTAAGCTTGGTGGTGAAAAGGTCAAGGGTTATCTGGAAGAGGATGGCGTTCCAGACGACAGTGTCACCGAGACCTATGCAGCACTCAAACTGTTCGTGGACAACTGGCGTTGGCGCGGGGTGCCATTTTATCTGCGCACCGGAAAACGCATGGCCGAGAGTGTCTCCAGCATCATGATTCGCTTTCGCCAGCCGCCTACACAATTCTTTCGCGACACCCAGATCAAACAGATGGAGCGCAACTGGCTGGTACTGGGTATTCAACCCTGCGAATGTCTGCGCATACAGCTTACCGCCAAAGAACCGGGATTGGAGATGGAGACCCATCAGGTCAATTTGGATGCCGGTTTTCGCGCGCAAAGTGACGTGTATACGGATGCCTATGAGGGCTTGCTGCTTGACATAATGGAGGGTGATCGCTCTCTGTTTTTGCGCTATGACGAGGTAGAGTATGCTTGGCGCATCGTGGATCCCATCCTGCGAACCTGGTCGGTGGAACGGGATTTCATTACCACCTATCCTGCCGGCAGTTGGGGACCGGAAGAGAGTCGCCGGTTGTTTGAAAAGGACATCGATGTCTGGCGTCATACCTAACTAAACTAAACCCGTTTTTTGGTTGAATCTCACGAGTGCTCCGTCAAGCTTGAATTGGCCTATGGGCTGTATTTACATGCATATTGATTAGCTGTATGTCCTATTCGATATATGCACCATATGCGCCGCATTTCAACCTGACATGCCCATTTTTTGTGCACGAAATCTCATTATTTTAGAGCGTCCATACCTGAATATTTCAATTTGATTACAGCTGCAATATACATCTTGCCGTTTTTAAAAATCCCTGTATCCTGTGCCCCCTTCAACAGACATATGCGAGAAAAAAACTAACGTGCGAAGGTCCCTATCGAGTAGTTTTCAGAGTCTGTTTAGCCTTTGGCTGACGCTATTCGCCATCTGGATGGTGCTAAACGCATCCCTCGCTATGGATGTGGTTGCAAGCGGAATATTGATCGCCACCGTATTGGCAATAACACTCTCCAGATTTTCAGGCGCCTATGCCGATATAAAACTGACCCCCAAGGCATTGCTGCATTATTTTCTTTACCTGGGTGTGTTTTTTTGGGAGTTGTTGTTGGCCAACCTGAACGTGGCCCGTATCGTGTTCATGCCCAAGATAGATATCCATCCCGGCATAGTAAAGATCCACACCCGTTTGAAATCCCGGACGGGTCGGCTGGTCCTGGCCAACTCCATTACCCTGACCCCCGGCACCCTGGTGGTTGATATCGATGATGATGTGCTCTACGTCCACTGGATCGATGTCACCACCCAGGATTCAGAGAAGGCCACGCGCGCGATAGCGGCAAAGTTTGAGAAGCACCTTGAGGTGATTTATGGCTGAGATGATTTTAAATGCTTCGATGGTCTTGATCGCATTTGCCATCCTGTTTGGCGTGATCCGTTTGGTCAAGGGTGATACCGATACCGACAGAATCATTGCGGTGGATCTGTTGGGTATCATTTCCATGTCGGTCATCGTACTGGCCGCCCATCTTGCTGATCGCTTCATCTATGTGGATGTGGCCATCGTCTACGGCCTGTTGAGTTTTCTCGGGGTGTTGGCTGTGGCCCGCTACCTGGAACGTGGTTTGTAACCAGAGTTTGGAACCCTAAGTTTGGAAGCCTACGTATGATTGAATGGATGACACTACTGCTGTGTGGCGGAATCCTGGTGAGCGCCGTGTTGGCGGTCACCCTGGAGAGACCGGTCAGCGCCGTGATCGCGGCTGGTCTGACCAGTCTGTTTGCCTCGGTAACCTATGTGTTCCTGGCCGCGCCTGATGTGGCCATGACTGAGGCCTCGATCGGCAGCGGTCTGGCCACGGTAATCTTCCTGTACGCCATCAACCGTACCCGTAAACAGGATGTCGAGCCCGATGAGTGAGATACTTGGTAGTCTTGTGATTTTTGCCGGCTCGGTATTTCTGTTTTCAGCCGGGTTGGGTGTGCTGCGCATGCCGGATAGTTACAACCGGATTCAGACAGGCACCAAGGCCTCCACTCTGGGCACCATTCTGATCCTGATCGGTTTGTGTTTCTTCCATCCGGCCTGGATCGGCAAGATCTTATTATTGATTTTCTTCGTGCTGTTAACCAACCCGGTTTCCTCTCACGCCTTGGCGCGCGCATCCCATCGACGAGGCATCCACAAGACCCGACATACCGTGGTGGACAAGCTGGACGAGGCTGAAACAGTCAAGGGTGCTGAGTAGATGATCAAACGCCTTTTTATTTTTCTGGTCCTGTTTCTGTTTGCGGCGATGTTCTATGACGTGGCCGACAACTATCAGGAGTCTACTGAACTCTCCTCCCTGGCCACCCGTTACGTGGACAAGGGCCCGGATGAACTGGGCGCTGCCAATCTGGTGACCTCGGTAGTAGTCACCTACCGCGGACTGGATACCCTGGGCGAAGTCACGGTGCTGTTTCTATCAGCTGCGGTTGTTGGACTGTTACTTGGGCTTATGGATAAGCATGAAGGAAAAACCGAGCAACCGAGGGAGCAAAGTAAAACGGTCTCCAGCGAACTGGTGCAAACCACCGTGCAGTATCTGCTGCCGATCATCTTTCTGTTCGGCGCCTATATCTTTCTTAATGGCCACCTGACCCCTGGTGGTGGTTTTCAAGGCGGGGCGGTGATTGCCTCCGGTATCGTGCTGCTATTCCTGGCGCTGCCCTACGCCAAGCTGCGGCATACCCTGATGAGCGTGCTTGAGTCCCTTTCAGGCTTTAGCTATGTCGTGGTGGGTATTCTTGGTCTGGTGCTGGCGGGCGGTTTCCTGGACAACCGTATCCTGCCATTGGGCAGCTACGGTGAACTGTTCAGCGCCGGGGCGATCCCGCTCATCTACATCTTTATCGGTTTGAAGGTTGGCACTGAACTCAGTGCCATGCTGGAACATTTCAAAAGCGATCAGCAGGATTAGTCAACATGGATCTGCCCGTTTCCACGATTACCCTGAGCGCCGGTTTTGTATTGCTGCTGATCGGCATGTGGGGAATGCTCACGCAAAAGAATATCATCCGCATGATCATCGGTTTCTCCCTGATTGATACCGGTGTGCATATGATCATGGTATCCATTGGTTACCTGTCGGGTGGCACCGCACCGATCATCAATGCGGCAATAGATCGAGCCACCGCCCTGCAGGATGTGGTGGACCCGGTGCCCTCGGCCCTGGTGTTGACCGCCATCGTCATCGGTCTGGGTATCACTGCGGTGATGCTCGCCTTTGCGGTGCAGATACATGACAAGAAAAAATCCCTGTCCATCGAGGACTGCACGGAGTCGAAATGGTAGAAGGTCTGCTTGCCCCCATCAATCTGGTTATTGCCGCCCTTGGCGCAGGCTTTCTACTGCCGTTGATCGCCAGGAGCAGCGAGGGGACCGCCCGCGCCCTGTTCTGGCTGACCCAGATCTACCTATTACTCATCTCCGGTATCTGGCTGCTGCGTCTGATGGACGGGGCACCAGCCGTAGAGATCATTACCGCCGGTATTCAACCACCCTTTGCCATCAATCTGCGCTTCGGTCTGTTTGAGGCGTTTGTGGTGACCGCAGTTAACCTGTCCGCGCTTCTCGGTGGCTGGTACCTGCTGGACTATTTTCGCGGCAGGGCATCGGCCATGTCGGTCTACCTGATTCTGGCCATGGGCATCAGCGGCATGGTGATGACCCGCGATCTGTTCAATCTCTTCATCTTTATCGAGATCACGGCGCTTGCCACCTATGGCATGCTCGCCCTGGACAAGTCCCCCGCCAGTCTGGCCGCCGGTTTCAAATACATCATCGCCACCTCCCTGGCCTCGACCTTCTTCCTGTTGGGGACCATGCTGCTCTACCATCTGACCGGCACCCTCAACCTGGACGACATGCTGCCGCATCTGGATAAGCTCACCGGGCCGATTGGCCTGGTCGCCAGTGTGCTGTTGCTGGTGGGCGTGATCATCGAACTCAAACCCTATCCGGCCAATGGCTGGGGACTGGATGTCTACGAAACGGTTCCGGCGGGTGTGGCCGCGATGATCTCAGTCGGCGTCTCGGCCGGTGCCATGTTTGCCCTCTACAAGATCGTGCCGCTAATGGAGAGTTTTCTGCCGGTTGTGGCGGCAGTGGGTGGCGCCACCTTCCTGGCCTCCAACTTCATCGGTCTGCGCCAGCGCAATGTCAGACGCATGCTGGGTTACTCCTCGGTGGCTCAGATGGGGCTGATGATCTTGGCCATGGCAGCGCTCAACATGCTCGGCAAGACAGAGTACATGACCCTAGTGATGGGTGGGCTATTCATCAACCACCTGCTGGCCAAGGCAGGCCTGTTCTGGCTGGCGGGAGCCGTAGACCGCTCCGCTACTGAGGATTGGGTGGGACTGCGGCGCAAGCCTCTGCTGCTGGTCCTGTTGGGCGTGTTATTGGCCGCCCTGGCAGGCTTTCCACCCTTCCCGGGTTTCTGGGCCAAATGGGAGCTGATCATGCAGCTGTCTGCCGGCGACCTGTCGTTCTGGGTCTTCGCCGTGCTGCTTGGATCGTTGCTGGAGGTTGCCTACCTCTATCGCTGGTTTGGTTTCGCCCTGCGTGATGAAGATCAGGCGCCGCAAGTGGAGAAGGTTGGAAGACTCATCCCAGTCGGACTGTTTGCCCTGTCTCTGCTCGTCTGCGGTCATTTGATCGCCAATTGGCTGGGGCTGGATGCTGCTCGCATCCTGGTGCCTATCTACATCGGGGCCATCATGCTTGCCCTGGAAGGTATGCCTGGGCGTCTGAAGGGGGTTCTGGTGCTCACGGCGTTTGCCGCCTATGCCTATCCGGTTGCCATGGAATTAGAGGGTCTGCGCTGGCTGTTCGGGCTCATCCTGCTGCTGGGTGGGGGGGTGATCGCCTTTGCGGTGTTGCATCGTTCGGATGCCCGTAAGGGATTCTATCCACTGCTGGGAATGCTGTTGTTCTCCCTGGCCTCGCTACTGGAGGCATCCACTTCACTGCAGTTCTTCTTCGCTTGGGAGATCCTGACCCTGAGTTCATACCTGATGATCTCCTTGGGGCGTGGCGCAAAGGAACACATCCTGACCTTCCTGATGTTCTCCCTGGGTTCGGCTTTCCTGATCCTGGCTGGCTTCGGTTTCGCCTACGGGGAGACCGGTTCCATCCTGCTGGCTGATCTGAGCAACGTGCGTGAATCCGCCACCCTTGTTTACACGCTGTTGATCCTCGGTTTCCTGGTCAAGGCCGGGGCCGCGGGACTGCATGTCTGGCTGCCCGGCGCCTACAGCGAAGCCGAGGACGATTTTTCCGCACTGCTCTCGGCGGTGGTGGGCAAGGCTGCTATCTTCGGCCTGCTGCTGGCCGGGTTGCATCTGGCGGTGAATGGGGCGGGTTCTGTTGATCAGGTGAATTATGTGGTCGGCTGGTTGGGTGTTATCACCGCCTTCCTGGGCGCCCTGATGGCCCTGTTCCAGGAGGATGTAAAGAAACTGCTCGCCTATTCCAGTATGGGGCAGGTGGGTTATATCATCACCGCGATTGCCATATCCAGCCAGCTCGGCTGGGTCAGCGCCGGCTATCTGACCGTCAACCATCTGCTGTTCAAGGGCTTGCTGTTCCTGGCGGTGGCCGGTGTAGTCTTCCGCACCGGCACCCGTTTGATGTACAAGATGGGCGGGCTGGACAAGAACATGCCGATGACCTTTATCTCGGTGCTGATCGGCATCATCGCCATCTCCGGTGTGCCGCCGCTGACCGGCTTTGGCAGCAAGTGGCTGTTGCTCAACGCCCTGTTCGATAAAGGCTGGTATTGGCAGGCCGGTCTTGCTTTCTTCGCCAGCGCGGTGGCCTTTCTCTATCTGTTCCGGCTGATTCATACGGTATTTCTCGGACAGCGCAAAACGGCGCACAAGGAGCTGCGCGAGGCCCCCTGGCTGTTGCTGGCGCCGCAGATTCTGCTCATTGTGGCGATCATGGCCTTCTCGGTCTGGCCCAAATTGCTGATCGACCCGATCACGGCGGCCATTGCCGGTAACTTCCCCGAGGTCCTGGCCTGGGAAGGCACGGTGCTTACGAGCAAATTCGGTTACTGGGATGGTTTCTTGGTTATGAACATCGTCGCCGGGGTGTTCCTGGTACCGCTGCTGATCCTGTTGTTTCTCTCCCGCTTTATGCAGATCCAGAAGGTCAAGCAGTTCAATATCGTATTCGCCGCGGAGCGTCCCGCAACCCCGGAGACATCCCACTACGCCTATAACTTCTACTCATTCTATGAGAGGGCATTCGGTTCCCTGATCAAACCCAGAGCCACTGCCTTTTGGGGCGGGGCCGCCGAATGGAGTCACACCATCGGCTCGACGTTGCGGGTGCTGTATACGGGTAATGGACAGACCTATGCCCTGTATGTGTTGTTTTATGTGGTGATGATCTATATCGCGGTCGGAGGCATGGGTTAATGGAAGATTGGGCCGTCAAAATCGCTTACTTTCTGATTACACTGGGCATAATCACAGTTTACGGGCTGCTGCTTGGGGCCGTTGTCGCGCGGACTATGGCCAAGGTGCAGGGGCGTATCGGTATCCCCTACTGGCAACCCTTCCTGGATATCATCAAGAATCTGGGTAAACGCACCGCGGTGAGCCATGGGACGATGTTCTATCTGGGGCCGGTGTTCCGTATTGCCGGTGGCATAGGCACTCTGGCCTTCATCCCGGTGCTTTATGGCAGTGAGATGTTCGCCAACTTCAACTTTGCCGGTGATCTGCTGTTGGTGATCTATTTTGTCTTCTTCGGCCAGCTCGGCATGGCTCTGGGAGCGGGGGAGAGCGGCCATCCCTACAGCGCCATCGGTGTGGCCCGTGGTCTGGGTCAGATGACCGCCTATGAGGTGCCTTTTGCGCTGGCCATCATCGCCATCGTGATTCAATACGACACCCTCTCCATCAATGAGATCGTGGCGGCGCAACAAGGCGGTATGGCCAACTGGACCCTGTTCACCAACCCACTGGCTGTTGCTGCTGCGATGCTGGCGTTTTTAGGCATGACCGCCTATTCGCCCTTCGATGTGGTGACTGCGCCAAACGAGATCCCGATCGGTCCGCCAACCGAGTATCACAGCTCCTTCCTGGCGTTGATGTCGACCAATCGGGCAATCTTCGCCAGCGCCAAGCTGATTCTGTTTATGGATCTGTTCTTTGGTGGCGCCACCGGGATTTTTGAGATGGTGATCAAGACCTGGGCGATCTACATGGTGGCGGTGGTGGTGGGCGCCGCCTTTCCGCGTTACCGGGTCGATCAGTCGATCCGGTTCTTCCTGCGCATACCGACCCTGATTGGTATTGCAGCGATCGCATTCGTGCAGATTTTTCTGGTTGCCTGACTGTCTAATGGTAGACCAAGACAACAACGGAGCTAGGTGATGTTAACCAAAGACAAATCCCTGGGCCCAATGGCCAACGAAGGACTCACCGCGGAAGAGCAGGATCTGTTCTCGAACGCGCGACCCGTGCCTTACGAACCCTATCCGGTCGAAGTGGTGGAGAAGTTCATGAACTGGGTCAGGGCCAACTCTCTCTGGCTGCTCGCCTTCGGCACCGGCTGTGGAGCGGTGGAGCTCAACCCCCTGATGACCGCCCGCTACGATGCCTATCGCTTCGGCTTTCAGCCACGCCCCACACCGCGTCAGGCCTCGGTGTTCATGATCGGCGGTTATGCCTCGGTGAAGACCCTGAAGCGCATCATCCGCTCCTATGAGCAGATGCAGGGGCCCAAGTTCGTGGTCGCCCTGGGGATCTGCCCGGTCAATGGCGGCATGTACTGGGACAGCTACAACACGGTGAATCAGTTCGACCTCTATATCCCGGTGGATCTCTATATCACCGGTTGCATGCCGCGTCCCGAGGCGCTGCTGGCCGGGGTGCTGGCGCTGAAGAAGAAGATCAAAGAGGGCCGCGCCGACGGCCATAATCGTTATATCGAGAACCTGGACTGGTACAAGGCCAACCAGAAACGCATCATCAAGAACTGGGATATGCCGGACTACAGCTGGTAAGCCTATTTTTCCCTCCCCCAGCAGGGGACGCCTCCAGGGATGGAGGTGGTAGAGCGACGCAGGGAGCCAAAGCCGAGGGTTAGGGTGGGGGAGAGTTTCTGGATAGAAACTGACCATACATAGATCATAGATAACAGACCATGAGCGACGACCCAAAAAACATCATCGAGCGGCTTTCCGACCACTACGCCATTACCGAGGTCAAGCAGCAGAAGGCCAGCCTGCTGCTGTTGAAGATCCCCAAGGAGGATGCAGTTCAGTTCATCCGCGAGCTGCGTGACGGTGAGAACTACACCCATCTGGCCTTTCTGACAGCCATCGATTTTATCGAGGACGGACACTTCACCCTGACCTACATGTTGCACAATTACGCGTCTCACCACAGCATGGCCGTGCATGTGGATCTTGTCCGGGAGCAGTCGGAGATGGACTCCATCCACGAACTCTGGGCCCAGGCCGCCACCTATCAGCGGGAATTGCGGGAGATGTACGGCATCCGTTTTCCCGGCAGTCCAAGGCTGGACGACGATTTCTGTCTGGAGGGCTGGGACGAGATCCCGCCGATGCGCAAGGAGTTCGATACCGTGGCCTACAGCAAGGATCGGTTTTTCGACCGGGAAGGGCGCACTACCGAAGACCCCCGTGAGCACATGAAACAGATCATGTACCCGATCCATACCGACTGACCTATCCAGAATTACGGAAACGCTAGAGCATGCAAGAACAGAACGCGCCCATCGACCTGGAGTCAGGTAAATACGTCAAGATCTGGCAGGGTCCGCAACACCCGGGTATCACCGGCAACATGTCCCTGGAGCTGATCCTGTGCGGTGACGAGGTGGTCGACTGCAAGACCCATGTGGGCTATCTGCACCGGGGCTTCGAAAAGCTCATGGAGCGGCGTACCTTCATCCAGAACTTTACCATCGTCTGTCGTATCGCGGTGCCGGAACCTACTTTCAACGAATACCTCTACGCCGCCGCGGTGGAGGAGTTGTCAGGTATTGAATCCCCGGAACGGGCTCAATGGCTGCGCACCCTGAATCTGGAACTGATGCGCCTGGCCAGTTATCTGATGTGGCTGGGTGGTATCGGCGCCGCCTTTGGTCAGAGCACCATCTACCAATGGACCATCACCCATCGCGACTATGTGCTGGACCTGTTCGAAGAGATGACCGGCGCCCGCGTCTATCATATGTACATAGTCCCGGGCGGGGTGCGGGCGCGCCTGCCTGAGGGCTTCGAAGATCGGGCTCGTGACGTGCTGAACCGGGTCGAGAAGATACTCTGTGAAGTGGAGAAGGTGCTGTTCAAGAATGCGGTGTTCAAGACCCGCACCAAGGGACTGGGCATCATCAGTAAGGAGATGGTGGACCAATACGGCATAGTCGGGCCGAATGCCCGTGCCGCCGGTTTTGAGCGAGACCTGCGTCGGGACGAGCCCTATCTGGTCTACGATCAGCTCGAATTCGATGTCATCACCGGTACCGACTCCGATACCTACGGACGGGCCATAGTGCGCTACCAGGAAATGCACGAAGGTATCTGTATGATACGTCAGCTGCTCGATCGTATGCCGACCGACGGTCCCTTTCAGGCCAAGATGCCCAATGTGCTGCACTGGGAGGTGCCGGCCGGTGAGACCTACGTCAAGGCCGAGTGTACCCGTGGTGAATACGGCTACTACCTGGTAACGGACGGTAGCCAGTATCTGCGTCGAGTGCATGTCCGGGGCCCGAGCTATACCCACGCCATCGCGGTGATGGAGAAGCTGGCGGTGGGCACCAATATCGCCGATATTGCCGGCCTGATGGTCTCCCTGCATACCTATCCACCTGAAATCGAGAGGTGACAATATGAGCCTGAAAGACCTCATCTCACCCTTTTATGTCTGGCAACGGGCCTTCGAAAAACCCTATACCCAGAAGCACCCTATCGAGGAGCGTCCCGGCGCGCCTCGTTATCGCGGTTTCCACATCAATGTGCTGGAAGAGTGCGTCGGCTGCGGCACCTGCGAGAGCATCTGCCAGAACCATGCGATCGACATGGTGCCGGTCGAGGGACTGGAACCTAAGCCGGGTGACAGCGGCCTGCGCCCCAAGTTCGACTACGGGCGCTGCTGCTGGTGTGCGCTCTGCGTGGATATCTGTACCACCCGATCGCTGCGGCTCAGCAACGAGTACGCCTGGATCACCGAAGATCCGACCGATTTCAACTTCATCGCCGGCGTCGACAATATGTCCTGGAATGACCAGGAACTGGGCTATCGGCGTGACGACGACTACCATCTGCTGTGTCTCGAACGCATCCAGATGGAGATGCTGGACCCGGACGAGGGCCTCAAATCCTTCGACGAAGTGATGCAGGGCTACACCGAAGAGCAAGCGAAGGCCGAGGCCGATCGTTGCATCGAGTGTGGACTCTGTGTCGCCACCTGTCCCGCCCACATGTCGATCCCCGACTACATCAAAACCGTAAGGGAAGGGGACTATGAAAAAGGCCTGCGTCTCCTCTACGAGACCAATCCCTTCTCCTCCACCTGTGGGCGTATCTGCACCCACCGTTGTGAGGATGTCTGTCCGGTCGGGCATCAGGGTGAGCCCTTGGCGATCCGCTGGCTCAAGCGGGCTATCGTAGATCGAGTGCCAAGGGAGCGATACCGGGAGGTCCTCGGTGACGAAGTGGTGGAGAACGGCAAACAGGTGGGCATAGTCGGCGCCGGTCCGGGCGGCATGAGTGCTGCCTACTATCTGCGCCGCAAGGGCTACGGGGTGACCGTATTCGAGGCTCAGGAGCGGGCTGGCGGCATGCTGCGCTACGGGGTGCCCTCCTACCGCCTGCCAGATGATCAGTTGGACAAGGACATAGAGTATATCCGCTCCCTGGGAGTGGAGATGCGCTTCAATACCCGCATCGGCAGGGACGTGCAGTTCACTGAACTGCTGGACAATTATGACGCGGTGTTCATGGCGCTGGGTTTGAATGTGCCCTCCAATCTGCGGGTCAAGGGTGAGGATCACCCCAGGGTGCTCTCCGGCCTGCAGGTGTTGGATGACGTGGCCAGTGGTAAGGATCCCGGGGTCGGTAAAAGAATCGCGGTGATCGGCGGCGGTAACGTGGCAATGGATGCGGCGCGGGTCTCCCGTCGCCTGGGGTCGGATGTCACCATCCTCTACCGTCGGCGCATCGTGGATATGCCCGCCGATCCGGAGGAGATCCACGAATCCCAGGCCGAGGGTTGCAAGATCGTGATCCAGGCGATCCCGGTGGAGATCAAGGAGGCCGGCAGCGCGGATCAGGTAACGATTGCCTGGGGCGAGGCGGAGATGGTGGCCGACGAAAAAGGCGGCCGTCCACGCCCGGTGCTGCAGGAGGACCGTATGCACGAGGAGACTTATGACTCGATCATCTCGGCGATCGGTCAAAGCGGCAATCTGGACTTCATACCGGGTGAGTATCGTGACCAGATCGAATTCAAGTGGGGTAAATTCGTGCCTGGCGAATATCAGCAGACTACCTTGAAGAAACTCTTCGTGGGCGGCGATATCGCCAACAATACCGCCGATGCGATCAGCGCCATCGAGGACGGTCACCATGCCGCTCGGGGCATTCACAAATTTCTTTCCGGTGAACTGGACTCCTGACCGGCAGGAGGGGAACGCACATGAATAGCGTAAATGAGATTCTCGACTTTGCCATTGATCGTGAACAGGACGCAGCTGACTTCTATATCAATCTGGCAGCGCGCGCCAGCAGTGCCTGGATGAAAGATATACTGCTGGGCTTCAGTAAAGAGGAGATGCGCCATAAGGGCAAGATCAAGTCGGTCAAGAAGGGAGAAAAACTGCTCTCCTCGGAACAGCAAGTGCTGGATCTCAAGATCTCCGACTACCTGGTGGATGTGGAGCCGCAGGACAACATCAGCCTGCAGGATGCCATGATCGTCGCCATGAAACGGGAGAAGGCAGCCTATCGCCTCTACTCCGACCTAGCTGCCAAGGTGGCTGACCCGGAAGTGAAGGAGCTGTTCCTCGGTCTTGCACAGGAGGAGGCCAAGCACAAGCTCTATTTCGAAGTGCAGTACGATGATCAGGTGATGCGGGATAATTAGATTCCGGCAAGCAGCAGGATCTCAATCTCACCCTGAACGGGAAACCGTTCAGGGTCCTTACCTCTCGACTCCTTCCCCCTTGAGAGGGTGTCGAAAAAGGTGGTTAAATGTAGGTTGGGCTGAGGGACGAAGCCCAACATTATCAGCATAATCAGACAGTTGCTGTCTGGCTTCGTGCCTCAGCCCAATCTACCAAGGGCTTTTACAACACCCTCCTTGAGGGGCAAGGTTGGGATGGGGTGAATGTAGACACCAGCAATCCCACAGCACCAAAAGCCTATCCCTCGGCCAGGGGGAGGAATCCTCCAACTGAGCTTTAATCCCGAGTCGATTGGGCGTACATCACCTGCTTGGTGTAGGTAGGTGATAGTGCTTACACAAATAGTTCACAATGTCGCATGCCGCTTGTCGCTCATTGGCAATAGTGATGTTTCTGTGCAGACTGTCTCGCGCGAGCCGAAGCCAGTGCTCAAGGTTATCTTGTGCCCATCTGCATACGTCAAGTGGCGCCCGCGCTAAGGCCCTTTGGATAGCCTTTTTTGCATCTCCTTTTAGTCTATCAACCTGCTCAGCAGTGAACGCGAGAAAATCAGAGGGTGTTTGTGTCGGTTGCATGGTACTACTCCTGCATGGCCGCAAACCAGTATACATCCGCTGCAAAACTAGGCAACACTCACTCCAGGCTCCTTGTAAAGGTCGCGCACCCTAACTCTTCACACTCTCTACGTCTTTTTAATTTAGCTCCGGTTTCCCCTGTCAGATTATAATAATCCTAGAATCTGTAGTTGGACGGGGTAGAGTGTGCGTTTGTGGTGGTGCAGATCAAGGCGCAACGACGAGGAATAGTTAATCTATTCCAAGGAGTTGCAACGTGCCCCACATGGATGTGGGAAATGCCGGTTCCGTCAGGAACATGAACCGGCCAGACATGCGCCGTCACAAGCGTGCAATCTACCCCCGTAGCGTGACTCATCCAGCGAGTGAATAAGCTTATCGGTGTTAATTTCTTTCATAACAGTATCTTACTGTCAGAATGGAGCGGTCAACTGCAGTTTCTAGGATAATTAGTTCAATTCACTATCCAGCGCAGGCCCACCGGATAATCCCACATGCTAACCGACAACATTCTCGACCTCATCGGCAATACGCCTCTGAT
This sequence comes from uncultured Gammaproteobacteria bacterium, assembly GCA_965372385.1. GTDB lineage: Bacteria > Pseudomonadota > Gammaproteobacteria > Chromatiales > Chromatiaceae > JASJBU01. The sequence continues at coordinate 3,397 of CBDVCD010000024.1, read as the reverse complement.
CCGCCTCAAGGGAGAGAAGATCTTCGCCAAGGCGGAATTCCTCAATCCTGGCGGAAGTATCAAGGACCGCATCGCCTTGGCGATGCTGGAGGGGGCGGAGCGAGACGGCCGGCTGAAACCGGACTCCATCATCGTCGAGCCCACCTCGGGCAATACCGGGATCGGGCTGGCGCTGGTCGGCGGCATAAAGGGCTACCGGGTGCGGATCTTCATGCCGGAGAACATGAGCGATGAGCGCAAGATGCTGATCCGCACCCTGGGTGCCGAGCTGGTGCTCACCCCGGCAGAGGAGAGCATCGGCGGCGCAGTAGAGCGGGTCCGGCAGATGCAGGCAGAGGACCCCAGGGTGTTCGTACCCCAGCAGTTCGAGAATTCCGATAACCCCCGCGTCCACTACGAGGAGACTGCCCACGAGTTGTGGCGCCAGACCAGCGGTGACATCGACTGCTTTGTGGTCGGTGTGGGTAGCGGCGGCACTCTGCAGGGAGTGGGGCGATACCTCAAGGAGCACAAGCCGGATGTGCGTATCGTGGCGGTCGAGCCGAAGAATGTCTCGGCGCTCCTGGGGCACGAGCCCGGACTGCACCAGATCCAAGGCATCGGTGACGGCTTCATTCCCGAGATCCTGGATGTTTCCATGGTGGACGAGGTGGTGGAGATTACCGACGAGCAGGCCATCGAGACCACCCGCGAGCTGGGCCGCGATTACGGCTTGCTGGTGGGAATCTCGTCTGGAGCCAATGTCTATGCCGCCCGGAAGATCGCTTCGAAGATAAAAGGCAACATTGCCACCGTGCTGCCGGACAGGGCCGAGCGGTATTTCAGCACTGCGCTGATGTGAGTGCAGATGCGTTCGAGAGGAGTAAAATAATGGCTTGGTCTCACGTCTTGTTTTAACTCTAAGTCGGGTTAGGCAAATAACAAGACCCCCGTTATACACATTTCACGACGGTAGGAAAGATTGTGCGTGCGGCTAGAGAGAGAAAGCGCGCTATAATTCTAGACTTGACCCTGTTGCCCCGATGATTTCAGCCAAATTCAGGGTTTTCGGGGCTCCACTTGTGGGAACTGCCCCAGATACTCCCGCCGCCACCAGTTTCCGGTCTGTGCATGTTCTTCCTCCGTGGTGAACTGATAGCGGTAGGCCAGCACCCGCAAGTAGCGTGGCGGTTCTTCGGGGAAGGGATTGTGCGCCAACAGCCTAGATACGCTGGGGGAGCCTTCATGCAGCCGTCTTATGAATTCACCAAACCAAACCATCTGCGGCAGATGCTGGGGCGGCACAAACCAGATCATCCAATCGAGCCTGGGTTGATGTGGGACGATAAAGGGCGGAGTTCTGTCCAGGTCGTCCGGCGTATATTTTAACCTGTATGCCTGCCACTCCTGCCCATTATTGGAGCCCTCGACTATCAGTTCCTGGCGTTCCACCTGCATGGTAGGAAAAATGTGGTAGATATTACTGATACCGAAACGCCTCACCGAGTCGGCGAACTGCTGCAGCGGCATGGGCAATGATTCTCGCAGGGCATTGGGGGTAAAGCTGATCAAGCTGGCGGGCACGATCAGTAGGGCCGCCAGTCCTACCAGTCCAACTTTTATACGACTGACCGATGGCCTTGTGTTCAACAACCTTTCCCGCAATCTACCGGGCAGCAGTCTCCCCACGATCTTATCGTCCAGCAAAAAGAGGCAGAGTACGATCGTCAGCAGGTTGATGAAATTGTGGTTGCTCGAAGCAATAATCAACAGCTGCAGCAGAATCGTGATACCCGCTGCCGCCAACCGGAAGGGACGCGGCAGAAAGATGAAGAAAGGCACGATCAATTCACCGAAAAAGGTCAGACCAACCCCCGACTTCAGCATCCAGTCGGGCAGATGATGAAAGTACCAGGCGCCCAAGTGAGGTAATGGCTGGGTTTCGAAATAGGTGTTCAGCGCGGTAAAGCCCGACCAGGATGGATCGCCACTCATGAGTTTGAAAAATCCCGACATAAAGCGCAGGCGGAACAACAGCCATTCAAACAAGAAGATCAGCAGCCTGTTGGGACCGTCGGTCAGAAAGATGGCGAGAAAGCCAGCCTCCAGGAGCAAGGTGTCCCACTGGAAATTGGTGAAAATCTGCCCAGCGTGAAAGAGTGAGAGGTAGAGTATGAACAGACCCACCAGTACCAGCCGTTGCCAACGCAGGGTCAACAGCAACACCAGCGATAGTAAAACGCCTAGCAGGGCGGTTCCCTTGAGTGCTGCATCCGTGGGTTCGATCAACCAGAAGACCGTCGGTAACCACAGCCAGGCGCCAGACCCCAGCTCTTGATAGGTGCCGGCCAACTGATCCCCCAGGGGCAAGATACCCTGCGGCCCCACCAGTCCGGTGATCTGCACGGACAAGGAGGCAAAAGCCACTAAGTAGATCAACGCCAGCAGCTTGATGAATACCCAGCTGGTCAGGCGCAGTTCCTCAACAGACTGAAAAAGGCGACTGAAAAGTGACATAATCACTGCGCTCAATGATTTCTATTGATTCAACCTAGGTTCATGTAAGTAGGCGTTTAACCCTCTCCATCCACGGAAGCTTCAGTGCCTGTGGGCACTGAATATAGTTACCTACAACCCGTGCACTTTCGATTCGGCCACGTATGGCATCAGCAACCTCGCCGCACAGTCCCGGCTCAGACGTTACTGTTACCCAAAAAATCCCCAGGCGAACGTTCAGATCAGCAAACAGTATCCGATCCCCAAAACCCTCCAATACTTCCTGCAACTGATGACGAATTATTACCGACAATGTTCGTTCTTGCTTTAACCCAGGCAAGAGCATCATCAGATCACATGGGGGCCGGTCATTGGCATCCTTCATGGGTAAATAGCGCCATAGATCACCCCCTGGAGAAATTTCTACCGGGCTATCAAAAGAGTGGCAATTTCGACGAACGATGACAGTCATAGACTCTAAGTCTAGTAGATATACTCATCACGGATAGGTTTCCCCGAAAATCGCACATCTCACTCACCCCGTGTGGGGCGTTGCGATTCTCTGCAATAGACTGAACAAAACACAAAGCGATGCACACGTAACCTGATCTCAATACCCCATGACAGCACCTGTAAAAATGCGATTCAGCTGATGCGCACCAACAACTGCAGACGACTGTTGGTTTATCACCAGGACAGTTTGTACGGACTGGTGAACATTTCTACTGTGGCGCACGCATTAACCGAGCAGCGGGGACTAAAAAACATGGTCGTCAATTTGGTAGGCGGCCTCACCTTAACTGCCGTCCTGATGGTTATAGTAATGTTGATAGCTGTTTTACCTGACATGTTGAACATGGCAGAACAAGCTATGCAATGAGAATTCACCGATTATAGTTTGATCAGGCGCGCTGTAAGCGAA
>CBDVCD010000023.1:0-22381 GCA_965372385.1 uncultured Gammaproteobacteria bacterium | reverse complement strand
CCACGCCACCGATCAGGTTGGCCAGGCGGAAACCGCCCGCCACGGTAATATGGTGTTTGGCGGGGATGGCGGCAAAGAAGGTAACCGCATCCGGGCTGTAAGGGTGCTCAGGACCGGTATGATCTCTCCATGGGGTGTCGATGGTATCCACTATCTTATTGGCGATGTGGCTGAGGGCCTCATCCCAGGTGATTCTGATCCACTTCCCTTCACCGCGCGCGGTGCCCGGTTGCCGCATCAGGGGATACTTGGTCCGCTGGGGCCCGTATACATATTCCTTGTGGTTGGCGCCCTTCTGGCAGCCCCTTGGGTTGTAGACGGGCAGCACGTCGTTGATCTCCGGATAATCCGCAAACTGCTCCTCCTTGAAGACGACGTTGTTCTTGACATATGCCTTCCAGGTACAGGAACCGGTGCAGTTTACCGAGTGCGCCATACGGCCGAAGTAGTCAAAGGTCCATTGCTCCTTATAGAAGTCCTCCCAGCTTCTATAGGGATAAGCCCCCATGGGGTCCAAGACGGGGAGCAAGAGATCCAGTGCCAAAAGATCTTTAGCCGCCACGACCCCTGCTGCAGCCATTGCAGTCTTTAAAAATTTACGTCGGGAGATATCTTTCATGATGGTATTCCTCGTTATAGTTCACATGACTCCTCCATATATTCCTAAGCAATAACGATACCAGAAAATATTTCCTGTTTTTACAATCGCTTACGTTGTAATCAATTAACTGCAGTGAAATTTCAGTGTCCACCGAACGGCCATCATCAAGCTAAAAATAGTAAATAAATTCATTAGATTGGATTGATCGAAATCGAATTTCACAAGTGAAATGGGATTTCTCAGACTGACATAGCCGATCGACTTATCATCTTTCGGAAGCGCTGGTGGTGGAATCTGCCTATTGCCGACAACGATACTCGAGTCTCTGCGTTGACTAGATCGAGCGAAAGAACCGGGTCTTTCATTTTGTGCGCAACCCTTCGTTGCGATAGCGGCAATGTTCGCGTTGAGTGTGCACCGTGACAAGGCGGCGTTTTCCAGTGGGTGAGAGTCCCAACCGGCCATGATCCTAGAAACCGCAGTTGACCGCTCCATTCTGACAGTAAGGTATTGAAAAAATAATGGATAACCTCGACCGGTTGGTGAAATTGGTCATTGTGTTGGGTGTGACAGAGGCTTGGCGGAGTCATTGCTGATGGAGATCCAAAGAACAAGACGGAGAAGATCGCTGCGGCAGCTCATCGGCCTGCTGGCCGTAATGGTCTATTCGCCTTCATGCTGGTGGCAGGAGAGACAGAGGAGGGCACGGCGGTGGCCCTTGCCGCCCTGCAACGCGAGACCCTCTCCGGTTTTACCCGGGCGCGCACCCATCTGGAGGGCGCAGGAGGGCGCAGGGTCAGGAGGGCGCAGGGTCAAGGAGGGCTCAGGATCAGGTCTTTCAATGTGCAAGGAAAGTATCTGGTGTCCAAGTTAACATGTTTATTGCCCGACAAGCATTCTGGCCGAGATGGTGTTTTGGTTTGAGCAATCGAAGGTATCCATCCTGAGCACGGCCGTTATGTGCTTGGTAATATGCTGCGCAAGTTGAGGTGCATTGATAAAGGATCGAAGTCTTTGTCTGAATGAAGTAACTGGAAATCATTCTCTATACAGAAGGTGGCAATGATGACATCCACGGTTTTTCGGATGGTGATGCCTTTTTTTCGAAGCATGCGGAAATTCTCAGCGCTCTTGATAGCCATATTCTCACCGAGGAGGTCGTATACGGTGAGAGAAGTCAGCAGTGTTTTTGCGGCCTTGTAATCCTTGTCGATGCGAAAGCCTTGAAGTACTTCGGTCAAGATCAAATCGCCAAGCGCTACAGGTTCCTGGCCGAGAAGCTCATCGAGCTTATTCGTTTGTGGGCTCCTGTCGCCGTTGAAGTAGCCGATCCATACGCTTGAATCCACAAGGATCATCAATCGCTCCGCATCTCGTCCAAGTCGCCCTCCCAATGGAGTTTGCCTCGGAAACGCCGAATTTCTTCCTGTTTTTTCAGTCGTATCAGTGTCTTGAGCCCTAATTCCACGGCTTCACGTTTGGTTTTGAGGCCGGTCAATTTCAGGGCATCGTCCATCAAGGTATCGTCAATCACTATGTTCGTTCGCATGGAGATCACAGAATGTGTATGAATGTAATATATAATACACATTAGAGTCTTCGCCCCGGTGACTGTCAAGCCCAATCAGTGCGACTGAAATCTTTTATTTAAGACCTCTTCTTCGAACGAAAGAAAAAAGCCAGGGTCAAGAAAAGATCAGCGATCAGATATTTCTATGTAACATCCAATACTTTACCCGGCCGGTGAAATTGGTCATTGTGTTGGGTGTGACAGAGGCTTGGCGGAGTCATTGCTGATGGATATCCGAAGAAGAAAAAAGTGTAGATCGCTGCGGCAGCTCATCGGCCTGCTGGTCGCTCTGATCTATGCGCCCATCATGCTGGCGGTTGCACCGGCAGAGGAGGGCGTGGCGGCGGCCCGTGCCGCCCTGCAGCGCGAGACCCTCTCCGGCTTTACCCGCGCGCGCACCCATCTGGTGTTGTCCGCCGAAGCGTCCGGTAAGGTGCTCCAGGTCAATGCGGATGTGGGGGATGTGATTTCCCCAGACCAGCCTTTCGCCTGTCTCGATCCCACCTATATCGATCTGGAGATTCGCGCCAACCAGGCGGAGATGGCGAGTCAGCGGGTCGACGCCCGCTACTTCCGCAAGCAGGTCAAACGCTTCAGTCAACTGCTGAAACAGAGCAGTTCATCCGAGAGCCAGCTGGATGAGGCACAACACAATCTGGATAAGACCCTCAATCAACTGACCTCATTGAAGATTCAGCATGAGATCCTGCAGGAGCGTAAACGTCGCTTGTGTGTGGTTGCCCCCGAGGGCTGGCGGGTGGTGAGACGCCATGTGGAGGTGGGACAGTGGATCAATACGGGTGAGCCAGTGGTGGAACTGGGGGATTTCTCCCGTCTGCTGATCCCCTTTGCCCTGAGCGCTGGGGAGTTTCAGGCCCTGGAGGCCCGGATGGATAGCCTCTCTCTACGATTGCCGGAGCAGAATCTGCAGGTGGCCGCCAGGATCGAGCGGGTCTCCCCCGCCTTCGATGCGGCCTCCCGCAAGATCTATGTGGAGTTGGAGATCGCTGATGGAGAGGTCGAGCCGCGGGGTGGTCTGCGCGCCGAGCTGGAGCTGGATATCCCGATGCGTTCCGGCGCGGTGCTGTTGCCGGCAAAGGCGGTGAGCGAACGCTACGAGGAGTACTGGCTGACACGTCCCGATGGACAAGAGGTCAGCGTGGTCTACCTGGGTCGCTCAAGACTGATGGAGGGGGACTGGGTGCGGGTGATCTCCCCGCGGATCAAACCGGGCGATCTCTTTCGACTCACCCAGGAGTAGCGAACCATGGAAGCGGTGGTCGCCTTTTCCCTCAAACAGCGGGTCTTCTACAACCTGATGTTCGTGGTACTCATGGTGGTGGGCTTCATCTCGCTGTTCTCATTGCCGGCGGAGCGCTATCCCAATTTCAGTTTCGGTGAGGTGATCATCTCCACGGTCTACCCGGGGGCCTCGCCGGCGGAAGTAGAGAGTCTGATCACCCGCAAGATCGAAGAGGCGCTGGAGTCGGTAGAGGAGGTGGAGTGGATCAACTCCACCTCCTTCAGCGGTCGCTCCCATATCCGTCTGAAGTTCGTCGACGATACCGACTATGACGCCCTCTACAACGAGGTGCGCTTCGAGGTCTTGAATATCATCAACGAGCTGCCCGAGGGAGTCGATCCCCCCAAGCTGCTGTTGGCCAAGGTGCAGGACTGGCTGCCGGTGATCATGGTCAATCTGGTGGGCGAGCGGGAGAACCGGGCCCTGGCCCTGATGGCGGAGGAGATGAAGAGCCGCCTGTTGCGTCTGCCCGGCGTGACCGAGGTGCAGCTCTCCGGCGAAGAAACCCAGGAGTTCCATGTCTATCTCGATCCGCGCAAGCTGCGAACCCTCGGGGTCAGCTTCGATGCGGTCTCCCAAGCACTGAGTGGGGCCAATGTCTCCATTCCCGCTGGCAAGTTCAGTAACCGCAGCGGCGAATTTCTGGTCAAGGTGGACGAGCGCTATCAGAGCCTGGAGCAGGTGTTCTCCACCGTGGTACGCAGCGATGCGGATGGCAGTCTGGTGCGGGTGAAGGACCTGAGCAGCCGCGGCGGCATGGGCTATCGTGATTCAGTGGTGATCTCCTCGGTGAATGGCAGGCCCTCCCTGGGGCTGAAGATCATCAAGTCGGACAGGGGTAATGCGATGGAGATTCGCGACCAGGTGATGGCGGTGGTGGAGGAGTTTCGCCCCCTGCTGCAGACCCGAGGGGTGGAGCTGGTGCTGACTCAGGACTCCACGGTCTATATCGAGGATGGCCTCTACACCCTGGGCATGAACATGCTGGTGGGTATCTTCCTGGTCTCCCTGATCATCTGGTACTTCGTGGGCTTCCGCAATGCCGGGTTGGTCACCATCGGTATCCCCTTCTCCTTCATGATCACCATGCTGATCATGTATCTGACCGGCAACAGCCTGAACGAGATCACCCTCTTCTCCTTCGTGCTGGTTACCGGCATCATCGTGGATGACGCCATCGTGGTGACCGAGAACATCTACCGCCATGTGCAGGAGGGCAGGCCGGTCCGGGAGGCGATCATCAAGGGTACCGCCGAGGTGGCGCTGCCGGTGGTCTCCGCCACCATGACCACGGTGGCGGCCTTTCTGCCGATGCTGATCATGACCGGTGCCATCGGGCAGTTTTTCGCCCTGATACCCAAGGCAGTGACCTTCGCTATCGTCGCCTCCCTGGTGGAGTGCCTGCTGATTCTGCCGATTCACTATCTCGACTTTGGCCCGAGGTTGGTAAAGACGGCTTCCCGGGTGAGTCAGGACAATCTGCTGATGCGGTTGATGCGCCGCGTTACCAGCCGCCTGCTGGCACTGACCATGCGCTTTCGCTTTACCTCGGTGCTGACCGTGAGCCTGCTGTTTGGCGTTGCAATCGTGATCCTGGGGCTCTCCGCCAGCGGCAAGGTGCCGCTGATCCGCATTCAGTTCTTTCCCGATGACTACAAGCTCTACTATGTGGACCTGGTGGGGCCGAGCAGCACACCGATCCAGCAGGTCAATGAACGAGTCAAGCAGATCGCGCGGGAGGTGATGAAGGATGGACCGGGCATGGCCAAATCGGCCTCAGGTTTTGCCGGCATGTACTTCAATGAAGACTACGAACCAGTGTATGGCAACAACCATGGCTCGGTGATGGTGACCATGCCCTCGGCGGATGAGCAGAGCTTCGAAGATCCGCTGGACCATCTTGATCGGATGCGAGAGAAGCTCAAACCGCTGTTTGAAAAGGACGGCTATCGCCTGCATATCCACCCGCAGAATGACGGTCCACCCAGCGGCAAGGACATCAACGTGCGGGTGGTGGGGGCCAATGTGGAGGCGGTATCCGGTTTGGCGGAGGCGTTGCTGAGCTTCATGCGACAGGAGCCGAAGATCGGTCCCAATCTGGTGGATCTGGCGGATGACCGGGGGTTGCCGAAACGGGTCTTCCGTCTGCAGGTGATGCAGGAGCGGGTGGCGGAGTACGGTCTGGACAACGCCCAGGTGACCCGGCTCGCCGCCAGCGTGCTGGATGGTCGCTATGTGGGGAAATACCGCCATATCGACGAGGAGGTGGATCTGAAGCTCTATATCGATCCCGCGAGCCTGAAGGAGCCGGAGAACGCCCTCTACGTGCCGGTGATCGAGCACGCCGATCGGCCGATCCATCTCGCCGATCTGGTGCGGGTACGCACCTACAACGAACCGGGGGAGATCAACCGCTACCAGGGCCAAAGGGCGATCAGCCTGAAGGCCAACATCAAGGCGGGGGCACCCACCTCGACCCCGGCGGTGGTGAATGCGGTGAAGGCGTATTATGCAACTATCCGTGAGCACTACCCCGGCGCCACCGTGACCTTCGGTGGTGAACATGAGGATACCCAGCGTTCATTCGAATCGCTGGCCTATGCCTTCATCATCGCGGTGTTGGTGATGTATGTGATTCTCGCCACCCAGTTCCAGTCCTACCTGCAGCCGTTTATCATCCTCTCCGCTATTGTGTTTGCTCTAATTGGCGTGGTGTTCGGCAAGCTGCTGACCCAGTCCTTGTTTACCGTGAACAGCTTTATCGCGGTGATTGGTGTGGCCGGCGTGGTGGTGAACGACGCCCTGGTGCTGATCGACTTCATCAATCGGCGCTATCGTGAAGGTCTGTCACGAGGCGAGGCGATCAGAGAGGGTGTGCGTATCCGCCTGCGCCCGATTCTCCTCACCACCCTTACCACCACCCTGGGCCTGCTACCCATGGCGGTAGGCTTTCCCAGCTACTCGCTGGTCTGGGGCACCATGGCCTCCACCTTCGTCACCGGACTGGCCACCGCCACCCTGTTGACCTTGTTTATCGTTCCCGTGCTGTGGGATCTGCTGCAGGGCCTGCAGGAGCGACGGGAGAGACGGCGTCCTGTCAATGAATCGTCTTGACCGAATCCTATTGATCCGTCCTAATATGGGCGACTTCCGTTCCAGGGATGCCATGGAGCCGCTGGCGGTGGGCCTGCTCAAGGCCCTGACGCCGCCGCAGGTGGTGTTCGAGTTCGTGGATGAACGGCTGGAGAGCGTCGATCTCGAGGCGCAGGCCGATCTGATTGCATTCACGGTTGAGACCTTCACCGCCCGCCGGGCCTATGAACTCGCCGACGGTTTTCGCCGGCGCGGTATCCCGGTGGTGATGGGGGGCTATCACCCCAGTTTTTGTCCCGACGAAGCATTGGAGTATGCCGATGCCGTGGTGGTCGGCGATGCTGAGACCACTTGGCCGGGGCTGCTCGATGACTTCGCGGCCGGTCGGCTGCGGCGATACTACCGTGATCCGGGCACGGGCCCCGTGCTGGATATACTGCCGGATCGAAGCGCCTATGCTGGCAAGCGCTATGCCCCCATTTCCCTGATCCAGCAGGGCCGCGGCTGCCGTTTCACCTGTGAGTTCTGCTCCATTCGTGCATTCTATGGAGAGCGACAGGCCGCCTATCCCGTCGAACGGACCCTGTCGGAATTTGTCGCCGCCCGACATCGGCGTATCTTCTTTGTGGATGACAACCTGTTCAATTCCCGCAGGCAGTTCGTCTCCCTGCTCGAAGCCCTGATCCAACTCAATAAAAGTTTACCTCTGCTGCAGCGTAAGCAGTGGTGTTGCCAGATCAGCCTGGACCTGTGCCGGGACGAGGGCCTGCTCGATCTGTTGGCGGAAAGCGGCTGCTTCATGGTTCTGATCGGCTTTGAATCCCTGCGGCGAGGCAACCTGCAGGAGATGGGCAAGGGCTGGAATCGCGGACCGCAGGTCTATGAGCAGGCGATAGCGAGATTGCACGAACGGAGCATCCTGGTCTATGGCACATTCGTCTTCGGTTACGCTGAGGACAGTTACGCTGGGTTCGCCGAAACGCTCGATTTCGCCCGTTCCCAGCGCCTCTGCATCGCCAATTTCAATCCGCTTACCCCTACGCCGGGCAGCCCGCTTTATACGCGTCTGCGACAGCAGGGCCGGCTGTTGCACGAACGCTGGTGGCTGGACGCCGGCTACCGGTATGGACAGGCCACCTTCCGGCCGCAGGGCATGACCCCGGAGGAGTTGGAGCAGGGCTGTTTCGAAGCTCGCCTGGGTTTCTATAGCCTGGTCTCGATGGCCGAGCGCTTACGCCCCTGGCCGTTTGGAGCTGTCTCCTGGAGGTATCTGGATATCGCCCTGCTGGCTAACTGGATATCACGGGCCGAGATTCTCAACAAACAAGGCAAAGGTTTGGGCGAGAGCGCCCGGTTACATGAAAGTTACGCTGATCAAGCCTAATATCGGTCGCATGCTGCGCGGGTCCTACATCGACGAGGGACGCATGGAACCTCTGCAGATCGGCGTATTGGCCGGCCTGACCCCAGCACGGCATGAGGTCGCCTTTTTCGACGACCGGATGGAGCCCATCCCCTACGATGACCCCACCGATCTGGTCGCCATTACGGTGGAGACCTATACCGCCAAGCGCAGCTACGAGATTGCCGTCGAGTACCGCAGGCGAGGTGTGCCGGTGCTGATGGGCGGTGTGCATCCCACACTCATCCCGGATGAGTGCCTGCAGCATGCCGATGCAATCCTGCTGGGGGATGCAGAGACCATCTGGCACAAGATCCTCGACGATGCGGAAGCGGGCCGTCTGCAACCCATCTACCGGGCGTCGCCTGGGATCGCCCACCCCGGTGTGCTGCCAAGACGAGATCTCTTTGTGGGTAAGGGGTACCTGCCCATCACCCTGATGCAGTTCTCCCGTGGCTGCCATTTCCGCTGTAATTTCTGCACCATCGCCAGCTACTTCGACAGCCGGCACTTCGTTCGCAGAGTGGACGAGGTACTGCGTGAGATCGCTGTCCAGAAACGCAAACTGGTCTTCTTCGTCGACGACAATCTGTGCGCCGATCGCAGGGCCGCCAAGGAGCTGTTCCGCGCCCTCATCCCCCTCAAAATCCGTTGGGTGAGTCAAACCAGCCTGGACATGCTGCGCGATACCGAACTGATGGACCTGATGATGCAGAGCGGCTGTCTTGGGCATGTGATCGGTTTCGAGTCCATCACCCCGGACAATCTCACCGAGATGCGCAAGGGCCAGAACCTGCACGCCTTCGACGGCTACCGCAGCCAGGTGCGCATGCTGCGTGACTATGGTCTGCAGACCTGGGCCGCCTTCGTGCTCGGCTACGACCATGAGACCCGGGACTCAATCCGCCGCACCCTGGATTTTGCCCTGGAGAACCGTTTCACCTTCGCCGCCTTCAACATTCTCACACCCTATCCCAGTACGCCGCTCTACGATCAATTGTGCGAGCAGGGCCGTTTGCTTTATGAGGGGAAATGGTGGTTGCACCCCGAGTACCGTTTCAACTACGCACCCTTTCAACCGGCGCGCATGAGCGCCGATGAGCTCACCGAGGCCTGTTTCGAGGCCCGCGCCAACTTTAGCTCCCTGCCTTCCCTGGTCCATCGCCTGCTGGACTTCAAAACCAATCTGCGCAATCCTGTACGCCTGTTCACTTACCTGCGCTTCAACCCGGTGTTCCGTAAAGAGGTGTTCAAGAAGCACGGCATGTACTTCGGTCGACGATCCACCCTGAGCCATGATATCCCACGATCCTGAAGCCATCGCCCGCAAGGTCCTGCATGCCATGCAGGCGGATGGTCAGCGCACCCAACCCGTGGAACTGGGCGCCATCGATGCGGATAAGGTTTTTCTGCCGCCTACCTATACCCAACTTTATTACACTCCGCTGTGGCCAGATTTGGACCGCCGGTATCAGCTCCGTTATGCACAACTCTATGCCATGCGCACCAATGAGGTGATCATGCTTTTCGAGCGCTACCTGGTGCAGGCCATCCTGCCGTCTCTGGCGCGGCGGCTGGAGGCTTTGCAAATGCCCATGCTGCACCGCTTGTTGTTGGAAATGCTGCGCGAGGAGAAAGAACACGATGTGGCCTTCGTTGCCCTCAACCGAGCCAGCCGACCGGACCTCTACCGTGATACGGACTTTTTCTTCTTTCCTCCCTCCACCGAGATGCGCGCATTCATCAGCCTGATGGGACGCACCGCCCGCTGGTTGGCCCACCCACTCTGGCTGCTCTTCTTCATCGAGGAATCCTCCCTGGCCATGGCCAGGGATCTTGCTGCCATGGATGGGAGTCATGAACTGGGTGGGGCCGAGCCCAATTGGCTGGCCGTCCACCGGGAACACACCCGGGACGAGCGCCGTCACACCCTCATCGATCGATTGTTGTTCGAGAGCTGCTACGCACAACGGGGTAAGCTCTCCCGCCGGCTGGATGGCTGGCTGTTCGAACGCATTCTCAAGGCCATACTGTTTCCCAGTGCTTACGGAGCCGGGGTGCGGGTGGTTGAGCAACTGATCCGCGACTACCCCGAACTTGCTGGCCTTCGCCCGGCCATGATGCGGGAGATTGTCAATCTCCGCCGCACCCCGGATTTTCTCGCCAGCCTGCTCTCTCGGCGTCTGGCCCCTCGGGCGTGGAAGCTGTTCCACCGCTGCCCGGAATTGGATAGGCTCGCCAACTGGATTCCCGACTATGCCTGAGCAGGACTTTCAATCACCGCTATCCGAGCCGGTCAGCCGCTTCGCCCTGCTGGGGAACTTCCTGCCCGTGCTGCTGATTGCAGCCATGCTCGCTGCCAGCCTTGGTCTAACAGATGACTTCTTGGCCGGGCTGTGGGTATTCATCGGCCTGCTGTACATGCTTCCGCCGCTGCTGGGTCGACTCCTGATCCTGCTGTTCGGCAAGCCGAGAGGGCGGGGGATCGTGCAGCATAGTCGCGCCTTTCGCGTCTGGTGGCTGCTGCTGCAGTTACAGATGCCGTTCAATCGTCTGCCCTGGCTGGAGGAGCTGCTGCGTCTGGTGCCGGGGCTCTATCCTTTGTGGCTGAATCTATGGGGTGCGCGGGTCCATTCCGCCACCTTCTGGGCACCGGCGGCTCGTATGCTGGACAGGCCCTATCTGGAGACCGGCTACGGCAGTGTCATCGGCAGCGACACCCTGATGAGCGGCCATCTCGCGCGCAGGGAAAACGGCCGGTTTCTGGTGGATATCGAGACCATCGTCATCGGTGCGGGGGCGGTGATCGGCGCCCGCACCAGCATCGGTCCAGGCTGTGTGATTGGCCCCGGAGAGACCCTTGCCGCCACCACTCGGCTCGCCCCCTATAATCGTTACCTGGACGGAAAACGGCAATGAACGCCGCCGCACCTCACCAGACCTGGCGGATACCCGCTCACCTAAACCTGGCCCTGGCCGTGACCTGCTGGATCGCGGTAGCCGGTTTCCTCTGGTTGGGGTCGCACGCCCAGAGTTGGTGGCACTGGCTGGCCGCCGGCCTGGGTTTCGCTCTGCTCAACAATACGATCTTCTCCCTGCTGCACGAGGCGGTGCATGGGATCTTCCATCCAAATCGTCGCATGAACGAGGCCTTCGGTCTTGTCTGTGCGGCGTTTTTCCCCACCGGTTTCACCATCCAGCGTGTCAGCCATCTGGGTCACCACCGCCGCAACCGCACCGACCTGGAACTCTTTGACTATGTCACGCCGGGCACGCCGATGTGGTTGGCGAGCTTTCGCCTGGCTTGCCTGCTCAGTGGTTTCTACTGGCTGTCGGCGCCGCTCGCCTGTCTCCTCTACGGGGCAGGCCTCCTGCAGACCCGTCTCTTTCGCGAAAAGGTGTCGGAGTTCTACGGCATGCGTCCGATGGTGGAGGATATCTGCCGGGCGCCGACCCGGCGGGTCAGGCTGGAGGTTCTCTTCACCGTGGTTTTTCAGATCGGATTGTTCCTCGTCCTGGATTTGCACTGGGTCGGGTGGTTGGCCTGCTATGGCACGTTTGCGCTCCTTTGGTGCGCGGTGCAATACGCTACGCACGCCTGGACACCACGTGACATTCGTAACGGCGCCTGGAATCTGCGCGTGAGCCGGATCACCCGCGCTCTGTTCCTCAACTACCACTACCATCTTGCCCACCACCAGTACCCGGCCGCACCCTGGACGGCCTTGCCGGGCCTGGTTGACCAGACGCGCCCCCGACCTGGCTGGGCGCGAATCTACTGGAGCCTGTGGCTGGGTCCTCGACGCACCAAGGAGCCCGATCCGGGTAAACCGACGCCGGAGCTCGAGCGTGAGCTGGAGTCGGCGATGTGAATGCACAACCCTGGTTTCGTCTGCCGGACGGCCCCACTTTGCGCACTGTGCTGGGCTGGTGTCTGCTCATCGATCTCCTTTTTCTTCCGATCTACGGTGTCAGCAACTGGCTGACCCGGCAGCGGGAGGATCTGCTCGACCTCTATCTGCCCGCGGAATTGGCTATCCCGCTGGTGCCTGGGGCGATCTGGGTCTACTTCTCCATGTTTCTGCTGTTCTGCCTGCCGCTCTTTACTCTGCCGCGAGAGCGCGCACGCAATGAAGCCCTGGCGGCCATCCTCGGTTTGTTCGTTGCTGCATCGATCTGGCTGCTGCTTCCCGCCCGGCTGGGATTCGAACGGGTCCTGCCGGTCGGTTACGAGGCACTCTATGAACTGATCTTCATCCTGGATGCGCCGCACAATCTGGTGCCTTCGTTGCACCTGGTGTTCTCAACCCTGGCCGTGCTGGCCTGTGGGCAGAATGCGCCCTTGCTGGCTCGGGTCGGGCTTTGGATCTGGCTGATCTGTATTGCAGTGTCCACCCTGTTGACACATCAGCACCATGTACTGGACGTTGTCACTGGATTTTTCGTTGCTGTCGTCTGCCACAGTATGGTCCTGCACTGGACAATGCGGCAGAATCCACCGTTGTTATCGCTTATCGCAAGGGAGAATTTGAGATGAAGAAATGGTTATTCGTGCTTGTAATGCTCTTCTCCGCCACTGTTTTGGCTGATGCCGAGACCGGCACCCAGGCCGATCACGATCAATTGCGTCAGTTACTGAAAACGGCGCAGGAGGCGGTGAACAGCGACCGCCCAGAACTGCTGGAGGCCTATCTGCACAAGGACCATGTGATCACGGTGATGAATCAGGAGCTGGTGAACCAGGAACGGCCCCTCAAGCAGCTGTTACATGATTGGTTCAAGAAACCCGATGCTATCCTGAAAGGCTTGCGCATAGCGCCAGAGGCCACGATTGAAACCAGGATCTACGGTGGGCGTTTCGGGGTCTGCTATGGTACTTCGGTAGATACCTATGAATTGAGTGATGGCCGGGAATTTGCCTTCGATTCGAAATGGACAGCCACTGTCATCAAGGAGGACGAGCAGTGGAAACTGCTGGCCCTGCATGTAGGTGTCGATCCCATAGAGAATCCACTTATCGATGGTTATCGTAACGGCTTGGGTTTTGGTGGTGTGATGATCGAGTTCAGTCGCCTGTTGTTTGATTAAACGTCAGCTTTGCTTCGTAGGCGATCATGGCCATAATCACTTTGGAATGGCATACACAAAGGGTGACGTGATGACTCAACTGCTCGTTGTGAATGGTTCTTATCGAGAGAACGGCGCAATAGATCAGGTGACCGAGGTGGCGGTTCAAGCGGCTTCTGAGGCAGGAGTGGCGATTGAGGTCATCTAAAGAATTGCAATTTCAGGTTGTACGATTGCTTCATCCAGATTCGCCGACTCGCTATCAATCCAACTGACGGTTTCAATACAGGTTCGATAGATCGTGGGATGAAGCGAAGCCTTGAGTTCAGGCAGCAGGGGATGGGTTGCTGAAAGACCGATCAACCCTATCTTTGCTGTCTTCACGCCGGCGATATGAAGCGCTTCACGCAGGATCTTCAGCGCGTGTTTTTCAACCTTTGGTGAAAGGGTGAAAAATGATAGGTAGACACTCCCGAGTCGGGAGTCGGTTTTCGGCAACAGCGGTTTTCCCTGCAGATGGGCGAAAAGGTTGTAAACAGGCCTCAGATGGTTCAGAGGAAATCGATAGCCCTGCACCACCGCTTGTTTGAAAGGACGCTGGTCCCACACGGCGATACAGGCCTCGATGTTTTCACCCTCCTTAAACAGCCAGAAATCCTCGATGTTGAGTCCCCTGGATGTTGTTAAGCCATTCAGCCAGGCCGGGTCCAGATAGGGAGTAAAGTTGTATCGACTTGCCTGGCGATTGTAGAAATGACAGATTGCTGGAATGTCGGCTTGGGTTGCTGGTCGAAGCAGTTCAGGCCGCCTGCCGTGACGGACCGAGATGGCCAGGGTCTGCAGCTCTCCCACGGGTGCATAACGGGGAAGGCTGCGCTGCTGAGATTCCAGTAACCGCCGGGCCGCTCGGTTGTCGCTGGCGATGCTGGTGAACCAGATCGCTGCAGTGTCCGATTCCGGCCGGTTGAGCGGGCGGACCGATGCGAAGCCATGTTTGAGGATGCGCAGGTGATGGCGGTAGCCCGGGTTGATGCGCATTTCACCCAGGTATCCGGCCTGCACGACCTTGCCGTTGATGAAGACTGGCAGGAAGGCGGTGTGGTACATGCCGATGACTGCTCCACCCTTGGCCGCATCCTCTCCAATCACGGCCCTGGATCGGCCTAGCAGGTTTTCGCCGGAAAAATAGGATGGACTGCGCTCCAGGGCCAGACGCAGCCAGCCCTGCATGGGATTGTCCCGCAGGATCTGCTGCAGTGCCCTGTCGTCCGCCGGCGTTGCTTGGCGGATGATCAGGCTGCCGGCCTGGTAGCGATCACCGTCTGGGCTGATCTCGATCCGGGTCATCAACCGGCTTTCAGCAGTTCGCCCCGCCAGGTCTCATCGCCCAGGGGGTAACCGTTGCGCTGGCTCACTTCCGCACGGTGCATCCAGTTGATGGTGAAGAAGTTGCGGAACATGAAGGGATCGGCCCGGTTGGTGGTATCGAAACCCCGCCGCAGGATGCTCGGCCAGCGATAGAAACGGCGCCTTGCCGCCACACAGCCGGCAGTCACCTGTTGTGGCGAGAGCTGCACGGGCTGGAAGGGCAGATCGTTGTAGCTATAAGCGGGATCGAGCCACCAGTGGTCGAACAGCAGACGCCCCTCTTCTTGCAGGCGCGCGTAGAGCGGTGTGCCGGGAAAGGGGGTAAGGTGGTTGAAGGCGGCGATGTAGAGGCGCTGCTCGAGGGCGAAATCCACCGCCTGGCCGAAGGAGTCCGGGGTGTCCTGGTCGTAGCCGAAGATGAAGGTGCCGTAGACGGGGATCCGGTGGCGCCGCAGGTTGTCTAGCGCAACCCGGTAGCCGCCGCGCATGGTATTGAAGCCCTTGCCCATGGCCTTGAGGTTCTGTGGGTTGAGGCTCTCGAAACCGATCAGCACCCCCCGGCAGCCGCTACGGGCCAACAGCTCCAGCAGCTCCTCGTCATGGGCGGCGTTGATGCTTAGCTGGGTCACCCAGCGGATCTTCAGGCCCTGCATCGCGCTGAGTAGCTCCTTGCAGGTGGCCAGGCTGCCGGCAAAATTGTCGTCCACGAAGAAGAACAGCTTGCTCCGGTGCTGCAGGGATTCCAGCTCGGCGATCACCGCATCCACCGGCCGGCTACGATGGGTGCGCCGGAAGAAACTCTGGATGGCGCAAAACTCGCAGGGGAAGCGGCAGCCACGGCCGGTCTCGACCAGCCCGAGGGGCAGGTAGCGCTTCTTCCCGTAGATGGAGCGGTCGAGCCTGATCCGGTCAAGGGATGGTTGTTGCTCCGATTGATACCGCTTGCGCAGGCTGCCATGGCGCAGGTCATCGATCACCTCCGGCCAGATCTCTTCCGCCTCGCCGATGACGATGGCCTCGGAGAAGCGCTCCGCCTCTTCCGGCAGCAGGGTGGGGTGGAAACCGCCCATCACCACCGGCACACCCCGGCGGCGGTATTCGCTGGCGATCTGGTAGGCGCGCCGGGCGGTGTAGGTCTCCACCGAGAGCACCACCGCATCGGTGGATTCGTCGTAGGGGATCAGCTCCATGCGGTCGTCATGGAAGCGCAACTCGATATCTTGCGGAGTCAGTCCGGCGATGGCAGCGGCGGGCAGAGGCTCCATCTGCCAGGAGCGGATGTATTTCTCCCCCTGCCGGTGTCCGATGGCGGGGTGAATGATGGTCAGCCGCCGCATACGCTACGGTTACCGGATTGACGGGTAGTGATCCTTGCCTGTTCTGCTGGCCAGAGTGTTCTTGGGTTGGGCAGCACGCTGTGGATCGGCAGATCGCAGGTATAGAAACGGTGCAGGTTGTGGGCGTAGAAGCGGTAACCGAGGTTGGCGCTAAGGGCCAGGGGCTTCAAGTTGCCCGCCCGCCACAGGCGTTTGGCGATATGGCCCCAGCGATAGGTGCTCTTCCAGGCCTTTTCGTGTCCCTCAGCCAGTTCTCGTACCGACATCTGACTGGGCTGAAACACCACATGCTGACCGTCGTACTGTTCCCAGTCTCTGTTGAGGATACGCCCCTCCGCCTCCAAACGGTGGAACAGGGGGGTGCCGGGAAACGGGGTGAGCACTGCGAAGCGGGGCAGGTCGATGGCGGCGTCCAGTGCCAGTTGCACGGTGACGTCGAACACCTCCGGGGTGTCGTTGTCCAGGCCGAAGACGAAACAGCCCTGCACGGCGATGCCGAGCTGGTGCAGATCGCCGATCAATCGCCGGTAGTCGATGGAGGTGTTGAAGCGCTTGCCGGTCTCTTTGAGGCCCGCCTCCGAGAGGGTCTCCAACCCTAGCAGCAGCCCTCTGCAGCCGCTACGGGCCATCAGCTCCATGAGTTTCGGGTCATGGCCGATGATCACCGTCGACAGGCCATACCACTGGATGTTGAGGGGGATCAGGGCCTGAAACAGCTGTTTTGCGTAGGCGGGATCCGAGACCAGATTGAGATCGACGAAGAGGATCTTCCTGCGGCCGACCCGGCGAATGTCCTCTATCACCCACTCCACCGGCCGCTGCCACTGCTTTCTGCCCCAGGCGGCGGGGGCGACGCAGAACTCGCAATCGTGGGCGCAGGAGCGGGTCGCCTCGAACACCGCATGGGTGAGGAAGTCCCGGCCGTCGAACAGTTCGCGGCGCGGGAAGGGAAGGCTTGCGTCGAGATCGAACTGCGGATTTTGTCGGTAGTGCCGCTGCAGCCGGCCGGCGGCGAAGTCGCGCAGCAGCCGGGGCCAGGACTCCTCGCTGTAGCCGCTGCAGATGGTGTCGGCGTGTTCCAGCGCCTCCTGCGGCATCAGGGTGACGTGGGGGCCGCCCAGCACCACTGGAATGCCTTGATCACGAAAGCGGCGGGCGAGCTCATAACTGCGCCTGGCGGTGCCGGTGATGACGGTCATACCGATCAGGTCGGCCTGCAGATTCCCGGGGATCTCCTGGATGCCCTCGTCGATCAGCTCTACCCTTGCATTCAGTTCCGGCGGGATCAGCGCCGCCAGGGTGGTGAGGGTGAGAGGCTGGTAGCGCAGCGACTTCTTGAAGATCCCCCCCTTGTGCCGGTAGAGCGGTCCCTTGGGTGATATCAGGACGATCTTCAAAACGTGTTCTCCATAAACCATTCGACCTTCATAGTGGGCGGCAGCAGTGCCGGAACTTTAACATCTCCCAGGCGCTGCCACAGGCTGGCCTGCGCAGTGTAGAGCTGGAGTGGATCAGGGTGAGGGGTCAGGGTCAGCGCTGCCAGTTGGCCCAGTTTTCGGGCGTAGGCATATTGGGGGTTGGCCCTGAGTTGGTCTTCGAGTGCGGCTATCCGCGAGGCCACCAGCTCGGTATTACCGCTATCCGTGATCACTGTGTAGTACGGTCGCTGGGCGATGACAGGCGCCAGCATGCGAAAGCCGGGAATCTCCTCCAGACATTGGGCGACAAAGGCCTCGGTGAGTTTCTCGCCCACCAGATCGGAGCCGAGGTCGTTGCGGCCGAGAAAGCGCAGCAGGGGCAGCCCGGCTTCCAGTCCTTCATACCGGAGCCTGTCGCCGGTACGGTAGCGATAGAGTCCGCCCGAGGTGGTGAGTACCACCTCATAGCAGTGGTCGAGCTCCAACTCCCAGGCGCAGCGGGTCTCTCCGTTATCCCGCAGAAACTCGTAAAAGCCGCTCTCTGCCGCAAGGAGCGGTTGGCCTGCCCGGTTGGGAACAGTGGTGACGCCCTCGGTGGCGAGCAATCCCTTGGCCTGAAAACGGGCCTGGGGCAGTTGCTGGCGAAGCATCTCAGCGAATGGGCGGGAGGCTCCGTCAATCCAGCAACTGACCAGCTTCAGGTCGGGCCAGAGCTGCCGGCTGTCCTGGTCTTGATGATAGCGGGTGAATCGATCCAGGGCCGCTCTGTCGGTTGGCAGGTGCCGGTCAGCGATCCGTCCGCCGCTTTTTAGCAGCGCCTCCAGCTCTGCCTGGCGCTCAATCAGCCCCCAAAGGAGCTGCAGAAAGAAGCTGGGGCTCCAGACTGAGATCAGCGCCAGCTCCGGTTGCCTGACGAGCCAGTAGAGAGTAGCCAGTTGCCATGCCTTGATCTCGGGGATCTCGCCGACCCAGGCCGGCACAGCGGAGAGTTCCATGAGCGCCTGTCCGGCGATGGGTCCCAGGTAGGCTCCGTCCGGCAGGCCGATGGGGATGCCGGACGCTGTCTTCTGAGGTTGGCGGGTGGCCGGGCTGATAGCCAGATAGGCGGAACCATGGTTCAGATCGTAGGCTTCGACCAGGTTGCCAAGCCAGGGCAGCAAGGCTTGGCTAAAGTCAGCGAGGCCGGCATTGGAGTAGGGGATCAGCTTGCTTCCGCCACTGCTGCCACCGGTCTGTTCGAAGGCGACCGGTTTGCCCTGGAACAGGATGTCCGCCTCGCCCCCGGCAATCTTCTCGATGTAGGGGGCGAGCTCCGCATACCCGAGCAGAGGCAGCCGGTCTCTGTAGGCCTGGATGGAGTCGATCCGGTCAAACCGATGTTTTTGACCAAACAGGGTGTCGCGGTTCCGCATCAGACAGGCCCGCAGCCACTCTCTCTGGCGCTGTTCGAGACAGATGCTTTCTGTATCGGCTGGCTTAAGGGCCCGGAGTGTCCGCCAGGGGTCGGTCATTCGCTGTTGCCTTTGAACAGGCGCCGGGCGAGGGGCTTCAGATTCTCTTCACTGAGTTCGCACAGGCAGACCAGTTCATGTCCCTGGAGATAGCCGGGGTTGCGCCGCAGAAAGAATTTCACCGCATCTTTTGTCCGTTCCCTGCTGCTTGGGTGGGCATAGGCCTGTTTGAGGTGGCCACGCGACTGAGGGAATCTGATCACGCCACTCTTTGGGTCATAGGTATTGCCGAATTTGTTGGTCGCCAGCCAGTCGGCCAGGGCTTCGAGATGCTCATCTCTCTGCGACCAGTGTGGATGAAAAGAGCGGCTGAAGGTCGGCAGGTAGCGATAGGTGCGGTGGCCCTTGACGATGAGAAACCAGTAGAGTGGAGTATCCGGTGCAAGCCGTTTGATCTGCCCGGCGCGGGCGATCCAGGAGAAGGCCAGGGCCTGCTGCCCCCAGTGGGCCCGGTCGACGATGGTGTCGCCCGAATAGATGACTCTAATTGGTTGTCCCCGCCAGCTTTGCCGATAGAGCTGGTAGAGCGTAAATCCCACCAGCTGCCGGTGTTTGTAGACCAGCAGGGCCTCGGTCTTGCCTGACAGATCGTGCCTGAACAGTGCGGCATCGCTGCTGTCGTAGTGGGCGAGATAGATTTCGCCCATTGCCCCCAGGGTGGATTCCTGTAGGTCGGGCATCTCAATTATTTCTGTTTGATAACCCTCCATCTGGCTCCTCTACTGGTTCGATCGCAACGATGCCCCGGAAAGGCGCGCGCCCCTGTGCGGCCCAATCTCATCGCCCTGAGCCGCCACCGGATCATCTCTGTTCAGCACAACATCATCGAAACCGAGGAGATAGACGTCTTCCCGGATACATCCGTGCTCGATATCAAGCCCTAACCAGCCCCATCGATCTGCATATACTAAGCCGTTCATAGGATAGCCGTCAGATTCTCCGCGGGTGTCGGTAGCAAGGCAAGGATTGTTTCGACAACTGCTCCTGCATTGTTCTCGGCTGCATGCTCCAGGCGCAGCTTTACCACCTACGTCCATGTAGGCGTACCTTCCCATCTTGCTCTTATCGCGGATTAGCTCCAGTAACCGGTGGTGGCGGCGATACCTTGCGCACCAGCGGCCTGGGCATCATCCATATCCTCGAGCTGCATGCCGCCGAGTGCATAGACCGGCTGTTCCAATCCCACGGTCATTTCGCGGAAACGGTCCCAACCGAGTCCCGGCAGATCCGGGTGGCTCGCTGTCGGTTTGACGGGGGAGAGCAAGAGGATGTCGGCGCCGAGGCGGTCGGCAAGTTCAAGATCGGCTTCGGTGTGACAGGAAACGGAGAGCAGCTTGGCGGCAGCGATGGGCCGTTCACTGAAGCCGCCGAGCCGATCACTGCTCAGATGCAGACCGTCGGCATCCGTCTCCGCAAAGAGTTCGACGGTTGTGGCGAGGAACAGAGGCGCCTCGAAGCGGCGGCAGATCGCCTCGGCGAGGCGGGCCATCTCCAGGTACTCGGCGTCGCTCATCCCCTTGCAGCGGAGTTGCACCACCTTGGGCCCCGACTTGAGCGCCCGCTCGAGCTTGTCTTGGAAATCCTTATGGTCGGCAAACTTGCCGGTGATCATATAATGTGCAGCTAGTGTTCGTGACATGGTTATTCCGTTGGCGTGATCTCTCAGTCTCAGGGCTGGTAAACGGGATAGTCTGTGTAACCCTTCTCCTCGCCACCGTAGAAGGTATCCTGGTCCGCCTCGTTGAGGGGCCAGCCGTTTTCGAGCCGGGCCGGGAGATCGGGGTTGGCGAGGTAGGAGGTGCCGAAGGCGACGAGGTCGGCAATACCTTCGTCGATGGCAGCCTGGGCGCGGGCTGCATCGTAGCCACCGCAGAGGATGATGGGCCCGTGGAAGGCGGCACGGATCTTTGGAATCAGGCTGTCCGGGATAGCGGGCATACCGAAGGTGGCCTGGTCGTTGACGTGCAGATAGGCGATGCCGCGACGATCGAGTTCCTCGGCGAGGTGTAAGAAGGTCGCCTCCATCTCCGGGTCCTCAGGCATGGCGTTGAAGCGGCCATTGGGCGAGATGCGAACACCGGTTCGCTCGGCACCGATGGCAGCGGCCACCGCATCCACGGTTTCGAGCAGGCAGCGGCAGCGGTTCTCGACCGAACCCCCATAGGCGTCACTGCGGGTATTGACCACCGAGTTCAGGAACTCATCGAACAGATAACCGTTCGCCCCATGAATCTCCACTCCGTCCATCCCCGCCTCGCGGGCGTTACGCGCGGCCTGAACGAACGCCTCCCGTATGCGGGCGATGCCATCGGCGTCCAAGGCCCGGGGACGACTGATAGGGACATTGCCTGGATTGCCGCTCTCATCATAGGCAAAGCAGACGGCATCTTCAGGCTGTTCGTTCGTGGGTCCCTCCGGTGCACCAGCATCGGGTTGCAGGCTTTGATGGGAGATACGCCCCACATGCCAGATTTGCATAAAAATCCTGCCACCTGCGTCATGTACGGCCTTGGTTACCTGATTCCAGCCGGCTATCTGTTCGGCGGTGTAGATACCCGGGGTCCAGAGATAACCCCGCGCCTTGGTGGACACCGGTGTGCCCTCGGTGATAATCAACCCGGCGGTGGCGCGCTGGGCGTAATATTCGGCCATGAGCGGTATCGGAATGTCACCTTCCCCGGCGCGGCAGCGGGTCATGGGAGCCATCACGATGCGGTTTTTCAAGGGCAGGGATTTCAGTCCGTAGGGTTCGAAGAGTTTGTGCATCATATGGACCTCTAAATGTCCTGACCGATTATTCAGTCCAACGTTTGTGAGAAGCCATCAGTTTAGTGCATGGTCTGGTTGTGGTCCATAAAGAGGGGCGTACCATACATAGATGACAGGCAGCGTAGGATTTAGCTACACCCCAACTGCAAGTGTCCGGAGTACCAGGACATTATCGGGGTTCATTACTTAATGGGCAGGTGTGAAATGAGCCAAAAAGATCACTGGGAGCAAGTCTACTCGAGCAGGACGACTGACCAACTGGGTTGGTATGCGCCGCATCTGCAGACCTCGTTAGATTGGATTAAGGAAGGCGGCCTAGCCTTAGATGCTCCAATCATAGACGTCGGTGGCGGCGCATCCACATTGGCCAAAGATCTGTTGGATGCGGGTTATCAATCAATCACAGTCCTTGATATATCGGAACAGGCGCTGGCCTCTGTCAAGGCACGGCTGGGTAAAAGAGCGGATAGAGTTTCCTGGTTAGAAGGCGACATCACCACAGTCGATTTGCCAAAACAGTATTTTGAGTTGTGGCATGATCGAGCTGTGTTTCATTTTCTCCTCGAGCCCGAGCAGCAGCGGAAATACCAGGAAAACCTGCTAAAGGCGTTAAGGCCGGGGGGGCAGCTGATTATCGGTACGTTTGCACCAGAAGCGCCTCCGAACTGCAGTGGCCTACCGGTGAAACGGTACACTCCAGCACAGTTGGAGGGTGCGTTAGGTGACGAGTTTGAGTTGAAACGTTACCACAAAGAACTCCATGTCACGCCGGGTGGCGTGAAGCAAATGTATCTGTATTGTCATTTTCGTAGAGCAGACTAACAAGCCCATGCAGCCAGTTCGTTAACGCTCGCGATTGATCGCTTAGGTTATACGTCTAAGGAGGTGTGGTGTGCAGATTCGAAGCGAAAACGACGAAGACAGGGAAGCGATACAGGCCGT
>CBDVCD010000022.1:0-23491 GCA_965372385.1 uncultured Gammaproteobacteria bacterium | reverse complement strand
GATAGTTACCTACCTCAGGTTGCTTAACAGGCGCGGAGGACGGGTTGCACTCCCGCCGCTGTAGCCTACCCCGGCCTGACCGGCACCTGCCGACGACAAACCCGGAGATCACATCTTTCATCAGGATCTCGAATGCGTCCGTGTAGAGGAGATCCCCCGCGGGGGCGACAATATCCAGCGACTCCCGTGCGAAATCGAGCATTTCCTCGAGGGTACTGGGAGCGGGGAGTGTCGCGTAGTACTTATCGGCCGGATTGTGCAGCGTGAGTGACTTTCCGTCGTAATAGAAAATCTGATCCACCAGGTCGTCATGGCGCTCGGCCCGCAGCTTGTCCGGTCGCCGCACCGAGTGCGTCGCGGCATGATCAAACTGGAGCTTCTGTCCTGAGGTGAGCACCGCTTCGATGGTACTTCGTGTTTCCACGCTGAACTGCTTCTGATTAGCAAGGTAGGTGGTAGCTGCTTGGAGCAGCTTCTCGGCCTGCGGGTCAATGCCCGCCGACTGGCCAAGCACCCCCCCCAGTTAGCATTGCACCCGCAAGAAGGGCATACAATCCGACCACCCTTGCCGGACGCAGGATCCGTATAATTATCCACATAATCTACCCCTGATAGCAGTAATGTCTTCCATTCCGTGGGAAGTCCCAAGGCTTTCGACATTGGGTTCACAGAAGCCGATCGGCTACTCAACCATCCAGTCCGTGCCGCATCTTATTACAGCAGAATATACCTTGTACGACCTTGTTATAGTCTGACTTTTTACCGACAATTCCGGACACAAGGGGATCAAGGAGTCCAGATGGCGCGAAAATCGGTTAGCAAGAGCATGCCGGCCGGGACGCGACGTGTTCCGTCGGATGGAGTTGTCCGCGAATGAATCTGCCGGCGCTTGTGCGCGATCTTGATTGGGGCCGAGACGGGTCAGGGGCGTGAGCAGGAGCAGAAGCTTTACAGCACTTGACAAGGACCAAGGCCATTGCCTGCGTGCTGTGTCTTGTTGCGAAACACCACAGTAGCGCTGAACCCATCAATACAACCTTGACGGAGTACTCGCCTTTGGGTCGGAGTTCTTTATGCGGGTGCGAAGCTATGCCTGGTCTGCAACCTTATTCGGCAGTAGTAATCGGGCTGCTGGTGGCTTTACGGTTTCTCACCGCCAGCACCGAGCAGGGTGCATGGTGGGCGATCCGGGTGGTGACTGAGCCGAGGAGAAATTTCTCGATGGCCCCTTTTCCCTTGTGGCCCAGGAGAATCAGATGGCACTGAGTCTGCTCCGCGAGATCGAGAATTTCCTGACTGACATCGGCCGCTTCACGTAGTTGGGTCGAAATATGGGAAGTCGTCCATTTCACCTCGCTGCTTAAGCGGTCCAGGGACTTTTGCGCGAGTTTCTTCTTCTCTTTCCAGACCCAACTCAGGCGTTGCTTGATGTCCTGCCGGTAGAGTTTTACCAAGGGTAATACCGTGAGTGCGGTTATCTCGACGCTTTCATCAAGGGGTAGTGCCGCGCAGAAATCGACGGCCTGTTTGGAAGAGACTGAATCGTCGTAGGCCAGGAGAATCCGCAGGGCCTTATCCACTTCCCGCGGGATGGTTGCATCAGTCGCGGGATTGTCGCTGCAAGGTTTTACGATCAATACCGAACAGGGCGCATAGGCAAGCACCTGGTCGGAGACGCTACCCAACAGAAAGCGCTTGACTCCCCCCAGGCCATGGGAGCCGACTACCACCAGGTCTACGGCGTGCTTTTTTGCCATCCTGACGATCTCCCTGGAGGGGTGACCACTGCGCGTCAGTGAGGAACTGGTGCAACCTGCATCTTGCAGCTTACTTGCGGCCTTGGTCAGGACTTCTTCCGCCTCATCCTGCAGCATTGTTTTGGTTTGCCGCAACAATTCGAGCTGTTCCGGGTTGAGCTCAGTCTTCTTTCTGCTCTTGTAGGCCTCCTTCTCGATCACGGTAAGCAAGGTAAAATCACACGCTGGCGGCAGCGGAAGTCGCAGCAGGAAATCAATCGCCGCCATGGCGCTTTGCGAACCATCTGTTGCGAGTAAAATCTTCATCATCTAATGCCTTGTTTTATCAGCTCATTGAACAAGTGTAGTTTGTAAGTCATCAGTATCAGTGGGCGGCACCCACATTCAGGGCATACTGGAGAAATACATAGATTGCATAGACCCCAAGCAGCCAGGCCCCTTGCCATCGGTAAAACACACCCGCGGTATTCATGGAGATGAAGACCCGCAGTGAGACCAGGATGATGAGCATGGCGGGAAAGTGGAAGAAGTAGAAATTACTCGGAATTTCAAGCGGAGTGGCGGCCGCGGCCGCGCCGATCACGAACAGGACGTTGAGTACGTCGGCCCCCACGATATTGCCGACGGTAATTTCCGGGTGTCCCTTGCGTACCGCGGCAATGGCAGTCATCAATTCCGGCAGTGAGGTACCGAAGGCCACCAGGGTGGCGGCAATGACATCTTCCGGTACGCCAAATCGTAGTGCGATCTCGGAGGCGCAGGGTACCAGGACACGGGCGCCGATGATAATCAGCAGCAAGCCGCCCACCACCATCAGCCAGGACATGCCTATGCTCAGGAACTCTTCCGCTTCAGCACCATTGTTGTCCCCACTCATCTCACCGCTCTGCTTGGCCCAGAGATAGGTGACATATAAATAGACCGCCAACAGGCTGAGAAAGAGAAAGCCAACCCAGCGGTTGAGGATGGGTTCAGACTCAGCAGCTGTGTTGAGCAGGACCCCAAGGGCGATTACCACCAGCAGGCTGGCAGTGCCTACCTGGACCCAACCGGTGCGGTTGAGGATATAACGATTGACGGGCACGGCTGCCAAAAGGCAGGTCAAACCGAAGATCAGGCCGGTATCGGCGATGATCGATCCGACGCCATTGCCCAGCGCCAGCCCCGGGTTGCCCATGTAGGCGGCCATGACGGAGACGAATGCCTCGGGCAGGGTGGTGCCAAGGGAGACAACGGTAGCGCCGATGACGATCTTTGGCAGGCCGGTGCGCCTGGCGAGGTCGACCACGCCATCGATCATCCAATCCGCCCCCTTGGATAACAAGACGATGCAGACCACGATGATGATCAACAGGGTGCTGATAGGCAGCTCTGCTACGAATTGCTGCAGCAGGGTTTCATCGCCGATCCACTGCAACAGGCTGTGGTCCATCTCATCTCCTTCAAATGAGGATTCGTTGCGTAAGCGAATATTCGGATTACTACGTTACACTTTATCGGGTTATCCGGCCAATTTCATGCTATAAATGGAAGCCTGCTTGGGGGGGTATTTTTGGCTCGCGCTACTCAGGATACTAACCAGAAAATGGAATCGTCTACCATCTCTGCCCAGTCATTACTCAGCTTGGTGCATAGTCATCTCCCTGGCCGCGCACGCATTGAAATCCCCGGCTTATACCGTTCCCCTCAGCTCAAGCAGCGTCTGGAAAAGCAGCTTGGCCAGATCGAGGTGATCCAAGAGGTCAAGGCCAATGTGCGTACCGGCAAGCTGCTGCTGGTCTACGAAAAAGATACGCCACTCGAGGATGTCGTCAGGTATATTGAATCCCTGATTGATGGAAAGGTGGCAAGAGCCGCCGCGCCTAAAGCAGCCGATCGGCCCGCAAATTTCGAAGTTTCCAAGGCGTTGAATGGGTTTGCCACCCTGCTCAGAGGCTTCTCTTCAAGCGATACCGCGGCCCCGGTGTTTGGCGCCACGAGTGGCGCAGCCACTTCGACACAACCGGATGAGCAGCCCCAGGAAACCCATCCCTGGCATCTGCTGGAAACCGATCAGGTACTTGAACGAATGGAGGTGCCAGAGCGGTTGGGTTTGAGTGGCAGCGAGGCGCTCCAGCGTCTGCAGCGCTACGGCGAGAATAGCCTTAGCGCCAGCCAGCGACGCTCGGATGTCATCATTTTCCTGGAACAGTTCCTCAATGCGCCGGTGGGCATGCTGGGGGTCTCCGCGGTGATCTCGATCCTGACGGGTGGCACCATAGACGCAGCGGTGATCCTGGGCGTGGTGTTGATCAATGCCGTGATCGGTTTCGTCACCGAACGGCAGGCGGAAAAGACCATCAGTTCACTCGCCAAGTCCGGGGTACGAGAAGTGAACGTGCTGCGGGACGGTATGGAGAGTCTGATCCTCGTGGAGCACATCGTACCCGGGGATATCCTGGTGCTGGTGCCCGGCAGTTATATCGCGGCGGATGTCCGGCTGTTGAGTTCACATCGTCTGAGTGTGGATGAATCGGCCCTTACTGGCGAGAGTATGCCGGTTGCCAAAGACCACAACTTTCTGGGCAAGCAAGAAACGGCGCTTGGGGACCGCATCAACATGGCCTATATGGGGACCCACGCTACCGGTGGTAACGGACGTGGCGTCGTGATCGCTACCGCCAAGGCTACCGAGCTGGGCCAGATCCAGACCTTAGTGGGTGAGGCCGAGGCACCCGAGACTCCCATGCAGCGACAGCTGGGCCAGATGGGTACCAAACTGGCCCTGCTCAGTGGCGTGGTTTGCGCCGGGGTTTTCGTGGTGGGTATTCTGCGCGGCTATGGTTGGCTGCAGATGCTCAAGTCATCGGTCTCATTGGCGGTGGCAGCGATTCCGGAAGGCCTGCCGGCAGTGGCGACCACCACCCTGGCCATGGGAATCGCCGAGATGCGCAAACGCAATGTAGCGGTCAGGCATCTCGATGCGGTGGAATCCCTGGGTTCGGTGCAGGTCTTCTGCATGGACAAGACCGGCACCCTGACGATGAATCGCATGGCGGTGGTGGCTGTCTACAGTGGTGAACTCAGCTATGGAGTAACCGAGGGCATCTTCAGGCGCGATGACAACGCCATCGACCCGGTTGGCCGCGATGAACTGGTGCGCCTGATGCAGATTATCTCGCTCTGTAGTGAGAGCCAGATTGTCGACAACCAGGAGCATTACGAGTTGGACGGCTCTCCCACGGAGAATGCGCTGGTGGATCTGGCCCTGAACGCCGGCATCGACGTGCAGGCTTTACGCACTGAACATCCCATGCTGCATACCCGCTATCGTGCCGAGGGGCGACCCTTCATGAGCACCCTGCATCCGTATAAAAACGCTAAGCATCTGCTGGCGGTGAAGGGCAGTCCCACGGAGGTGCTCTCTTTATGCACCTATCAGGTCAAAGAGGGCAAAAGGATCAAGCTGACCGCCGAGGCGCGCACTACGATCGTTAATGAGAATGAACGCATGGCGGGTAATGCCTTGCGTGTACTGGGTGCGGCCTATCGGGAACTCGATGAAGGGAAGATGCCAACCAGAACCTCGGGTCTGACCTGGCTGGGTCTGGCCGGCATGGCCGATCCCATGCGTACCGGTATGGATCAGCTGATTGCTCAGTACCATCAGGCCGGTATCGCAACCATCATGATCACCGGCGATCAGAGCGCGACTGCCCAGGCCATCGGTGAGCAACTGGGCCTGAGTGGCGGTAAGCCCCTCAAGGTACTCGAGTCCAACGAGCTGGAAAACATGGATCCGGAACTGTTGGCGGGATTGGCCAAGAATGTCCATGTGTTTGCCCGGGTCAGCCCGGCACATAAGCTCAAGATTGTACGCGCCCTGCAGGAGGCGAGTTATGTGGTGGCCATGACCGGTGATGGCATCAACGATGGTCCGGCTTTGAAGGCGGCCGATGTGGGTGTGGCCATGGGTGGCAGTGGTACCAATGTGGCGCGTGATGTGTCGGACGTGGTGCTGGAAGACGATAACCTGCACACCATGACCGCGGCGGTGGAACAGGGACGCACCATTTACGGCAACATCCGCAAGATGATCCATTTCATGGTCTCTACCAACCTGACCGAGATCGAAGTCATGTTGGCGGGTATCGCCATGGGTTGGGGTGAGCCGTTGAACCCGATGCAACTGCTTTGGATCAACTTGGTGACGGATATCTTTCCCGGCTTGGCGCTCGCCCTCGAGCCTGCCGAGCCTGGTGTTATGCAGCGACCGCCGCGCGACCCGAGTGAGGCCATCATCGAAGGCCATGATTTGAAACGCATGGCCTTTGAATCCGGCATCATTGGTGTGGGCACCATGGGCGCCTTCATCTATGGCATGCGGCGTTATGGTCTGGGAACGCAGGCCACTACTCTGGCATTCAATACCCTGGTATTCAACGAACTGGCCCATTCTTTCAGTTCGCGATCCTCTTATCGCAATGTCTTTGGCGGTCAGGAACTCCCACCCAATCCCCATCTGACCAAGGCTATCCTGGGTATGGGCGGGCTGCAGGCGCTGGTGAGTATTCTGCCGGGTGCCAGGCGGTTGTTGGGAACCTCGCCGCTCAATCTGGTTGACATACTGGTTATAGCGGCTGGTGTCATCTTGCCGCTGATCGTCAATGAAGCCACCAAGCCGGCATTGCCGCGAGGGGAGGATGACGACGAAGGGATGATGGAAGGTGAGGCGCAAGAAATGTCAGTTGGTATGGAGGAAGCAGCGTGAACGACAACTTTATTTTCACCTCGGAGTCCAGCACGGCGGGGCATCCGGACAAACTCTGCGATCAGGTGAGTGATGCCATCGTCGACCATTTTCTGATCCAGGATCATCACTCAAAGATCGTGGCTGAGTGTGCGGTATCGAGTGGCGTGATGTTTATCTCCGCCCACTATGCCTCCAAGGCAAAACTCGATATCCCCGAGATAGCCCGCGAAGTGGTCCGCGGCAGTGGTTATCCGAAGGATGTGTTTGATGCCGATGCCTGCACCATCATGAGCAGCTTTATGGATCACACGGTAACCGCCTACGCACCGGTGGATCTCGAGCAGTTGGATGACAATCAGATCGATCAGATCACCGCCAAGCATCAGGTTACCGTGTTTGGTTACGCCTGCGATCAGACGCCGGCCCTGATACCGCTGCCGATCTGGCTCTCCCATCGACTCGCTGAGCGGCTCGCCTCCACCAAGGTGGTAAAGCGGCTTCCTTATCTGTTGCCGGATGGAAAGACCCAGGTGGGTATAGAGTACAAAAATGGCGAACCGGAGCGGATTCACAGCATCACCCTGGTGGCCAGTCAGACCGAGGAGGAAGCGGCCAATCTGGATCAGTTGCGGGATGATTTGATCAAGGAGGTGGTACAGCCGGTGCTTAAAACAGAGACGTTCGAAGCGGATGACAAGACGCGTATCTTTGTCAATCCGGAAGGACCGCTCATCGGGGGGGGGCCGGCTGCCCACTCAGGTCTGACCGGGCGCAAGACCGGGATGGATACCTATGGAGAGTATGCCCGCCACAGTGGCGCGGCGCTGAGCGGCAAAGATCCGCTGCGCATCGATCGAGTGGGTGCCTATGCAGCACGCTATGCGGCAAAGAATGTGGTGGCGGCTGGCCTGGCCAGGGAGTGTGAGGTTCAACTGAGCTACTCGATCGGTGCCGCCGCTCCGGTCAGTCTGCGGGTTCGAACCTTCGGATCTGGCGATGTGGATGACCGAGAGCTAACCGAACGGGTTGGAGAGATTTTTGATTTTCGTCTGGGCGCTATCGTACGGGATTTGCGTCTGCAGAGGCTTCCCGCCGAGAGAAACGATGGTTTTTACCGAAAACTGGCGGTTTATGGGCACATGGGCCGAATCGACCTGGAACCACCATGGGAGCAGACTGATAAGATCGATGCGTTGAAATAGCCTGCAGGTGGGAAATGTGAAGTAGATCTACTATAAAAGTATAAGATGTTGACCTATAAATAAGAATAGTCTAATATACTAATTAATCCAGCCTATGCTGTTTAAAAGGTGAATGATATGACTATTTTTACATGCAAATCGATGAGATCCGCGGTCATTGCTTCAGCGGTATTGATGGTGATAGGGACGATCCTGTTATCACCCGTGGTCTTTATGTCAAAGCCCATACCGGAATTATTGGTGCCTCTGGTCTATCCTGGCTTCGGCGCGCTGGTGATGAGTCCGTTGGTGCTGTTGGTGGCGGCATTGGCGTCATTGGTTCCTTCAGTCAACGCGCGCCTGCAGAATTGTCAGCACTGATGCAAGGACGGCTAGTGATCTCCGGCACCCGCCAGGGGCGGGTGTTGAGGATCTCTGATGTCGCCCTGAGACAAGTCTGGTAAATCCAGATAGATTGTCAGTGCTCGCACTGGTCCATTTTTTCTTTTGCACCGGGTAGCACGCTCAGCAGGAAGGTTGCAATCAATATCAACGGGGCAAACAGCAGCAGCAGCAGGCCAGCGAACATGACGATATGCTGCATGTAGAAGATATCTGGCACTATCTTGGCGCCCGCCAGAATCATCAGGATTCCCGCGAAAAAAAAGATCATAGTGACAAGCACACCTTCGCGCATTGTCTTACAGCCAATTTTCAGAAGATTCATAGAGTTAAAACCTAATTGAATAATGGCCAAGTCAGTTTGGCCAGTTGATGTTGCTGATAGTTTAGACCGTAGGGCCGCGGAAAAAATGAATTATCCAGTCTCACGCCCCTCTTCAGGCAATCTTTGAGCGATTTTCAATCTCAAAATCCTCGAATTAGCCCAGCTAGTACTGCGGTTTTGCTCAATCAAATCGCCCAAATCTGCCCCACAGGTGGACCGCTCCTGGGCATCCTGCCCCCGCGGCATTTGTGCTTCTGTGCACGGCAGAAATGCCGGTTCCGTCAGGAACATGAACCGGCTTACCCAAATATGGACATGTTCTTTGGATAATTTATTTTTTCCGGGACCCTTACTCTTCTAAAAGTTTATCCGCTGTTCCGGGTGCTAGGCCAAACTCCTGTTCTATCATCCGATTCCACTCATGACGCTTGAAAACACGCTTCGCGGGAACTTTTTTATGGACGAGGTTGTAGTGGCATTCGATACAGGTTTTATCCTTGGCATCCTCCTGGTGGATCAACAGGGTGTCGGGACGGGTACCGAAGATGGCCTCTTTGACATGACAGCGTTTACAAGTGGCCGAATTACGCTCCTTGAACCACTCCCGTGCGGCAAATGCAGCCTCTGGCAGGTGCAGGGCATTGACTACCGGGTCGTCGTAATTGGGACCAAAGATTTGATTGAACAGGTCCTTGCCACCTATAAAGTGATCCCAGGTGGCGGCAAGCACCCCTTCTGACACATGACAGTCACCACAGCTTGCGCGCACACCCGAATCAGGCCGGTAGTGGGCCGATTCGCGATAGGGTTCAGCCGCAATTTCCATTGAGTGGCAGGTGGTGCAGAAGGCCTCTGTGCTGGAGAAATGATCAAATTCTATGAGGAACAGTATGAAGCCAATTCCGGCCAATCCACCCAGTAGCAATGCGTACAGCACATGGCGAGTGATGAAGAGTGGCATGCTGATCTTAATCATGACTGGGCCTTCCTATGCCATAGCCAAGAGCAGGATTGGAGTTGCTGGGGTTGTTTTTTAACCAGCTGTGCTGCTCGAGGCTGGTTACATGCTCCTCAATCAGGGCATTTGCCTTCTCCTCGCCCGCCAGTTCACGTATCTGAGGTAAAAACTGGCCGTAGAAATTCTGCGCAACCAAGTGCATGCCTTCCCACCAAGCCAGGTTGGGGCTCATCATGGCGGCGCCATGTCTCGCCTGGGTTCCTTCATCGTGCCAGAGCCGCCAATAGGTAAACTCGAGCGGCTCATCAAAGGGGGCAGGGGTGAGCAGATCCATATCATATAAGGCATTCATGATTGCCTGAGCCGGGATGCCAAATTTTTCATTGTAGAGTTCGATTACATCATCGAACTGCTTCATGAAGCCTTTGATGAATCCTTTGCCGTGGCACTCGAGACAGACCTTGCTCATGATCTGGCGGCGTCTTTTGGGATCCGCGACGGCCTTTACTTTGGCCATGCTGCCATCCAATTTATTCAATTCGCTACCGCGTCGGGGGGCAGGCTG
This sequence comes from uncultured Gammaproteobacteria bacterium, assembly GCA_965372385.1. Taxonomy (GTDB): domain Bacteria; phylum Pseudomonadota; class Gammaproteobacteria; order Chromatiales; family Chromatiaceae; genus JASJBU01. The sequence goes on along the minus strand of CBDVCD010000022.1, from coordinate 13,571 downwards.
GGATGCGGGGAGTTCTCTTCTGTCGCCATCCTCAAAGATCACCAGATGTTGTCTTTCGGACACTGGGCGATTGAGGCTCCAAGCGTCCCGCATGCCCACGTCGTGACTGGCCTTGACACTTGGAGTGGCGCCCATATGGCAGGTTACACAGGTCGGCGCCGCGGAGTAGTCTTTTCCAAGCACCCATTCGTCGCTGTGAAGATTCATCTTCTCTCTGTTGGCGGTGAACAGCATGCCGTGTTTCGAACTCGCATAGACGTCATCATCGGGAGAATCGGGACCGGTGTGGCACCAGGTGCAAGCACTTGGATCACGGGCCTGGGCCTTGGAAAAATTGTGCCGAGCGTGGCAGGCGGAACAGGAGCCGCGTGAACCGTCCGGATTGATCCGGCCTATTCCAGTATTTGGCCAGGTATCAGAGGTAAGCGTTCCATCACCGCGGACCTCGACCTTGGAACCATGACATTGGGCGCAGCCAGCGGTGATCATCTCTCTTCCGGTCAGCTTATCCGCCAGGGCCGGGATCCTGTTCTCTATCAGGGTAAGCGCCTTGGAGTGAACGGAACCCTCGGTCTCTTTATACTCCTTAGTGTGGCAGCGTCCGCAGTCCTTGGGGGAAACGATGGTAGCGATAATGCTGCCTTCGTGTTCGATGGCGTCTATATCGACCTGGTCAGCCAGATGACAATCGAGACAGTTTACGCCGGCAGTGGCATGGGCACTGATCTCCCATTCATGGGTCAAGCCCGCGGAAGACTTTTTATGGCAACTGACACACTCCTTCCCCTCTTCCAGCCCCCAATTGCTGGGATCCAAGGAAACCTTATCCGCATGACTCGTGTTTAGGCAGCCAAGCAAGAGTAAAATGGATATCGATAACGCATGGACTCTCCATTTGTTAACCTTGAATTTGGACATGAATCCTCTCCTGAAGTTATTCATTCTTTAAATTAAACAATCGAAGTTGGGGTCACGGCAAAAAAGATTTGTCCTATCTCACGCCCCTCTCCGGACAAATCATTTTTTTCGCGGTCCTTGACCGGCTTGATAGTATGCACTGCGCCAAACTTAATTAATTGCTTAATTATTAATGCCGATACGTAATGCCTGAGTAATTCGGACATTGGTTAAAGTGCAGAAAACGGTGCCCTGACTATTTCTGAAATCCAGCTGGGTAGACAATTTCGGTTAATCAGTAGTTAAGGGCCACGGCAAAAAAGATTTGTCCTATCTCACGCCCCTCTTCGGGCAACCTTTAGACGATTTTCAATCGCAAATTCCTCAAATTAGTCCAGCTAGTCTTGCGGATTTGCTCAATCAAATCGCCCAAATTTCACCCAAATATGAACGTGATCTTCGGATAAATCATTTTTTCCGCGGCCCTAAACAACGGATGTTACCTGCCAATTGCTGTTTTCCTTATCAGGCAAATGCTGTTTGCATTTTTTCTTAAGACTAAAGATTGCCGTTTTTTGAGATCAAATTCAATATTAGATTTAAAGATCGGTTCATTTCATGAAGAAAGTTAATTTTTCAGTCTCTCCTTAGACCTAAGTTGTGTTTCTTGGTGATTTCCCTAATAGACATATGTGAAGGGTTTTCAGAGAATCCCACGGTCTATTCCACAATAAGAGGTGTGGCTGTGAAGCATATAAAAAGCGGTTTTCTACTGGGACTGGTTGTTGGTTGGTTTGGGTTCATTTCACTGGGTTCGGCGGAACCTCTTCATCGTATATCTTCAGAAACCTGTAAGTCTTGCCATAAAGAAATATACAAGCAGTGGAAGGGTTCGATGCATGCTAACAGTACAGCATTGAAAGACCCAATCCATGGAACCTTCTATAAAAAGGTTGTTGGTGATCCAACGAAAGAGGGTGTAATCCACAAGGCGTCCGGAAAGTATCCAATCTGTCTGCAGTGTCATGCACCGGCAGCGGCAAAGGATAAGACCACGAAGCTTGACGGCAATCCCGTCTACGCGGAAGGTGTTAACTGCATTGGCTGCCATCTACTGAAGAAATTCAAAGGCATCCAGGGCCCGGATGGAAAACTCCAGTTGGGCCTCAAGGCATACGAATCCTCCACGGATACAGCTCAAGGGCCGGGCCGCTATTCCAACCGCGGGTTGGAAAAACTGGCCTCAACCAGTGATGTATTTGGCGGAGGGGCTGGGGACGAAAGCAAGCCGAACCCGCATCTTGGCAAATCAATAACCATGGATGGAAAAGAGATACCCTCCATCCCCATGGAGAGCAATCCTAGGCTCTTCAAGACCTCTGATGCCTGTATGGGCTGCCATGATCAGCGCAATAATCCCCATGGTGTGCCGCTCTGCCAAACGGGTAATGAATATTCGATGAGCCAGACACAGGTCAACTGCCTCTCCTGCCATATGCCGTTGAATGATGGCCTGGCGGATCACAGCATGGGCGGAGGACATGATGCTGATATCCTGCATCGCTCTGTCGTGTTTGACGTGACGACTGAAATAGTCGGTGATAAGATCCGTGCTTCGGTCCTGATGAAGAATCTGCAGCCCCATAGCCTGCCGACAGGTGCGCCTTTCAGAAATATTTATATGATGCTGAGAGCCTATGATGCCGAAGGTGATGTGGTTTGGGAAAATGCAAAAAGACATCCGGCGAAAGAGGATCCACAGGCCTACCTGGTATACGCATTGGCTGATGAGGAGGGTAAACCCGCATCGCCACCGGCGGCAACCAAGCTTGGCAAGGACACCCGTCTGAAACCCCATGAGGAACGGACGCTTGTCTATGACATTCCCGCGAAAGGTGTGAAGCTTGTGCGTGGGGAGCTTTACTACAATCTGCTTTGGCCCGGTCTGGTTAAGAAGTTCAAACATCTTCCTAAAGACCTGACAGCCGCCACACTCATCGCGACTTCAGAAAGCAGTATGTAGGCTGTATTCATCCGGGCCGGTAGTTTACCGGCCCGGTGATAGTAGGCGAGCCGCTTTACTATTTAGTTTCTCGCCGTGTTTTTCTAATTAAAAACCGTGGAACATTAACGCGGAATTTTCTATCTGTTTATGCTGGGTTGAACCAACCTAACAGATAAGGGGGGAGTCATGTTCGTTTTCTCCGGTGGTTTGTCCGGGTCTGGGAAAGGTCTAGCAATACTGCTTTTCACAGGCTTGATGGCCGGTTTCAGCGGGGTCAATGGGGAGACCAAGCCTGCTGAAGTCAAAAAATCTACCTCAACTGCTGACCACACCAAGTTCGAAGAGTTGCAGCAGCCGTTCGCGACAGGTCCTGATGTCACCAAGGCATGCCTGGAGTGTCATACGGAAGCCAGTAAACAGATCCATAAGACAACCCATTGGAACTGGAAAATCACCCATCCAAATACTGGACAGGTGCTGGGCAAGAAAAAAGTGATCAACAGCTTCTGTGGTTCCATTACCACCAATTACGCCCGTTGCACAAGCTGTCATATCGGTTACGGCTGGAAGGACGACAGTTTTGACTTCGCCTCTGAAGAGAACGTCGATTGCCTGGTCTGTCATGACACCACGGATACCTATCAAAAGTATCCGACTGATGCCGGTCACCCTGCCTATGTGGACAAGTTGTTCCCTCCAAAGAAAGGAAAGAAGCTGTTCAAGGCGCCGGATCTATCCCATGTTGCGCAGAATGTGGGTAAACCTCGCCGTGAAAACTGCGGTGTCTGCCACTTTTATGGGGGCGGTGGCGATGGTGTAAAGCATGGAGACCTGGACTCATCCATGACAAATCCGCCACGGAGTCTCGATGTCCACCTAGGGACTGATGGCCTGAATTTTGTCTGTACCGAGTGCCACAACACGGACGGTCATGACTTGAAAGGCAGCCACTACACTTCAATAGGCAAAGACACCCATGGGATCGACATTCCGGGTCGGGATGACGGGAGCCGGGCCTCCTGTGAGTCTTGTCATGGCGATAAACCTCATCCCACAACGGTAAACGACAAAATTAACGAGCATACCAACAAGATAGCCTGTCAGACCTGCCATATCCCGTTTTATGCGCGTGGTGGCGTACCTTCAAAAACCTGGTGGGACTGGTCGACCGCGGGGCAAAAGGATCCTAATGGAAAGCATATTAAGAAAAAGGACAAGAATGGTTATGTCACCTATGTGACGAAAAAAGGAACCTTCGAGTGGGGGGAGAATCTGGTACCGGAATATGACTGGCTGGCTGGCGATATTCGGTACCAGGAGTTGGATGAGAAGCTCGATCCTAACTCAATCGTTCCCATCAATACCTTCAGGGGTAGTTATGATGACCCGGATGCGAGGATTTGGCCATTCAAGGTGATGCGAGGCAAACAGCCCTACGATAAAGGCAACGATACCCTGGTTATTTCGCACCTGTTTGGCAAGGACAGTGAAGCCTACTGGAAATCCTTCGACTGGAACCGTGCAATAAAGGTCGCTATGGACGCAGCGGGAGCAGATTACAGTGGAGAATATGGTTGGATAGAGACGACCATGCACTGGCCACTTTCCCATATGGTGGCTCCAAAGGAAGAGGCGCTGGGTTGTGCTGACTGTCACAGCAGGGATGGACGGCTGCAAAATCTCGAGGGATTCTATATGCCTGGTCGTGACAAGAGTGACCTCCTCGATATTATCGGGTGGCTGGCTGTTCTCGGTACTCTGGGAGGTATCTCTCTACACGGTATAGGACGCATTATTTTTAGAAGTAGGAGGAAAGTCTGATGTCAAATGAGATGTTCTATACCCGATTTGAGCGCTTATGGCACTGGATGCTCGCTTTTTTGATCATTCCCCTATTGATAACTGGATTCGAGATTCATGGTGTAATATCACTGCTTGGATTTGAAAGCGCGGTGGATATCCATATCATCCTGGCGTGGATCATGATCGGTTTATTGGCTTTTGTCATCTTCTGGCATATGACAACCGGAGAGTGGAAGCAATATATCCCTTCGAGCAGAAGTAAGCTGAGGGCAATGGCTCGCTACTATCTGGTGGATATATTTATGGGTGGTGGACATCCACATCACCGGAGCCGGGAAGATAAACTCAATCCGTTGCAGCGTGTGGCCTATTTAACGCTGCACGTTCTTATCACCCCCTTTACCTGGATAAGCGGTCTGCTCTATCTCTACTATTCATACTGGGATGCCTGGGGATTATCATCACTCGATCTTGGTGTTGTCGCCTTGGTTCATACAGCGGCTGCCTTTGCCATGCTGTCATTTCTGATCGTGCATCTCTATCTGGCCATCACCACCAGTGAAAAGCCATTCGGACATCTAAAGGCCATGATCCGGGGTTATGAGAAGGAGTAAGTGAAAGAGGAGATAAGCTGAGCCAATCAACAGAGAACCCGGACTTTTCAATACGGAAGTCCACTCGTTGTGTTGACCTTTTTTATAGCATCTGAGTTCCCGGATGCATGTATTAGTAGTTAAATACCAATTGGAGAACACTGAATGAAGAACAAACTGAAACTCTTGCCACTCGCTATTGCTGCTTGCACATTAGCCATGCCGCTGTCCGCCAAGGAGGAGGCTTCCACGGACAAGGGCAAGGTTGAGGCTGAGCTTAAATTTATGAGTATTCTGACAGACGCGAAGAATGGCTATGATCCATCGGAAGGTATCGCATACGGCGCTAAGCTGAAATATACCACACCGACCTGGAACAACGTGAAATTGGGTATGGGCTACTACAGTGCGGGTGATTTTCTCAATCAGACCGATTTCGATGCAGCAGCTTCTGATCCGACCAAAAAGCTTGCAAGAGGCATGTTTGTCAATTCCAATGGTGACGAACAATCCCATTTGGGTGAGTTTTATCTGGATTTTGCCATCGATAAATTGCGAATCACGGGTGGCCGTCAGAGTTATAAAACACCATTGACAACCATCACCGCCAGCACCATGCCTAACTTTCATGAGGCATATGGCATCAGTACAGACGCAATATCCGGTCTAAAGCTCTCATTCGATCAGATCACACGCATGTCGTTTGGCGCGCGCGCCGCTACAGATTGGGGCCTGATTGGTGAAGGCACCCAAACAGCGGGTGTTAGTACGCTGCCATTAGTAGAGAAGGGTGGGCTTGAACAAGCAAAGTTCTATAACATCAGCACTATTGCTACAGGTAATAATACAACCAACTCTGACGGTCTTAGTGTACTTGGAGCTACCTATACAGGCTTGAAGGGTGCGAAGTTCTCCGCGTGGAATTACTACGATGGTAAAATCTCCAACTCCTTCTATATAGATGCTAGCTACGGCATGCCCTTGGGTGGCGTAAAGCTGAAATTTGATGCGCAATATCTGAACCAGACTGACAAGGGGACCCTTGTTGAAGATCACAACCAGGGTGGTACGCTCAATTTCGCCGATGGTATTGACTACAACCTCTTCGGTCTTAAGGCGATGTTGAAGTGGAACAAGTTGATGGCCTTTGCCGCCTATAATAATTCCACCGGCGATACCGGGATGTACAACTCCTGGGGTGGCGATCCGGCCTATACCAGCTCGATCTTCTCCAGGAATGCCTATCGTGAGAATGTCAACGCCTATAAGATTGGCGCGAAATACAACTTCATGAAGAACCTGTTCCTGATGGCAAGTTACGCTGACTATGGGCAATCGGATTCTGTAGGAAAACTCAGTGGAATAGGCCTGGTAACGGCACTGACGGATGCAAAGGAAGCCGATATCGTGCTTGTTTGGAAGCCCATCAAATCGACGATGCTAAAACTGTTCTATGCTGATCGCACCAGTGAGTACGATGGGTCTAAGGGTAAAGAGCTGACGCAAGAGCACTTACGCTTTGTTGCGTCTTACAAGTTCTAAGATCAACGTTGTCAAGGAAGCCTTCTGGAACTATTCTTAATCCAGAAGGCTTCCAGTTTTATCTTCAAAGATTAACCCATGAGTACGAGTTTAAGAGATATCATCAAATCCCTCTTGGACTCAATGGATGAGCGCAGGGAATTCAATACCCTGGATCAGGCTACCCAGGAGATGCTTGACCGGGCGCTTGATCGTGTCATCGAGGGTACAGACAGCAAGATTCGTCTCGTTCCCGGTTATGAGCGGAAACTCTATAAAGCCATTCTCAGATCGCTGGGATATATCGACCGTATCATCGAACGCATCCCTCAGCCGATCGATCTCAATATCAGCCATTTTGTCTCCGACCCCTATATACGCGCCTTCTTTCCTACCCTGAATGGACTGAAAAAGGTCTTTAGTCAAAGCGACGAGTTACACGACTATTTTACTGAAGATGAGCATATTAACGATGCGGAGAGTTGTGCCTTACTCTGCATGAGCAAAGAGGAGGAGACCATCCTGGGCATGGAGTTGGAAGGTGATTATGTCGTCAAGGACGTAAAGCAGACGCGTGTCACCTTTGCCAGTCATCGGATCTACGCTCCGGCTGAAACGGAACCCAACGCCAGGCGGGAGTTGAAATGTTGTCTGTTCGAGGGATTGGTCACCAATGCGCTCGACGAAATCTGTGGGCGTCGAGAGAAGCGAGAACAGCTTCAGCTCGAACAGCAGATACTCAGTTCAAGATTGCGCGGTCGCGGAAGGGATATCAATGAAGATTCTGAGCTGGGCAAGATAGTCAATGATCATGCTAAGCGGCAGAGTGAGACGCATCAATTAAAAGAGGTCGAGACGGAACTCCATAGGATTGGTTATGTTACCCCAGAGGTCTGTCTGGACTTGGTGAATTCGGTCCTCAGTCAACCTGAGGATTTTGTCAGTCTGAAGAATATTTCAATCAGACTCGATAAATCCGGTATCAAAAGGGTCGGTGAGGAAAAAACGACACAATCCGTCTGTGACCTGCATCTTTCCGAGGTTCAAATCAAGGGGCTCAACCCGCGGGTCGTTACCCTGGCCAAAATCAAACGCGAAGAGTTGCAGACACTTAAGCCTTCTAGCTGAAATTACCTTACCGTTTTCTCTCCCCCCCCATAGCGTGATTTACTCAGTGGGTGAAGGCGTCTATCGAACAAAACAAACATAATTTCAACTTGTTAACAGTAGAATGGAGCGGTCAACTGAGGAATCTAGGATCATCAAAGGATGGGACGCAGGCGCACTCGATTTCCTCACATTGAAAAAAGGAGCCCTGTTTCCTATTATCCAGTGCGGGATTCGACGGAACCTGAAGAGGGCAGACGCGCGAGGTGTAGCGTCTGCCTGAGAGATACCTCCCAAATTCCCCGCAAATTATTTTGCCTGCCAAATCCATTAGACCACGTCACCTCCAATCAGTGATCTATGCCCGGTTTGGTTGATTGCAGGGTGCGTACCTGCTCCGGGTGTCGTATGCAATCAATGATGAAACCATCCCAGCCATCCCGATAGGCATGGCGGCTTTCCAGCACGCCCGTGTTATGGCTGCCGTTGATTTGCAGAAGACTTTTCGGTTCCCTGGCCTGTTCATAGAGTTCCCGACCCTGAGAGAAGGGGATGATGTCGTCATCCGGACTGTGGATGACCAGCACCGGCATCTCGATTTTCGACAATCGACTACGGGTATCGTAGTGGAAGCGGGCCAGGGCGCGGGACGGCAGCCAGGGGTAGAGTTCCGCCGCCAGGTCAGGGATTGAGGTAAAGGTGGATTCCAGCACCAGACCCAGGGCCTCGTAGCGCTCCGCCAGATAAGCGGCCACCGCACCACCGAAGGAGCGGCCGAACAGCAGGATCTCATGGCTGGGAATCCCCCGGGTTTCGATCAGATAGCGCCAGGCGGTCTCCGCATCCCGGTAGATACCCGCCTCCGTGGGTTTCCCCTCACTGTTGCCATAGCCCCGGTAGTCGAAGATAAAGATCGCCAGCCCCAGCTCGTGAAACAGCTGCAGGGAGTCGAGCCGGTGAGAGATGTTGCCGGCGTTTCCATGAAAGAACAGCAGGGTGGCTCGGGGTTGTTGGGCGGGCAGGAACCAGCCCTCCAGCTGTACTCCGTCATCGGTGGTCAGCTCCACCCGTTCATATTCCAGACCAATATGTTGTGGGGTGACGCTGACCTGCCGGCTGGGGAAGTCGGGCAGGTGGATCATCTTCGCCTGATTGAAATAGAGATAGAGCATCAGGGCGAGGTAGATCGATCCTCCAGCCAATAGCAGCTGGCCAATTGTCTTCACCATAGGGTTTAAGCTCCGTATGTGCATAGAGATGCTTTAATTAACATAGGGACAGAGCTAAGCAAAAAGGTCAATAACATGGGTGAAATATTCGATTATGTGGATGAGTTGGGTCCTACCAAGATTATGCATGTCTATGAGCCCACCAGCGAGCTCAAAGGGGTGCTGGTGATCGATAATGTGGCGGCGGGTCCCTCCATCGGTGGCCTGCGCATGGCGCCGGATGTCAGCACCCGGGAGTGTGCCCGGCTGGCCCGGGCCATGACCCTGAAGAATGCTGCCGCCGGTCTGCCCCATGGGGGCGGCAAGTCGGTGCTGTTTGGCGATCCGAAGATGCATCGGGAGGAGAAGCAGCGACTGATCCGTGAGTTCGCCTGCGCCCTGAAAGGGGAGAAGGACTACATCTTCGGCCCCGACATGGGTACCGACGAAGAGTGCATGGCCTGGGTGTGGGATGAGATCGGCCGCTCCGTGGGCCTGCCCCGGGAGTTGGGCGGCATCCCCCTGGATGAGATCGGCGCCACCGGCTGGGGCATCAGTCATGTGGTGGACGTGGCCCTCAACTATTGCGATTTCGGCCTGGAGGGGGCGCGTGTAGTGGTGCAGGGCTTTGGCTCGGTAGGTCGGCATGCCGCAGGCTTTCTGGTGGGCAAGGGCGCGGTGCTGGTAGCGGCGGCGGACTCCAGGGGCACCATCTACAACCCGGATGGCCTCGATCTGGAGGCCCTCAACTGCCTGAAGGCGGAGGGCCGCAGTGTCATCGACTATACCCACGGCAAGAAGCTGAAGCGGGATCAGGTGATCGATGTGGAATGCGACATCTGGATCCCCGCTGCCCGCCCGGATGTGATCCACGAAGACAATGCCGACCGGCTGAAAACCCGTCTGGTGGTGGAGGGGGCCAACATCCCTATCACCCCTGGCGCGGAGAAGATCCTGCACGAGCGGGGAGTGCTCTGTGTGCCCGATTTCATCGCCAATGCCGGCGGCGTGATCTGCGGCGCCATGGAGTATCAGCAGGCGAGCCAGGCGGTGGCGCTGCAGACCATCGAAGAGAAACTGCGCATCAATACCGCCCAGGTATTGGATGAGTCCAACAAGCAGAAGATTCTGCCCAGGGAAGCGGCGGTGAATATGGCGATGGAACGGGTCAAGCGAGCCATGACCTTCAAGCGTTGGTCTACCTTCTGAGGATATTGATAGAGGTGGTGTGATGTATCGCATACGTTTCCATGGCCGGGGTGGGCAGGGCATGAAGACCGCCAGCCGCATCCTCGGCAGCGCCTTCTTCCTCGAGGGTTTCGAGGTGCAGGATGCGCCTCGTTACGGGGCGGAGCGGCGGGGTGCGCCGATCTTTGCCTATGTGCGGGCCGCCCGCGAACCGATTCATGAGCGGGGCATCATCCAACACGCCGACCTGGTGGTGGTGGCGGACGACACCTTGGTGCCGGTCCCCGCTGCCGGGGTGCTGGCGGGTTGTGACGCACAGACGATTTTACTGATCAACAGCCACCAGCCGGCGGAGGTCTGGTGCGATCGCCTCAATTTCGCCGGTCCGGTGCTGATTCTGCCCGCCCATGAAGAGCTGGTGGACCGGGCCGAGCTGCCCTATGTAGGGGCCGCCTGCGCCGGGGCCGCGGCACGGCTGACTGGGGTGATCGGACTGCCCAGCCTGGAGCAGGCGATCGTGGAGGAGCTGGGCCATCTGGGTGACCGGGTGGTGGCGGACAACCGGGAGCGGGCCGCCCAGGCCTATGAAATGCTGGCGGAACAGGCCGGGTTGGTGACAGGGGAAAGGGCCCTCACGGCAGACGGATGGCAGGCCCCGGACTGGGTCGAGCTGCCCTTCGAACAGGCGGATGTGAGTGCCCCGGCAATCCACGCTGGTTTGACCAGTGAAGCGATGCAGACCGGTCTCTGGCGCACCATGCGGCCGGTGATCGACTACGAGCGCTGCAAACGCTGCTGGTGGGTCTGCAGCACCTTCTGCCCGGATGGGGCGATCCGGGTGGATGAGGAGAAATACCCCCAGATTGACTACGACCACTGCAAGGGCTGTCTGATCTGTCTCGCCCAGTGTCCGCCCCATGCGATCAGCGCCGTGGCGGAGTACGAGGCATTGAGCGAGGCAGGTGAGACATGAAACGCAGACTGCTGACCGGCAACGGCGCGGCGGCCTGGGGCGCCCGTTTGGCGAAGGTCGATTATGTGCCGGCCTTCCCCATTACCCCCCAGACCGAGATCATCGAGAGTCTGGCCGACTGGATCGACAGCGGTGAGATGCCGGGTCGGCTGGTCACCCTGGAGTCGGAACACTCCATGATCACCGCCGCCGGCAGCGCCGCTGCCACCGGGGTGCGGGTGTTCAGCGCCACCTCCAGTCAGGGTCTGTTGTATGCCATGGAGATGCTCTATTCGGTGTCAGGTTGGCGCGCTCCCTTCGTGCTGGTGAATGTCTCCCGCGGTCTCTCCGCGCCCATCACCCTCGAGCCGGATCACAACGACATCCTGGCGGCGCGGGACAGCGGCTTTCTGCAAATCCACTGCGCCACCTGTCAGGAGGTGCTGGACAGCGTATTGATGGCCTATCGTCTGGGGGAGGATGCCCGGGTGCGCCTGCCGGTGCTGGTGAACATGGACGGCTTCTATCTCTCCTTTACCCGGGAGCCGGTGGAGATCCCCGAGCCTGATGCCGTGGCCCGATTCCTGCCGCCCTTCCAGGCGGGGGAGATCCGTTTTCGTGCCAGCGCGCCGGAGAGTCAGGCGGTGGCGGTGCTGGGCGGCGGTCCCTACTCTTACTTCCGCTACGAGACCCACCTGGCCGCGCGCAATGCCATCCAGGTCTATGAGCAGGTGGCGGATGAGTTCGAGCAGGCCTGTGGCCGCCGCCACGAGGCGGTGGAGTGCTACCGCTGCGAGGAGGCGGAATATCTGTTCGTGATGATCGGCTCCTTCGCCACCAAGGCCAAGGCGGCGGTGGACAGTCTGCGCGAGGCGGGCTGGCCCATCGGCCTGGTCAGGCCCCGGTTGCTGCGGCCCTTCCCGCAGGCCGCCGTCAGGGAACTGCTGGCCGGGCGGCGTGCGGTGGCGGTGATCGACCAGAATCTCTCCTTCGGCGCCGGCGGGGTGCTGCATGGTGAACTGGCCACCGCCCTCTATGGCCAACCGGCTGCCCCACCGGTACTGGCGAGTTTCATCGGCGGCCTGGGTGGAAGGGACATCCCACCCGAGGAGTTCTACGAGATCGCCAGGGTGATCCGCGATGCAGCAGAGCGCGGTGAAACCCCGCCACCTCGTCTGCTCTACACCGAAACCGAACTGCGGGAGACCCGCAAGCTGCAGGCCATCGCCCGTGTCGAGCGGAGGAATTTGGGAGGTGAGGTATGAATGAAACCGTCTTCAAGAACGTCAAAGCGCTGCCCTCCAGCCATCTATTGGGTACCGGCACGCCGATGTGTGCCGGTTGCGGCGGTCTGGAGGCGCTGCATGAGATCTACGACGTGCTGGGGGAGAAGAGTGTCTTCGTCAACGCCGCTGGATGCATGACCCTGCTGGCGGTCTATCCCTTCACCCCGTTCCGCGGTTCCTGGCTCTACACCGCCATGGCCTCCGCTCCCGCCGGGGCCCAGGGCATCCGGGATGCCCTGGATATCCTGAAACGGAAGGGTGAGATAGGCGATGATGAGGATATGCAGGTGGTGACCCTTACCGGCGACGGCGCTGCCTATGGCATGGGACTTTCCGCCACCTCAGGTGCCATCGAACGGAAGCTGGATTTCCTCTATATCTGCTACGACAACGAGGGCTACGGCAATACCGGGCAGCAGTATTCGGGCGCTACCCCCCACGGGGCGAAGACCGCCACCAGTTTGGGGCTGAGCGGGTTTGCAGGTTACAAGAAACCCCTATTCGACATCTGGGCTGCCCACCGGCCCGCCTATGTGGCCACGGTGATCGGTGCCGAACCGCTGGATCTGTCGCGCAAGATAGAGAAGGCCAAGTCGATCAAGGGACCACGCTTGATCCTCGCCCTCTCGCCCTGTCCCACCGGCTGGGATTTCGACCCGAAGGAGTCGGTGAATATCGGCAAGCTGGCGGTGAAGACCGGGGTCTGGCCGCTGAAGGAGTATCTGGATGGCCAGGTGGTCCACACCAAGCTGCCTCCCCGCCGACTGCCGGTGGAGCGTTATCTGGAGACCCAGGGACGGTTCAAACATTTGTTCCAGCCGGAGCGGCAGGAGGCGTTGCTGGCGGAGATTCAGCAGCGAGTGGATGGGTATTGGGAGGGGGTGGAGGGTTAGTTCTGAGCCCGTTACCCCCACCCTGGCCCTCCCCCGGCGGGGGAGGGGAAGTAAGTTTGAAGGGAAGGGAGAATAATTACCTCCCCCTCAGGGGGAGGGGTAGGGTGGGGGAATAACC
>CBDVCD010000021.1:0-23681 GCA_965372385.1 uncultured Gammaproteobacteria bacterium | reverse complement strand
TTTGCCAAAAAAAAGGCATCCTGCTCCTAAATCCAACCGACTTTTGCGCTAATAGAAGAGATGCGGGTAATCGCCAGGGGATTCAATCACTTTTGCCCCCTCAGGCACCTCCATGTTTTTTCCTTTGCGTACAAATGCATATTTACCGACAGGATGGATCTCATCGTAAATGGTGTAGTGTTCCTGGTCCATAATCTGGATTGAGAAGTAACGGTCCTTTTCAACTTCTGGAAGTTCTACTACTACAGGGCCGCTTGTCAGATCGATAATTGCCTTTGTGTAAAGATGATCTAATGCAGGCGAAACCACAGGATCTGTACCTTCGGTTGGCAATTCCGTGGTATGAAGCAGTTTGTTTGTCCCACCCGCCTGTTTTGCCGTTGTTACCATATAAATTGCATGGTGATAGACTTTAAATGCCATCAGGTCTGCATCACTGGGACGTTCTGGAGCGGCAATCCCTTCTTTTGCCGTTTGAGCTTCGGCAGCTACTGTTTCGGCTTGCGCGCTGCAAGTTATGAACCCTAAAGTCATGACAGCGGCAATTGTTAATCTGATTAGTTTTTTCATTGTTTACTCTCCGCTATCTTTTTGCTCATTTCACCTTTCCTCTATTTGAGTTTAACCACCTCCCTGTGGAATATCCATAACGAGGTTATGTTACGATGGCACGGAAGTAATTGTAATGCCCCCGTACCTTGCGAATCATTGTTGGCATCCAGTCCTTGCACGCTTTAATGCTCGTCCGTAGTCTCTTTCTGGCTGTCCGCCACCACACCCTTGGCTCGCCTTTTGTATCGGCTTCCCAGTAGAATTCAAAGCCGAGAAAGGTGAACCGACGTTTGCGGCTCGGATGAAAGCGGCTGAAGCGGTGGATGCAGGTCTTTTCCGGGGCGACCTTCAGGCTGAATTTCGCCAGCCGTTTGGGGAGTGTTCGGTAGAACCGTGTTCGGTTCCTTCTTCGGTACTACGTTGGTGTCTGACTTCTCTGGAGCGTACACGTTGGGATTGTGGCCACAGGCCTTCCCCAACTGCTCCGGCGGCCTGCTGCCTGCTGGAGGCTTCTAGATCTCCCGGTTCTCGAGCATAGCGCGTCCACGCATGCACAGAGTCAATGAGTCCAGGCTCCTCAGATCCTGAACTGACCCACCAACGACTCCATGGTTTTCGCCAGAGACCCCACTCGTTCACCAGACTGCGCAATACCCTGAGCCCCACTTCCGGTCTGTACCGCAAGATCATTGATATGGGAGATATTTCGGTGAATCTCTTCGGTAACCGCCGACTGTTCCGTGGAACTCACGGCTATCTGCTGATTCATTTCAGCGATAGCCACCACCGCCTCAGCTATAACCGCGAATGACTGCTCAGTAGAGGCACCCTCAACATCCTTGGCCAGCCCGCCAATGGCATTGATGGTCTGTTCGACCACGGACCTGCCTTCGATGGTTGCCTGGTCCGCCTTTTTTGCCGCTCTAGCCGCCGCCTCCGCATTCTGTGACACCTGGCCCATAACCACGGACATCTGATCCATAGCAGTAGCAACCTGCTGAATATCGGACTGCTGCTTGGCAAGATCATGCTGGGTTTTTTGCGTGATGGAGTCCAACTCACCAGAGGCAGTGGTCAGATTGTTCGCTACATTGCGTACATTTTGAATAATGCCGCCCAGATGCTCCCTCACCATCTGCGTATGGTTCAGCACATTCCCGAGTTCACCACCAAAACGAGGAATATCGTTGCGACTAAAATCCCCTTTGGGCTGATGAAAAGGCTGGAATTTACCGTTTCCTTTTGTTTCGATGAGAGGGTATTTATAATCTGAGTAGCACTCAGGTTGTCTGTCTTGACATCGCCTGGCCTGCATGGCTAACCGAAAAACCCTGATGCACAAGTGACTTAACGACCAACCCCACTACTTCTTTAGTCGTCTTGAGAGGTATACTGGCAGCTCAATCAAGCGTAACAATCCCGGACAGAAAAATGACCCGAATTCGCAGACTTGTACTTGACGTGCTCAAGCCACATCA
This sequence comes from uncultured Gammaproteobacteria bacterium, assembly GCA_965372385.1. Lineage (GTDB taxonomy): Bacteria > Pseudomonadota > Gammaproteobacteria > Chromatiales > Chromatiaceae > JASJBU01. The sequence continues at coordinate 21,651 of CBDVCD010000021.1, read as the reverse complement.
ACCCAATGCATTGGACTTTGCCGCCTCTCTGGCGGATTTGGGAACCGACTACCAGGTGAAATTGACCGTCGTCGAGGTGGATGAAAAAACCGAGAGCACTATTCTGGTCATCGAGGGTGAAGACATCCAATTTCAGGCGATCTCCGATATGATCGAACAGATGGGCGCCTCCATGCACAGCATCGATGAGGTTGAGGTGGAAGGCGCCGGCCCCGCATCTGTCTAATTTCGTCAACAACGGGTTATGATTTTAGGGGAGATAAATAATCTGTTTCTGCACCTGCGGCGTGCCAAGTCGATTCTGCGGCGATATTTCGTAACCAATGGATTTGATGGCGCCTTCACCATGCTGGGACTGATGGCCGGTTTCTACTCCAGTAACCGGGGCGACATAGCGGTGGCCCTCAGCGCCTCACTTGGAACCGCCATCGCCCTCTTCATGAGCGGACTCAGCAGCGCCTACCTGAGTGAATCAGCGGAGCGCAGAAGAGAGTTATACGACCTCGAACAGGCCCTGATTACCGACCTCTCCCAGAGCGATTACGGCGAGGCAAGTCGCTATCTGCCAGCCGTTGTCGCCCTGGTAAACGGCCTGTCGCCACTGCTGATCTCCTTGCTGATCATGACACCGCTTTGGTTAAGCATTTTGGGTTTCAAGCTGCCCCTTTCGCCCTTTCTTCTCGCGATATTGATTGCCATGGCCTGTACCTTCCTGCTGGGCATCTTCATTGGCAGCATCAGCAGAACCTTCTGGTTATGGGCCGGACTGCGCACCCTGGCTATTGCCATTTTGACCCTATCGATCATTCTCTTGTTCGGCGCCAAATTCTGACCACCAAGAAGATTGATACCTTTTATCCAATAAGCAAATTGATGGATCATGCCCAGAAAGATCGCCATCGTGGAAGATGAACCGGCCATCCGGGACAACTATGCGGATTATCTCGACCGCCAGGGTTATCAGGTCACCGGTTACGCTTCGCGCCAGGCGGCGATGCGTGCCTTCGATATCAAACTGCCCGATCTGGTAATCCTGGATATCGGCCTGCGGGATGATTTCGATGGCGGCTTCACCCTCTGCCGGGAGCTTCGCGCCCGCTCCGCCACCCTGCCGATCATCTTTCTCACCGCCCGGGACAGTGATTTCGACAGTGTCGCCGGACTGCGCCTGGGGGCCGATGACTATCTGACAAAGGAGATCAGCCTGCCTCATCTCAGCGCACGTATTGCCGCCCTCTTCCGCCGTCTGGACGCCATGCAACAACCCCAGGAGAAGGATAGAAGCATCAGCCGCGGCGCGTTGTCGCTGGACCCCGATCGGCTGCTTGTCAGCTGGAATGACAAGCAACTGGATCTGACGATTACCGAGTTCTGGATCGTCCATTCGCTGGTGCGCCATCCGGGTCATGTACGTCATCGGGATCGTCTGATGGAGGATGCAAACATCCTGGTGGATGCCGCCAGCATCAGCACCCATATCAAACGCATCCGGAGAAAATTCCAACGCGTCGATGCAGCGTTCGATCAGATTGAAGCGGTTTATGGCGCCGGTTATCGCTGGCGGAGCTAGGTGAATAGCCCCCCAAAACGCCCCTTCTATCAGGGCCTGAGATTCAAGCTGTTGCTGGTCTCGCTCACCCTGCTGACGATACCCTGGGCCGGTTATCGCTACATCGCGGAGATCGAGATTTTTCTCCGCGCCGCACAGGAGGAGGTGTTGCTTGGTCGGGCTGAGATGACGGCAAATATCCTGCATCCCCAGGCAAGAACCTTTCTGATCAACAGCAACCGGCCGGATGGGGAACTTCTCTCCAATGTGCTGTATGTCCACCCTCTCGATCAGCCCGTTCAATTGGATGGCTACCCGGAGGAGTGGCGCCCCCTGCTGGATCAGAGCCGGCATTTCCAGGCCAGTGAATCGAATCCTGAGGCGGCAACCTTCGATCTGTTGCTTGGCAGCTGGAACGATTCTCTCTACCTGTTGGTATTGGTCAAGGATGCTCACCCAATCTACGCCCGATCGGATCGCGATCCCACCTCCGGCGACCATCTCCTGCTGGCCCTGCCGCGCAGTGAGGGTAAGACCCGGCAATACTCGATCGGTACCCAGGCACCCGGCTGGGTGATGGCACGCAGCCTGGAAACCTCAGCACCCGCACCCGGCATACGGGGTGAGTGGCAGGAGACGGAATGGGGTTACACCATCGAGCTTAGGCTGCCCCTCAAGCTGGCTGAGGGGGCGCTCTCTCTTGCCCTGGTCGATAAGGATAGCGTTGGACAGCAGAAGATCAGCGGCATCGCCGCCACTTCCGGCCTGCAACGCACGGAGAACCTGTCGCAGCTTCTGATCCCTTCACCGGAGGTCAATCAACTGCTGCAGCAAATAGGGCAACCGAACATCCGCATCCGCATCATCAACCGGCAACGACTGGTGATCGCCCAGCACGGCAATCTAGACCTCAATGCCCAGACCCGATCAAGTGGGATCGTCAGCAGTCTGCTGAGCCTGGTCCTGCCCCTGGAGCAGGAGGGTTTTCATGACAAGAGAGAGAACCTTGGTCGACTTGACGGCCCCGAGATTCGTACCGCCTTGAATGGCAGGCCCGCCAGTTACCGCTATCAGACCAGAGATAACAACATAGCTATTCTATCCGCGGCCTATCCGATTATCGACAACAACCAGATCAGCGGTGCCGTGATGATTGAGCAGACCACCCATGAGATGCTCGCAATCCAGCAAAGCGCACTGGTGAAGCTGGCAAAAATCAGCCTGGTTCTGTTTCTGCTCACCGGTATCTCCTTGTTGTTTTTTGCCTCCCGGCTGACCGGCCGCATCAGGCGTCTCAGTCAAAAAATAGATACTACGGTCAGTGGCGATGGACGCATCAGCAGAGAGCTCAGCTCTAATGCCCGGGAGGATGAGATTGGCGACCTTGAATACAGTTTTGCCTCGGTCATGCAGCGCCTGCGGGAGTACAACAGTTATCTGGAAGCGATGGCGTCACGCCTGGCGCATGAATTCCGCACGCCGCTGGTGATGGTCAAGTCATCTCTGGAAAACCTCGAACAGGATGATGATCCGACAACACGTGCCCGCTACCTCGCACGTGCCTCGGAAGGCACCGAGCGCCTGGCTAACATCCTGGACCGGATGCGTGAAGCGACCCGCCTCGAACAAGCGTTGCAAATGGCGGAGCAGGAGAGGGTCAATCTGACCGAATTGGTTGAGGCGGTGTCTGACAACTATACCTCAACCTATCCTGCCACTCGCTTTGAATGCCGCGTACCGGATCGTGCTGTTTATGCCCTTGCCGCGCCTGAACTGATCGTCCAGGCCCTCGATAAACTGCTCAGTAACGCAATCGATTTCCACACCAAAGGAACGCCTATTGTCATCGAATTGGGCTTGATTGACCGGGTTATGTGCCAGCTAAAAGTCTCCAATCAGGGACCCAAGCTGCCCGTTGCAATGGAGCAGCAGCTGTTTGACTCCATGGTATCCGTGCGGGACGCATCGGATGGACCGCCACATCTGGGCCTCGGTCTCTACCTGGTGCGGCTCATTACTGAATTTCACCTTGGCTTCGCCAAAGCTAGGAATACCGCGGATGGTGTTTCTGTCTCCATTGAGCTGCCTTTGCACCAAACAGGTTAGATCTGGTAGGAGGTAGCCCGTAGGCTACCCTCTCCTTCCATAACGGCACGTACCGGCCAGGTATACCGCTCCTCGATCAGAAACCGAGCCAATCAGGCTGGAGAGAAAACGATGGTAAAGTCATGCAGGTACGCTATCGTTCCCTGCATGACCCGCTGAGCGGCTCGCTCAGATCTCACGACGATCACACCGTCATCCGCCCAGCGGCAGTACCCCAGCTTCCTCTTCTTGGATGTCCCTTCGTTCGGGATCAGCACCCGTCTGGCTGGTTGGAAGCGGTAGTTCCCTGACATGAGTTTGTCATGAATCAGCGCAAGGAGGTGTTCTTCTATTTGCGCAAATGCCTCTACCGTCATCTGGTGACACTGAACCCATCAATACAACCTTGACGGAGTACTAGCGACCAGCAATAAAAAGGACGCCACTGGCGCCCTTTTTATATCCGCATAATCATCCGTAATCGTCAGGATTGTGAAAAACTCCTGGCCAGGTGACCATCCTGTCGCCTGGCAACTGCCTATTCACGCGGTAGACTTTCCAGTGTTATCGGCTTCCCAGCCTCTCTGCGGACAGCATACCATTCATTTCGACTACGCACGGCTTGTTCGCCGGATAGGCTGTTGATGATATCGAAGTAGTCGAGTGCGTACTTTGAGTTACGCACCTCCTGTGCCGATTTTCCCTTGACGGCGAAAACCGTCTGCACCGACTGGTGATCGAAATCGCGCCATCGCTGCCTATCCTTCAATAGCTCATAGCTATGCCCCTCCAGTGCTCGGACGACCTTCGGGGATGCGAAGCTGCCGGCACGCTCGACCGCTGCCTTGTATTCGTAAAGGATGGTATAGGCGGATGCAGCGGAGGAGCTGGGATAGGTGACATACCTGTCCGCGAACTTTTCTACGAATTCCTGACCCCGAGGATAGTTATACTTGTAAGGGACCTCCCAGGTCCAGGGGGCTGCACCGATGACTCCCTCCATGGCTTCTGGACCTGCGTTTTCCGCCATCCCCAGGGTGATGTTGGGGACCACGATCTGTGCTGTGTCTTTCAACTTCATGGCATTCGCCAATTTGATTGCCGTCGACATGTCGTTGCCGAACAACACCAATACCAGCACATCGGGCTTATATTCCTTCACCTTTTGTATAGCATCCCAGAAATCGTTATATTTGGCACCCGGAAAGGGCGTCATAATGCCCTCGTGCTTTTCCTTGTCTTCCGACCCAGTGAACTTCCTGATCGATGTCTCGGTGGTATGCCCCCAGGTATAGTCGGCGGTGACATAAAAATAGCGGTTTTTATCGCTTGGAAAATTCATCTTCAGATAGGAGGAAAGCGCCTTGGCGCCCATCCACGAATTGTAGCACTCCCTGAATACATAGCGATGGGCCTCGATACCGGTGGTAGTGGTGGAGTAAGTGAGGGTACCGAAAAAGGGTACGCCTTTGTTCTGGCATACCTTACCCGCCGCGATTGCCACTGAGCTGGCGGAACCGCCGAAAACCATCTCGACCCCATCCTGATCGATCATTTCGGTAACGTTTTTTGTCGTGACATCCACCTTGGATTGAGAATCGCGCAGGATGAGCCGGACCTGCCGCCCCAAGATTCCACCTGACGCATTAATCTCCTCTGCGGCAAGCTTGGCTGCCCTTTTCTGCTGAATACCCTGGGTCCGATAGGGACCCGTGATGGGGATGTTGAGACCGATTTTCACTTCCTCTGCAGCAAAAATAGACGATGAAACACCGCATCCCGCCACCAATACCAGAAAGACAAACTCCCGACATTTACTCTTCAGTAACTTTTTCATACTTATACCTCTATCCTGTTACACTGCGACAGCAGGAAGCTTGAACACACCAACCGATTCCCGAAGCGTTTTGGAATATTCCACTAGGTTGATCGTGTAGACTGACTGCTCCTTGAGCTCCTGACTGGTCTGTTCTGTGCTCTTCACAATGGACTGGGAGCGCTTCGTCAATTCCAAAACACTTCGAGCCTGCCGCTCGGCGGCTGAAGCAATTTCGCCCACCGCCGCCACCAGATCGGCGGTCGTGGTTTCGGTTTCACCCATTCTTTCCCCGGCCTCCTGCGCCAGACGTGTCCCATCGGCCACCTGTGCTATCACCCGGTTCATGGTATCCACTGTGTCTGCAGTCTCTACCCGAATGGCGTTCACCATGGAGGCGATGTCAGAAGTTGCCCCCCGCGAACTCTCAGCGAGACGCTGCACCTCGTCCGCCACCACCGCAAAGCCGCGTCCCGCTTCACCCGCCGAGGCCGCATGCATACTTGCGTTCAGCGCCAGGATGTGGGTACGCTCTGCGATGGTATTGATTAGGTTCACGGCACTGGTGATTTCCTGGGAACGTTCGCCCAGTCGCTTGATACGTTTTTCTGTCTCGCGGATGATCTCGCGGATCTGCTCGATACTGCCGACGGTAGTTGATACCGATTCTCGTGCGTTTTGAGTGTATTGCATCGCCGAGTCAGCCATCCGGTTGGCTTTTTTGGCCTCTTTCGCCAGTTGGGCCATCGTGATACCGGCTTTCCTCAGTTCGTCAGCGCTATCCTGCACCAACTGGCGCTCCTGACTTGCCACCTGGGTCACCTTCTCCGCCTGTCCTCTAATGGTATTTGCTGTCTTCTCGACTTCCTGCGACACATCGCGAATCCGGGTCAACACCTTGGTGGTCTCGGTGGTCATCAGGTTCACGGCGTCGGACACCGGTCCGGTTACGTCTTCTGCCACCTCAACCTTGACCGTAAGATCCTTTTGACTCAACTGCGCCACCGAAGCCATGAGAGTGATAATGGATTCGTTGAGCTGTTCGTTTTCCTTTTCCACCTTGGATTGGATGGCAACCCGTTCGTCCAGGAGGTTATCAAAAGCCTGAGCCAATATGCCGAGTTCATCGCCCGTGTCTAGCTGGCTGCGGGCAGTAAAATCGCCTTCAGCCACTTTTTCCACTGTTTCGTGCAGTCTGCTCAGAGAGCGTCTCATGCGCAGGGCCAGGAACAGCAGCACGGCAGCAACGAAGATACCAACCACGACTATGGCGCCAATGAAGAAGAAGGTGATCCGGGCCCGGTCGGCGGTTACGTTCTCAAGGTTACTTACGGCCGCGTCGGTCTTTTGCTGGATCAACGAATCCAGCAAGGGTCCCAGACCATTCACGGCCGTCTGCATATCGTCGGTTCTCGCTTCAATTTGCCCCATACCCTTCGTAAAGGCCCTAAAAACCCGGTTATAAGTCGCCATCTCGCTCATAATCGATTCCTTCACATTGGGGTCGAACTTGCCCTTTTCCACTAGATCGGAAAACAACGCATGCTCCTTGTCCATCCGCCGCAGGTACTTCATGTCTTGTCGTTGAATGAAGTCTTTCTCATGACGGCGCATTTGCAGCATGGAGGCGGTAAGCTCAATCCTACCGAGCCTCTTCACAGTGTCTTCCACCGCGTGCACCGCCGCACGCATCTCCCCGTGCAAGCCCTTTTTCTCATCCAGACCGAGCAGCACCCAGGTATTCAGCATGTCGTCGAAGGAATCCTTATACTTTGCCACACCCTCCTGAACCTGGGTGACAAGCAGCCGCACCTTGTCATCCGGAATTTTCACATGCAGAGCGGTGATCTTTTGCTCCACTTCTCCGATCAATGTTTCGAAATGTTCCACATACTGCAGATCATGGGTGATGAGAAAGTCTTTCTCTTCGGCGTGCATCTCCGAGATATGGCCCGACACCTGGTTGACGAGATCACCGAACTCACTGGTCTTTTGCAGCAACGCTGTGCCTGCCTCGTTAACGTCCAGTACCTGCTTGTAGGCCACACCGATGGCCGCGAAACCGATGATCAGGACCCCGAACAAGATGAGGAACTGATGGGTAATCTTCAGATTACGTATCAGATTATGATGAAAATTAAGCTTACGAAACAGATTCATTGTTACACTCCTTCAGCTCAGTTCAGGATTCCAACATCCCGAATCCAAAAAAACCCAGACTATCGATATCGACCCTATTGCTTGCTCGGGCAGGCACGATGCCGTTGCGAGTCCATCCCAATATTCAGATCATTTTCTTGTGTTTACTCCCACGCAGTGTTCCGACGTTCCCTATCATGGAAAAGATCCCTTTCCGATTGAGCTTGCGTACCTTGATGGGAGAAAGCGCAGGCTCATAGAGATCGTTCAGATACATAATCCACACGCTTCGCTGACCAACGGGCAGGCCCACCAGCGAATGATCAAGTCCTGCTTGCATGCCTTTACCCAGCACCTCTGCTCGCCCATTCAGGGGCAATATGGAGCCAAAAACGATTTCGCTGCCAGTCACTCCCGGCACCGACCAGCAGACCACCGGAAACAGCCCCAGTGTGGTCAGTAGAAGGCTAGTTAGATAACTGCAGCTCTTCATTTTTGTCTCCGTTTCTTTATCGCTGATCTCTCATAATTAGATTTGCACAGAAAAATGACTTGAGGCTGGTTCGATTCCGACAGGTTCGTTGGCACTTCCTTAGGGTAGTGAGAACACATTACACAGATCCAATACGGGGACCGGACCACGGTCTGTATATTCGAAACAGGCGAGCGCCAGACGTCGCCAGCCGGTCTGAAAACCGGACAAGTCACAAGCATGGGAGTCGTTCACCCGGATCCGTTCAGGTGGCGCGTGCAGTATGAGTGCGCCGTGGCGGACCTCTGCCCCCGGATACTCCTGAAAAGCCGTTATGGCAACCAGGATCCGGCTTTCCTTCACAGGCCGGTCCAAGACGCGGGAGGCAAGATTCATTAAAGGCAGGATCTCCCCCTGCCAAACCAACACGTTTCTGCAATAAGCCGGGCTTTGTGGTATTTCGAACAGTTCCGGATCGTCAGGCAACATATGGACCATTTCCAGCTCTCCCACGGCAGCGAGCAGCCCATCCCCCAGATCCAGCAGCCAGGCATTAACCTCGCTCATACTGCCTCTCCATTCAGCAGTTGTGCTGGATCAGGCATACCGACCGCTTCCGGTTTTACGCCCAGACAAGCATGTAAATCATCCGCGGAGGTGACGCACAGCACCTTCTCGCCCTGCAGCACCAACCCACGAAGCGGTATGTCTGGACCCTGCATGCACGCCGGCAACGGCCTGATGTCCAGTTCAGCCTGGGTGAGCATGACTACCTGATCACAGAGTATGCCAAACAGACCGTCACCGATATCCAGCAGTACGCAGATGTTACGATCCGTGGGGATCTCATGAATAAGCTGTAGATTCTCGGACAGGCAGTACACCGGCGAGCTGGCTCCGGTAACTGATATCCAGCCCGTAGCATCCCCCCCTTTCGCGCGTTGCACGTCGAAACTCGGCTCCAAGGCATGGACTTGGTGCTGCGGGATCAACAGACCCAGATGCCCCATGCTTAGAACGACGTAACGGTAGGTAGACGATGGCTCGAGACGGATCTCGTCGGGACGCTTACCGATCATATCTGACCCCGCAAAGCGGCTACATGATCGAGCAGTTCGTCATCCAGGAACGGTTTGGTGAGATAGACATTGACACCGGCATCCTCGGCCTGACGCCGGTGCTTCGCGGTAGACCTCGAGGTAATCATGATCACCGGCAGCTCCATGGTCTCCGGACGCGCTCGCAGATGAGCGGTCAGCTCGATACCATTCATGCGCGGCATCTCCATATCGGCCAGCACGATATCTGGCCGCTTAGCCTCGGCCAACTGAACCGCCTCCATGCCATCACGGGCCGCACGGACCTCGTAACCGGCGTCCTCCATGACCTGAACCAGGGCCTTGCGCGCGCTCAGAGAGTCGTCGGCCACCAAGGCAACAGGCTGATGATTTTTCTTCTGCCCTTCTTCGGCCACGGCTTCGGTCACCGCCTGCCCGAACGGCCTGTGGGCATCGCTCATCAGCTCCGGCAGATCCAACACGGGGGTGACCTTGCCGTTGCCAAGGATTGTGGCACCGACGATTCCTGGCGGCCTTGGCACGTAGCGGCTGAATTCCTTGATTACCAAATCGGTGCCGGCCAGGACCTCCTGAACCCTGACAGCTACCACACCAGAGCGCGTGTTCACCAATAACACGGGCATCGAGGCACGCTGTTTGGTGCGGGCATCCGGCGCCAGCTGAAGGATCTCGTCGAGCTGTTTAACGGGATACATCTGGTCGTTAATCTGAAAAGTAGGTTGCCCCCCGAAATCACGTCGTGTTCCATCAGTGGCGTGCAATATTCTCTCTATGCCGCGATCGGCCACAGCCACCACCTGATTATGAACTTGGACCAGCACCGCATGAGTTGAGATCAGACTGACCGGAAGTCGCAGCTCAGTCGTGCTGCCCTCGCCGCCTGTCGTTTTCAGGACGAGGGAACCGCCCTGGCTGATCACGTGTGAGTAGACCACATCCAATCCCACTCCACGTCCCGATGTCTGCGTCACTTCGGAACGGGTGGAGAAGTTCGGCATCAGCAGCAGATTCCTAAGTTTTTCCTCAGATGCCACCTTGCCCGGTTCCAATAACCCCCGACTCTCCGCCGTACGGCGGATGGCCGAGTAATCGAATCCCGCCCCGTCGTCTCGACAGCGCACCAGTATATTGTTGCCCTCGCGCAGGAAGTCCAGCCAGATGTTGCCGCTATCCGATTTACCAGCGGCAGACCGGTCAGCCGTCGACTCAATGCCGTGATCCACCGCATTGCGCAAGACATGCATCAGAGGATCGACCAGTTCGTTGAGCACCTCGCCATCCATCAAGGTGTCGGAACCACTGATATGCAGATCCACCTGCTTCCCGGTGAGGCGGCAGGTCTGACGCACGCTACGCTGTAGACGTGGCTCAACCGTCTTGATGGGTACCATGCGAGCACTGAGTACCTTCTCCTGGGTCTCCCGGTTGAGGCTCTCCTGGGTGAGCAGCATCTTGTCGAGCCCCTGCAACTGGTCGGCTACCATGCCGCCGATCTGGCGTGCGTCGGTGGCCGCCTCCACCAACATTCGGCTGATGGTATGCAACTCGCTGTACTGATCCATTTCCAACGCGTCGAAATCGGAATCTTCCTGCTGTTGACGCTGGTCGGTATTAAGGTCTCTGATGTCGATCAAACGTTCCAATTCGCCACCTAACTGTTGCAGGCGCTCGAACTCCTTTTGCATGGTGCTCGTTATCTCTTCGATTCTCCGCACCTGCTCGTGCACCTGACCACTCAGGATAATGTTCTCTCCACCCAAGCGCAGAAGGTCATCTACAAGCCCCGTTGCGACCTGCGTTCTGGCCGATGTTGGCTGGCTTTGCCGTAACGGCTCCTGAGGGGCTTCCGTCGTCGACGCTACCGACTGAACCACAGTAGCCTGCTGCTCCACAGGGACCGTGGGCGCCTCGTCCTCTGGCGCAGGCAGGCCTTCCCGGTCGATACGATTGGCCCAGTCCAGCACCTCTTGCAACACCGCCTGGGCATTGTCCGGCGGATCACCTATTCCACAGAGGGTTTCGCCCATCACCTCCAAACAGTCGGCGGCGTTCATCAGCGACAAGGCCAGCGAATGAGTGGGCAAGGCCTCTTGCTTCGCCAGAGCTACCAGTATGTCCTCTAAATGATGCGTCAGCGTGGGAAGTCCAGACACACCGACTGTATTTGCCGCCCCCTTCAGTGTGTGGGCCATGCGTTGCGCGATCCTGACGTCGTCCATCGAACCGCCGGCGATTAGATTCTGGATTGCTTCTGAAAAGGTCCCAGTCTGGCTTGGCAGCTCCTGAAGCAGGGCATTGAGTAGCTCCGGGTTGACATCGTCCGGCAGTTCCACCCTGACATCTTCCGGTGTCGCCTGCTGTGGACGTGCTTCGCCCTCCTCTTCGTCGATATCGGAAAGGTCTGGCGTCTGTAACACGGGTAGCAGAACCTCCGCCTCTTCCACCGGCAGCGGCATGGGCCATTCAGGCGCCTGGAGCCAATCGGCCAGGGCTTGGCAGGCGGAGACGCTGTGCGGTGCACTCAGATAAACCAGCGCATTTCCGCTCCAGGCCGCCAGGAGGTCCTTTTCGCCGGGAGTCAGAACACGTCCCTGCGCAGCCAGAAGACCCAGGTTTTCTCTCATCAGGACGACTGCCTGCTGCAGTCCCAGAAAGCCAACCGCCTCCGTCGCCTCACCAAACCGGTCCAGATAGTCGCCATAGACCTCAACCGCTGTTTCCCAGCCCACTGGATTTTGCTCGGGTTCGATTTCAAGAAGCTCTACCAGGTGCTCCTCCATAAGCGGGAGCTCATTAATAAGCATCTCTACCAGGTCAAGCATCTGGGGCGGTAGCGTTTCTTCGAGGGCCATGTCGGGTTGACCGGCTGAGGTCTCAATCACTTCATCGGTCTCAGGTACGTCTGTAACACCAACCCCAAACACCATGACGTCTTCTTCGCCAACCGCGTCCACAGGTTCCGCATCACTGCCCGCGACGGCCTTCTGACGCTCGCCCTGAAGCAGGATATCGATCATTTCGGCATCTTGCGAAGACAGAGGCATATCCCAAACGGGCAGTTGAAGGTAATTGGTAATGCCCTTGTCAACCGGCGAGTCTAATGGCAACTCCAGGTAGTTCCGAACCAATTCCGGCCATGCATCAAGCGTGGCGTGCATCTGATCGTCCAGCTTCTTGTTGCGTTTACGCAGGGCATGGATATTCTCCTGACACACTAAGCAAGCGTTCTGCAAGCCCATATACTCCAGCTCGCCAGCTAGGTCGCCGAGCTTTTTCAGTTTTTCCAGGTAATGGTCCAGATAGTGCGTGTCTGCAACCTGTTCGACCTTTGTATCACCGCTCACGGAGACATCGGAAAACGCACATACCACCTCCAACAATCCAGGCAATGTCGAGTCCCATGTTCCTGCATTGCTCGTCAAACTCGTCATGACTTAAAATGCTCCTCGCGTCCGATTCTGATCCCGTGGTAGTACCAATTCTTTAGACATCGGTCGGATCTCAAGCAACTGTCCGACTACCCGCTGCCCGGAAGAACCCATCGAAATCGAATTCCACCCAAACCTCCTCACCCCGCACATAGACTGCTTGGCTGTACTCCCGAAGAACCGGCGGAAGTACCGGGAGTTGTTCAAGGGTCTGGGCGACATCCACGGTCATCGGTAAACCGTCGATGAGAATACCCACTGCCTCTTCTCTAGAATTGAGCACCAGGAGGTTAGTTCTTTCCACTTTCTGGCCCACATTCCCGAACAACGCTTTCAGATCGAATACGGGCACCAGACTTCCGCGTAGATTAATCAGGCCCTGGAACCAGAGCGGAGTCATCGGCAGCGGGTAGATCTCAGCATCTTCAACCAGTTCGCTGAGCATGCCCAACGGTATCAGCAGCCCGATATCGCCCACCTGTGCCCCGAACCGGGTCGGTGCAACGGCCCGAGCTTCCCCTGCCTGCACTGTTCCGCCAGGCACGAATCGTGTCAGCGCCTCGCTGGGGCTGAGCAGAGATCCCACGACCTCGTTGCTTGCGCCACTGTTTGCCTTATCGGTCACTGTCAATTTCTCCTGTTTACCGCTTCCCCAGGTCAATCGGATGTCTACCTGGGGGCTACCGATCGCTGGTTCGTCAGAATGCTTTGAGCTTTGCTGCGATTTGATCCTCGGTATATGGCTTGGAAATAAAGTCCGCGGCGCCCTGCATCTGAGCCCAAACCCGATCCGCCTTTTGATGTTTACTGGTAACGAAGATCACCGGTATCTCTTTGGTGGCGGGATCATCGTGCAATTTACGGCATGCCTCGAAACCGTCCATTTCCGGCATGATGATGTCGAGAAATATCAGGTCGGGTTTCTCCGATCTGGCCTTGTCCACCGCCTCTGCGCCGTTGCATGCTGTCACTGTTACACAGCCTGCTGTTTCAACGATGTTCTTTATGTTTGTAAGATCGGTTATCGAATCGTCACAAACCATAACTTTGGTCACTGCCATTTTTGTATCTCCTTTTGATTACATAGGATGAATCCCGGATCACGCATGCTCGGGAACGCTGTCAGATAATTTTCCGCGGTCCTCACAGGACTTGCTCGCCCTGCGCTTTTTTAAATACTTATGTACCACCTCATCGAAAGTAGTGTCGTCCACCGGTTTGGTCAGATAGGTATCGCAACCCGCCAGCTTGCCCTTTACTCGATCGAAGGGCGAAGACTTTCCGGTGAGCATTATCACCGGTGTCATCTTGGTTCTCTTGTTCCGTTTGATCTCTCTGCAAATTTTGTAGCCGTCCATGCCGGGAAGAACCACATCAAGGAAAATAATGTCGTAGGATCGGTTGGCGATGAATTCGACGGCCCGCTCGCCGTCCTCTGCCAGATCCACTCTCCCGACGAGAGGTGTCAAGTGAAGTCCTATCTGTCGTCTTACCGGAAGACTGTCGTCCACCACCAAAGCCGTCAGTCGCGAGCCCTTCTCGTCCTTGCCGGCAGCGGATTGCTGTGCTGCCTGAGGTTCTGGAGTACGCGTTGACTCCTTGGTCCCATCCGTTTGCGGCGGGGCGAAGGCTGGACTGCCCAAGGTTTGCTGTATTTTATCCAATAGTTTTAGCAGACGGGTCGCCATCAAGGGGCGACCAAGTTGATATCCAGACGGATCAGGCTTCGGCTGACGTGTCAGCATGATCACGGGTATCGCCGGATTGCTGGCTTGAAAACGCTGCCAGGCAGCCATTGCTTTCGAGTTATCCTGATCGACGATTGCAATATCCGCCGTCGCAGATTGTACGTCGTCCTGAAGCACATAGATCTGGGGACGATCCTTGGAAATAACACAGATTGTCTGCAGAACCCGCAGTTCATGTGCTGAGACCCCGGCCAACGCGATTACAGATGTATTCTTGGCAATCATGATTCTCTAACTCACCATCCCAACAGCATTTTGGCAGTCCTATGCTGAACCAATCCATTCGCTGTGTTTTCTATAATTTCAAAAACTTCTTCCGGCAGATCGGGCTCCATTTATGAAACGCCTTGGGTCGTTCAGTGATTTCGTTATCGGTGAATGGGTCTTGACCACATAAGCTTTGCCGACCTCCACCTGACTCCATACATGGGTTCTTGCAAGTAACAGCTAACGACCTCATGGAAGGTATCGTGTATTGCGGGGCTAGGTAAGAGAGGTGTCGTAGCCAACAATGATGCCCATGACGCGCTCTACCGACGAGAACTTGCTCGTGAGTATGATCAGCGGTGTTTCTTTTCGCATTTTGTTCCATTTTTTTCTGTAGCGGCTGGCCCCATGATATATGTAGCGGAAAATCTTATGATTTATGTAGCGGCATAAGAAAGCTATTGATGACAATATGAATAAGGAAAAGATAGGCTGGTGATGAGGTGGTCTAATAGATTTGTACAACCCAGTTAAGGATGATCTTCTTAACTGAGGTAAGTGAAAATGACAACACGAAAACAGTAATCCACGCTCCCTGAACCCTTTCAGGTCCATCACGAACCGCACCGGCCGTCTCATTACCGGTTGCCATCGGTTCATCTTGATCCAGACACGGTGTGCCTATTTCGGATCAAAACCCGCCTTGATCATGATCCGTTGGAATTTTGCGGATTGTTCCTGTGCGTCAAGTTCCCGAACTCGATCCTTGAGCTGAATTCGCGCCTTGTTGGCTTCACCCTTCCATCCGGTAATGGCGAACCATGATGTCCCAGGCTTCACCTGGAACGGCAGCCTGTGCGTTTTGCCAAGCACACATAAAAAACCCCGGCAATGCCGGGGCTTGGAGGTTTCAAATGGCTCTGTATGTATTAGGTGTTGGTCCCTTGTCCCGCTTGTTGCTAGCGCTAATCCTCAATACTGGTATTTAGCTGAATAACAAAGAGTTAGCACCATAGACAGAAAGAACCAACACTTAACACTGACAGAGCCTTTCAAATTCTCATGGCTCTGGGATCAGTCTCGATCCTTGTCACCACCAAACATGCTCATCGGTGCGTTCCTCATATTCGTAGGATTAAAACCTGATTTTTTATCGCCTCTGTCACGGTCATCTCGATAGTAGTCATCCCGATAACCGGGCGGTGGATAGCCGTATCCTGGGTTGCCATAATAGCCAGGCGCCTGTCCCTGAGGATAGCCACCCGGACCAGGTTGCGGTGCATAACCCTGAGGGGGCGCGGCGTGACCCTGCGGACCCTGTTGGTAGCCATAAGCCGGTTGTTGCCGCTGATGGCGGGGAGCACCGCCGAAGCCACCACCGGAACGGGTGCGGGGATCGGTATTCGGCCCTGGACCATAACCATAGCCAGGATTTCCAGCCTGCGGACCCGCACCAAAACCACTGCCTGAGCCAGGATTTTCACCGGGTCCTGGACCATAGCCGCGGCCATAGCCTGGGCCGGATCTTGGACCACCACCGAAGCCACTCCCCGAACCTGAGCCCGGGTTTCCATATGGGCCTTGGTCATAGTAACCCTCACCATAACCCGGATTATTCGAGCGCGGGCCGCCGCCACCGCTTCCACCACCAAAAGCCCATACCTGACCGGCCAGCATCAGGGTGGAGCAGGCGACCGCAATTCCAAATGTCTTCTTCATGATAAAATAATAACCTCGCTCTGGTTTGTCGACCTGGCGAGCATAGCACCCAATACCCGCTAACTGCCAATCATCAGGCCAGTACAACAATTTGAAGATCCACATCCACCAACAGATCGAGGAGATTCCGGCAGATCAATGGAATCGGCTGGTCAAGGATAATCACCCTTTCCTGCGCCACGAATTCCTGCATGCCATGGAAAAACACGGCTGTGTTGGGGAAAAGTTCGGCTGGCTGCCAAGACACATAGCCATCTATGAAGAAGGTTCGCTGCTGGCTGCCATGCCACTGTATGAGAAGCACAACTCCTATGGCGAGTTCGTCTTCGACCATGCCTGGGCGGACGCCTACCAGCGCTACGGCCTGCCCTACTTCCCCAAGCTGGTCTCCGCCATCCCTTACACCCCAGCCACCGGCCAGCGTCTGCTCTGCCGGGAGGAAGACCAGAAGGCACTGTTTCCGCTGCTCCTGAAAAGGGCCCTAGAGCTGACTGAAGAGATTGGCGCCAGTGGCTTCCATTGTCTGTTTCCTTTGGAGGAGGAACACCGGTTCATGGAACAACAGCATCTGCTGACCCGGCACGATTGTCAGTTCCACTGGCACAATGAGGACTACCAAGATTTTGATGACTTTCTCGCCCGACTGACCGCAAAGAAGCGTAAAAATATCCGTCAGGAGAGGCGTCGGGTGGTGGAATCAGGTGTTGTACTACGCCGCTTGAACGGCCACACCGCCAACGAAACCGACTGGCGGGACTTCACCCGATTCTACAACCAGACCTTCGAGAAGAAGTGGGGCATCGCCACCTTCAACTTCCCCTTTTTCCTCGACGTGGCATGGCAACTGCCCGATCAGGTCCTGCTGGTGCTGGCGGACCTGGATGGTGAGTGTATCGGCGGCTCCCTCATGTACCAGAGTGACACCACTCTCTACGGCCGCCACTGGGGCTGCCTCCGGCAGCTCCACAGCCTTCACTTCGAGGCCTGTTACTATCAAGGCATAGCGCACTGCATCGAACAGGGCCTGAAGCTTTTCGAACCCGGCGCTCAGGGTGAGCACAAGATACCCCGGGGATTCCGCCCGACCCTGACCCGTTCCAGCCACTGGATCAGGGACGAAAAGTTCCGCGGTCCCATTGCCGTCCATGTCCAGCATGAGCGGAAGGCGGTAAGTGACTATATGCAGGAGATGGAGGAAACGCTTCCCTACAAGCGAGACAATGAGACGTAGGGATTCATCAACCTTGAAATTCTCGTGGGCAGCCTACGACTGATAAGGAATATTCCCCAAAATTACTCAGATCTCACTGACCGGAGCCTCCTGTGCCGGTTTTTCGTTTTCTGGTTCATCCTCACTGCCGGTCATCTCCTTGGTCGCATCCCAAGCCTCCCCGCTCATCTCCTTGGTCGCATCCCAGACCTCACCCGACTTCTGCTTGGTTGCCTCCCAGGCGTTTCCAGAGGCTTCCTTAGTGGCATCCCAAACCTCGCCCGATGTCTCCTTGGTCTCCTCCCAGGCATTTCCAGAGACCTCCTTGGTGGCATCCCAAATTTCACCCGATTTCTCCTTGGTGGCATCCCAGGCCTCTGAACTATATCTCTTGCTCTCCTCCCAGGCGCTGGGCTCCTGCTCTTCGGCCTGGACGACAGCTGCACACAAGACAAGCAGACCGCCACCCACGAACTTCCAAACTTGATATTTCATTGTATTTCTCCACTGGCTACTACAATTCATGGCGACTGGATAAGACCAGATTGCACCGGGCAAGTTCAAGCCGGGTCTGCATATTGCTGGATTCGTTCAGTTGCATACCAAGGCACCTATCCAATCGCTGGAAGTCTCGTAGGATGGGCACCGCCCACCAGATGCCGCCTACCCCAACGTTATAATGGTGGGCGGTGCCCGCCCTACGACTTACAACCTGACATCAAGGGTCAAACCAGGTAGCCAGGATGAAACGCAGTGGAATCCAGGGAAAGGTAGCGCCACCCTGGATTACCCAAGGCTCCACCCGGGCTACTGACTGATCCTGCCTCACAGGGTAGCAAGGATAAATCCACGACTGTCATCCAGCAGAGAGGTCAGTAATGCATCGGGCACTACCGGCGCCTGGACCAGACTCAACCCCCGCATGATCAAGGCGGCCTGAGCTTCATCAAGCCATCCTTGCGGTAAGGCCTCGCCAAACAGCCAGACACCCGCCTGTTCTGGCGCAGGCGCCTGGGCCAGGCCGGCGCGCGCGGCGGCTGAGGCCAGCAGGGCCGAGATCAGTAGCTCCAGTGCAGGCCCGCTACTGGATTGTTCGACCAATAGCTCGGCTGCCTCGAGGCGCGCCTTGGCAAAGGCCAACAGGGTTGACTCCTTCGCCTGAGTATCCACCTCCGCAGTGTAATAGGTTTCACCCTCCTGCACGGGTGAGGCACTGCCCAGGCGTTGCAGGCTGCTGAGGGTCAGCGGATCGACCAGTGCCAGTGGGACATCCACCGATAGATCCGCGGCGATCCGTTCAGAGAGCTGA
The DNA here is from genome assembly GCA_965372385.1 of uncultured Gammaproteobacteria bacterium. Lineage (GTDB taxonomy): Bacteria > Pseudomonadota > Gammaproteobacteria > Chromatiales > Chromatiaceae > JASJBU01. The sequence goes on along the minus strand of CBDVCD010000021.1, from coordinate 2,890 downwards.
CTTGCCTGGCGATCCGCCGCTTCATCTACCCGATCCATGACCACCAGCAAACCACCGCCTGCCCCGAGGATGCGCTCGATGCGCGGCCCAAAGGCCGCCTGCAGCTCCTCGACACAGCGGGTAATCGCCACTTCGGCGTCATTGCGCACTAGCGGTTTGATCTCACTCGCGACCGCCGTGGTGGGCTCCCCTTCAGCTTCAGCCTCCTCGTCCGGACTTATCGCGTCCTCACGTGTCTCCGCCAAATCCTCCACCAGTCTTTCCAGCAGTTTTGGCGAGACACCCACCACATCCTCGACCGCATCCGGGTCGATCACATTATCGAACAGCACCTGTTTGCCCTGCACCAGTTCCATGACCCGTCCCTCGTAACCCTCCGAGGTAACCAGCAGCACCACCTGCACCTTCCTGTTCTGGCCGAGGCGGTGAATGCGGGCGATACGCTGTTCCAGCACCGCCGGGTTCCAGGGGATGTCGAGGTTGATCAGCACCGAGGCACTCTGTAGATTGAGGCCCACGCCCCCCGCATCGGTGGAGATGAAGACCTGGACGGCGTCATCCTCGCGAAAGCGGTCTATCAGGTCGCCCCGTTTGGCGCTGGGCACTCCGCCGTGGAGCCGCACACAGCCCAGACCGATTCTGCGCAGACGCTGTTCCACCATCTCGGTCATCAAGGTCCACTGGGAGAAGACCACCGCCTTGCGCCCGCCTTGGAGACAGAGTTCATCCAGCAGATTGACCAACTCGTCGAGTTTGGGGGCGCCCTCGGTCTCCTTGTCCACCAGACCAGCGGCATTGCAGGCCATGCGCGCCTGCTGCAGGGCGGCCATCAAGCGGTTCTGCTCCCCTGGCGTGAGGGGTCGCCGTTTCGCGATGTTCGCCAAGGTACCCGCGGCGCTCATGGCCGCGTCATGCAACTCCTGCTGCTTGGGGGTCAACGGCAGATCGAGACGCTGCTGGATACGCTCGGGCAGTTGATCGCTCACCAACCGCCGATCACGCCGCAGCATCGCCGGGGCCAGCCGCCGGCGCAACTCCGAGAGATTGCGATAACCCTGCACCTTGCCCCGCTCGTCAGTGATGTGGAAGTCGGCGAGATAGCGCCACAAGGGACCCAACACCCTGGCGTCCACCACCTGCATCAGGCTGTAGAGATCCTCCAGGCGGTTTTCCAGCGGGGTGCCGGAGAGCACGAAGGCATAACGGGAGGGAATCAGCTTGATGGCGGAGGCAATCTTGGTGCGCCAGTTCTTGATGCGCTGGGCCTCGTCCAGGATCAGCAGGTCCGGGCTGAGGGTTTCATTGATCACCGACAGATCGCGCAGTACCAATTCATAGTTGATGATGTAGAAACCGTCGCCCTGACGGTACTGAACCCCGCGCGCTTCTGGAGAACCCTGAATGATCTGCGCCTGCATGCCGATAAAACGCTCGATCTCCCGCGCCCACTGCTGTTTCAGTGAAGCGGGACAGACCACCAGGATGCGTCTGGCCTGGGCGTTATTCTGCAGCCAGCTCGCTGCGGCGATGGCCTGCAGCGTCTTGCCCAGCCCCATATCGTCCGCCAACAGCGCCCGGCCATTGGCGGCAAGAAAAGCCACGCCTTCCACCTGATAAGGGTAGAGCCGGGCTTGGACACCCGGCAGATGTCCGCCAGAGGCACCGATCTGTCGGCGTATCTGTTCCGCCCGCGAGCGATGGGCTGCCCCTTCCGCCAGCTGACGGGCATACCCGAGCGCATCCTCCCCCAAATCGATAGAGTCCAGCTCCTCGACCTGTTGCGTAAAACTGAAATAATCATCCGGCAGGCGACCTTTAAACAGCCCCCTGTCATCAAAATACTCAGCCAGCACCGGTCCCAGACCCTGCGGCGTTCTCTTTGAGCGATGCAGGGCAATCCGTGGGGCATCCTCCTGATCCCAGGCCAAATAGACATAGGGAAAAGGCGCCGGCTGCTCCCAGAGCTTGCGATAATCCCGCCGCTTGCCGATCTTATGCAGCACCGCCTCGATGTGCTTGCAGGTGCCGAGCTGATTACCGGCGAAATCGGGGCAGGTGCAGTAGTTCGCCCGCCGCTGCAGGGAGCGGATATGCACCCGGTAACTGCGCGGAAAATGGCTGGCGGAACCGATGGAGCGGGCGCGCCAGAGACCATAGGCCGGCTCCTCACCGAGTTTCTCGACCTGAACCTCGGTGCGGCCCCGTTTGACCCGCTCTTCGATAGCCGTGTCCAGCGCGCCGTGCAGCTCGTCATCGCTCCCAGCCTGTGACGCATAGGCGGCCAGGACCGCGACTGCATGCCGGCAAACCGGGTGTTCCTCATCCCCGCAATCGCAGACCGCGGAGAGGTTGCCGTCTGCGTCGTAACTGATCTCGGTGGTCAGGGGCTCTTGCGTATCCCGCTCCTCCACCTGGGCCCACAACAGGTTCTCCGCACAATCCAGATCAGTGACGCTGTTATCCCGAAAATCAGCCAGCCCCTGACGAATCACCCATTCGTCAGCGATGCTCTTGAGTTGTTCGTTATCGAAGAGGAAGGGATCTTGTTCGGTTGTGGATTCTGTTGTGGTCATCGATCAATAAGTCAGTTGGTTATGCGTTTGCCGCAGGGGGTTTAGTCTACCTCAGAAGAGGACTGGATGCCGATTCGACTGAAAATGGCAAGGAGAGTATGAAAGTATGACATTCAGCATGCGTAGCCTGGGTGAAGCGCAGCGTAACCCGGGGAATTGGCGCACCGGTTCCCCGGGTTGCACCCGGGCTACTTACTGTCCCCGTTGCCCGTTTGTCGCCTGGGTGAAGCGCAGCGTAACCCGGGGGATTGGCGCACCGGTTCCGGGTTGCACCCGGGCTACTTACTGTCCCCGTTGCCCGTTTGTCGCCTGGGTGA
>CBDVCD010000020.1:0-23840 GCA_965372385.1 uncultured Gammaproteobacteria bacterium | reverse complement strand
GTCCCCGCACGAGTGCCGCAAGCACACGGACAACGGTGTATACTTGTTTAAACATAAAAAGACCACAACACGACCCGGGCATCGAATACCGGGCCATCCACACAGACCCGCTTCATAGCCGGTCCTTCCGGGGTGTTCACTTCCACCACACAACCGGCGCAGCCACCGACCGCGCAGGCCATGAACTCCTCCAGTGAGACCTGGCAGGGCAGGTCGAACTCCGCCGCCAGTTGCGCCACCGCCTCTAGCATCGGATGGGGGCCGCAGGAGAAGATCTCCACCTCTTTCCGCGCAGCCTGATCCAGCGAGTTCAACCCGTGGCGGGCCAGGTCGGTGACATAGCCCTGATAGCAGCCGGGCAGGTCCTGCAGACTGGCAAGCCGGCAAGCCACTCCCCAATCGTCAAGCAGGGGCATGCTGGCGATGACGCCCTCCGGCAGACCGGGGATCAGGATATTGGAGGGCCTGGGCGAGAAGGGAAAGGGTACCTCGGAGCCGAGAATGACAAAGACCTGTTTGTCACGCTCGTTTCTCAAGGCATCCGCCAGGAAGATCATCGGCGGCATGCCTACACCGCCACCGATCAGCAAGGGTCTGCTGTGCCCGGGGGAGGGTGTAAAGGGCTGGCCAATGGGACCGAGCAGGCTGATGGTCTCGCCGGGCTTGCGCTGGGAGAGCAGCCGGGTGCCGCTGCCGACCCGTTTATACAGCAACTCGACCCAACCCAGGCTGGCGGAAACCCGCATGATCGAAATCGGTCTGCGCATGGGTTGCAGTGGATCGCACTGCAGGTGTACAAAACTGCCTGGCAGGGCCCTGGCCGCACATTGTGGGGCCTGGAGGCGCAGGATGAACTGTTCACCCGGGAAGGCCTGATGCGAAAGGATCTCGGCCTTCTCGAGAAAAATCGTGTCACGCTGAGGTTTGTTCATGAGCTGACTCCTGAGACGTTTCCCGGGCGTAGACGATCCGGCCCTGTAGCAGGGTATAGCTGACTTGGCCGGGCAGTTCCCAGCCATCGAAGGGGGTGTTTTTACCCTGGCTTAACAACTTCTCCGCTGCCAGGGTCCAGTGATGCTCGGGATCGAAAATACAGATATCGGCGGGTGAACCGACTCCCAGACGGCCTTGTGGCAAGCCCAGGATATCCGCCGGTCCACAGGTCAGTCGGGCGATGGCGTTGCTCAGGTCCATCACCCCCTCCTGTACCAGTTTCAGGGTCAAGGGGAGCAGGCTCTCCAGGCCGGAAATACCGGGCTCGGTATCCGGAAAGGGAGACGCCTTGGCATCGGCCTCATGGGGCTGGTGATCGGAGCAGATGGCGGTGATCACGTTGTCTGCCAAGGCCCGGCGCAGGCCATCCCGATCGCTAGCGGTACGTAGCGGTGGCCTGACATGGGTGCGGCTGTCGAATCCCTCCATGTCCAGCTCGGTGAGAAACAGTTGGTGGATCGCCACGTCCGCGGTCACCGCTTGATTGTCGTAGCGGGCGCGGGCCAGCATGCGTGCCGCCCGGTCGGTGGAGAGGGTCTGGAAATGGATCCTGGCCCCGGTTTGCTCCACCAGTGCCAGCAGGGTCGCCACCGCGACGGTCTCCGCGGCATGGGGAATACCCGGTAGTCCCAATCGGTCGGCTACCCTGCCCTCGTTGGCGCAACCATGATTGGCGAGAGAGGGATCTTCCGGGCGGATCATGCTCAGCAGGTCGAAAGTGGCGGCATACTCCAGGGTGCGACGCTGCACCAGAGTGCTGACGATGGGCTGGTAGGCGTTGGAGACCGCGATGCAGCCGGCCATTTTCAAGGCGGCCATCTCGCTCAGCTGTTTGCCTGCCAGGCCCCGGGTTTGCGCTCCCTGAGGCAGCAGGCGGCAATAGCCCGCCTGCTTGGCCTTGTTCTTGATCTGTCCTGCCACCGCCGGGGTGTCGATGATGGGATGGGTATCCGGTGGGCAGCAGAGGGTGGTGATGCCGGCGCTGGCGGCAGCGGCTGTCTCACTGGCGATGGTGGCCTTGTGTTCAGCGCCGGGCTCCCGCAGATTGGCACAGAGGTCGATCAGCCCAGGACAGACCACCTGGCCGGAGGCATCGATCACCTCGGCCTCGAATCCTTTCGGGGTCTCGCCCATGGCGTGAATCTTCCCCTTCGAGATATGCAGGCCAGTGATCTGGTCGATGCCATTGGCCGGGTCGATCACGCGGCCGTTGAGAATGCTGAGATTTTGCTTTTTCATCGGCTCATACCTCCTGCGCCCGCATATTCTGACTGCCGATGACCATGGAGATCACCGCCATGCGCACCGCGATGCCATAACTGACCTGCTGCAGGATGACCGAACGGTGACCGTCGGCTACCTGAGAGTCCATCTCCACACCCCGATTGATGGGGCCTGGATGCATGACGATTGCCTCTGAGTCCGCTTTGGCCAGACGTTGTTCGGTGAGACCGAAGAGCTGGAAGTACTCGTGTTCACTGGGCAGCATGGCACCTTGCATACGCTCTCGCTGCAGGCGCAGCATGATGATCACATCCACATCGCGTATGCCCTGGTCCAGTTCATGGTAGACATGCACGCCCAGGCTGCGGGCGTCGGCGGGGAGCAGGGTCTTGGGGGCGACCACCCGGACCTCGGATACCCCCAGGGTATTGAGGGCGAGAATCTGCGAACGGGCCACCCGGGAGTGGAGAATATCACCCACTATGGCTACCCGGAGTCCGGCAAAGTCCCCCTTGTGGCGGCGGATGGTGAACATATCGAGCATGGCCTGAGTCGGGTGGGCGTGGCGGCCGTCACCGGCGTTCATTATCCCTACCCCAGGATCGGCGTGCTGGGCGATGAAATGGGCAGTGCCGCTGGAGGGGTGGCGCACTACGAACATGTCCACGTTCATCGCCTCCAGGTTACGCAGGGTATCGAGCAGGGTCTCGCCCTTGGAGGTGGCGGAGGCGCTGATATTGAGATTGAGCACATCCGCCGAGAGTCTTTTAGCCGCCAGTTCGAAGGTGGTGCGGGTGCGGGTGCTGGTCTCGAAGAAGAGGTTGGCAACCACCTTTCCGCGGCACAGTGGTACCTTCTTTACCGTACGTTCGGAGACCCCGGTGAAGCCTTCAGTGAGGTCGAGGATCTCGCTGAGTATCTCACGGCTCAGGCCGTCGATGGTGAGGAAATGCAGTAGCCTGCCTGTCTTGTCCAGTTGAAGATTGACGGCGGCTTGGCTCATGGCTCGATCTCATGCTCCTGGATGCGTGAGCTGCGATTGGACTCTTGCCCAATTACCAGACCAAGGGGATCGGGGCCGGTGAGGGTGATATGCTGATTATTTTCCAGCGGGGGCTTCACCCCGACCACATCGGGCTGGATTGGCAGTTCCCGCCCACCCCGGTCTACCAGGGTTGCGAGAATCAGTGACGCCGGACGGCCGTAGTCGAAGATCTCATTGAGTGCGGCGCGGATGGTGCGGCCGGTATGCAGCACGTCGTCGACCAGGATAATGTGGCGGTCGTCCACCGGGGTTGGCAGGTTGGAGGGGTGGACCTCCGGATTCATGCCGATGCGGGTGAAATCGTCTCGGTAAAAGGAGATGTCCAGCGTGCCGAGGGGATCGGCAAGACCGAGCTCTGCATGCAACATTTCGGCCACCCAGACCCCACCGGTACGGATGCCGATGATCAGCGGATTCTGGATCTGGCGTTGGTTGAGCAAGCTCCATAGCTTGCCTGCCATGACGTCGACCAGCGACTCCACCTCATCGGCGTCCATGAATTTTTCTACCTGCATAGGATTACCTTTTGTTTATCTCTTCGGCGAATTCAATTGGGGTTGTCACTCAGCCAGGTCTCCAGGATCAGTTTTGCCGCCATGGCGTCGTATTTTCCGACCTCTTTGACCTTCTGTCCCAACCGGTCTCGGGCCTCGGCAGAGGTAAATCGTTCATCCGCCAGATGGACTTTGAGATGGAATCGTCCCTCCAGCTGACGGGAAAAGCGCAGGGCCGGGATTGTTGCATCCGTCTCGGAATCGTCAAGGTTCAAGGGAAGACCAACGATCAAGGCATCGGGTTTCCACTCTTCAATGAGTTGCCCGATGCGCTCCCAGTCCGGCCGGTTTTTGACCGATAACAGGGTTTTCAATGCGCTTGCCGTGCCGGTCACGGTCTGGCCAACGGCAACGCCAATCTTGCGAGTGCCATAGTCAAACCCAAGCAGGGTTGCCATTCAGGCGTGGCCGACATCACTGCTCAGCAGGTTTAGATCCACTCCCAGCAGGTCGGCAGCGGCCTGCCAGCGATCCTGGCTGGCCCGTTTGAAGATGATGTCACTCTGCGCCGGGCCGTTGAGCCAGGCGTTTTGTGTTATCTCCTCTTCCAGTTGGCCGGCTCCCCAGCCGGCATAACCCAAGGTGACCAGTGAATTGACGGGACCCTTGCCCGCCGCGATCGCCTGCAGGATGTCAAACGAGGTGGTCACACTGATCTCTTGCGTGACTTTCAGGGTCGAGTCCCACTCTGAGGTGGAGTCATGCAGTACGAATCCGCGGTCTCCCTGGACCGGGCCACCCAGGTAGACGGGCTGGTCAGAGACGCTGGTATCCGTAAACTCAATCTCCAGCTGGGCAAAGATGTCAGCAAGATGCAATCCCATCGGGCGGTTGATCACCAGCCCCATAGTGCCTTCATTGCTATGCTCACAGATATAGGTGACGGTATGGAAAAAGTTGGGGTCCGCCAGGTTGGGCATGGCGATGAGAAAATGATTGGTAAGATAACTCTCCGGACGCATCTTTATAGTATCCCGTCAGAGGGGGATGGCTGCAACCGATATTCAAGCACGAGGGCGTTCTGCTGTATCGGGTGGGTCACTTCGAATCCAACAGGTCGCTACGCAGGAATTGCCAGGTGCGGGTGATGTCCAGAATATCTGTTTCCTGGCGGATTTCCTGGGGAAAGGGCGAGTAGGGAGCAGCCAGACGCACGATTCTGATCGCGGCATCGTCAAGCAGTTTGTGTCCGGAAGAGTGCAATACCCGGATTTGCTCGACGCTGCCATCCTTTCTTACCGCAACATGCAGGATCAGGTTGCCGTAGAGTTTTTGTCGCTTGGCCTGGTCCGGATAGTTGAGGTTGCCGATTCGCTCCACCTTGCGTCGCCAGGCATCCAGGTAGGAGGCGTATTTATACTCTTTGGTACTGGCACTGATGGCTTTGCGCTTTGGCAGTTTGGCATAGGCCTGAGTTTTTCGCTCAAGTTCGGCCGTGAGATGCGCTATTTCCTGGTTCCTGCTGGCAAATAGCTGAGCCGAGGTGGGTTTTGGCGGGGTCTGAATAACAGGCTTGGTCTCGTCGGTTACTATCTTCTGGCGTGATTTTGTCTGTGTGATGAGCGGTTTTTGCGCTCTCCTTGCGGTTTCCGGGATGGCCTGCCGGGCTTGATTTTGGCTGGGCAGTGGGGCGATTCTTTGCTTCGGAGTGACTGGAGCTTCGGTTGTGGGTCTGGCCTTTTTCGACTGTTCTCCGGCGCCGCTCTGACGGGTCTGAGCCAGATAATCGGCCTTCTCCTCCGACTTCGGTGGCTCCTTGGGATGCTGAACCACCATGATTTCCAGGCTCTGCTGGCGATATTTTTTTTTATTTCTCTCTTCGAACTCAAAACTGATACCCAGAATGATGAAGAGATGAAGGCAGGCCGCCAGAAAAAGCATCAAGCCAAGGTGGTCATCCGACGAAGCTAACACAGTTGCCTTTATCTGTTTAAGTACTTGGCGATACAATCCATCAGGTCACCGGCGATGTCCAGCTCATATTGATGATCGAGTTCACGAATACAGGTTGGGCTGGTGACATTGATTTCAGTTAGATAGTCGCCAATCACATCCAGGCCGGCGAATAGGATGCCACGTTTTTTCAGTTCGGGCCCCACCTGATTGGCGATCCAGCGGTCGCGCTCCGATAGGGGGACTCCCTCGCCTCGGCCACCGGCAGCCAGGTTGCCCCGGGTTTCGCCCTCCGCGGGTATGCGTGCCAGGGCATAGGGAACAGCCTCGCCGTCGACCATCAGGATGCGTTTGTCTCCAGCGGTGATCTCGGGGATGAAGCGCTGGCACATGGTGTATTCCCTGCCATGCCGGGTCAGGGTTTCGATGATGACGCTGAGATTTGGGTCGCCCTGGCGGACCCGGAATACTGAGGCACCACCCATACCTCCCAGGGGTTTGATGATGATGTCCTGCTGATCCCGCGCGAAGTCGCGGATCGCTTCGGATTGCCTTGTCACTAGGGTGGGAGGGCAACATTGGGGAAAGAAACTGGTGAAGAGTTTCTCGTTGGCATCCCGCAGACTGGCGGGACGATTCACCACCAGGCATCCCCGCTGTTCAGCCTGTTCCAGCAGGTAGGTTGTATAGATGTACTCCATGTCGAACGGTGGATCCTTGCGCATGAGTACGCTATCCAGGCTCTCCAGGGGGGCGGTCATCTCACCCAGAAACTCATACCAGCCAGTTGGGTTATCTTCCACCAGGAGTCTGCGCATCCGCGCGTGGCAATGGCCGTCACGTAGCGTAAGATCCTCCTGTTGCAGATAGTAGAGCTCCCAGCCCTTTGCCTGGGCGGCGAGGAGCATGGCGAAGCTGCTGTCTTTGTGAATTTTAATGGACTCGATGGGGTCCATCACTATGCCGAGTTTAATGCTCATGATTATCAGTGTACTTTGCTTGCCTGGAAGAATTAAGTTTTTCTAATCACTGCCGCTGTAGGGGAAGCGAGTGATACGATTTATCTGATTATTGCTTGTCAAGTCAAACTCTTGGGAAGAGAAATCTTGATGATGGATGAACATCTTGCTATTTTTCTCTGGCATCAAACACCGATTATCGGAATAAACCAATAAATAAAGAGATAATAAGACCGGTTAGCCCGTTTGAGAATTGACCAAACAACTACCTAAAGTGAGAAATTTAATGTTATCCACAGCCTGTCATTTGGGGATCAGATTGTGAATGCCGAAGAGAATGAGTTGGGTCTCGCTGGCATCAAGGTCATGGTCATCGATGATAGTAAGACCATCCGACGCACCGCGGAGAGTCTGTTAAAGAAGGCGGGATGTGAAGTAATAACCGCTATTGATGGTTTCGAAGCCCTGGCGATGATAGCTGATTTACACCCTGACGTAATCTTCGTCGATATCATGATGCCACGCCTGGATGGATATCAGACCTGCGCGCTGATTAAAAACAATGCTGTGTATAAAAATATCCCGGTAATCATGTTGTCAAGCAAGGATGGGCTGTTCGATCGTGCGAGAGGCCGAATTGTGGGCTCGGAGCAGTATTTGACCAAGCCATTTACCAAAGATGAATTATTGGGTGCAATCCGGCGCCATGTATCCAAAGTCGCGTGAAGATGATCGAAGTTCGCACAATACAGGCCAGTTTTTAAAAAACCTAGTAGACAAAAGAGTCAATGATTAAAAATATCTTTCGCAAGGATAATACGGATTCACAAGTGGATGAGGCGAGGCCATCAGAGAGTAGGAACCAGGCGACTATTCTGATAGTCGATGATTCACCAACCGAGGTGCATGTCTTTAAAAAAATCCTTGAAAAACAGAGCTATAAAACAGAGATTGCCCGGGACGGCCAGGAAGCTCTGGAAGTGGCCGGGAGTATCCATCCGGACCTCATTATCATGGATGTTGTGATGCCGGTATTGAATGGTTTTCAAGCCACGAGAAAACTGCGAAGTGATGAGGGAACCGCGGATATTCCGATAATTATGGTGACAACCAAGGGTCAGCAGACCGATATCAATTGGGGTAAAAGACAGGGTGCAAACGAATATCTGGTAAAGCCTGTCATGCCAGCTGATCTGCTCAGCAAAATCAAGGAGCTGCTAGGTGGCTGAATCTATGCAGGCCTCCCTTGCAGTTTCCTCGGTGGAAATTGTGGAGCTGCTTGTCTCGATAGAACAACGCTGTCGTCAATATGCGGTAGGACTACCACAACAGGAACAAATCCAGAGCTACTGGGAAGGGGTGATGTTCTATGTTGGTGAGCAGTGCCTGGTTGCCCCATTGAGTGATATCAAGGAGATCCTTAATTACCCCGCTGTCATGACCAAGGTTCCTGGCGCCAAGCCCTGGATGCTGGGGATTGCCAATATCCGAGGTACCTTGATGCCTGTTGTGGATCTGCAACTGTTTCTGATTGGCAGAAAAACAAATCGAGGCAGACGCAGTCGTGTGCTGGTTTCTACCATGGACTCCGGTTTGACTGGGGTACTGGTCGGGGAGATGGTTGGGATGCGTCATTTTGCCAAAGACACGGCGACTGGGAATGAAGCGCTATCCGGGCAATTCGACAGATATGTCAAATATGGTTTTAATCAAGATGGCGTTATCTGGCCGGTTTTCAAACTATCTGCATTGGCTGAAGATCCTGCGTTCCTGATGGCAGCGGTTTAACCGCGTTTGGTTCAGCTACAAATCATAGGCGTGAGCATTATCCTTTTGGGAGAATAAAGTAATGAAAGTGAAAGGAGTGGGTGGAAAATTGCCTTCCAACAAGGTTGTCACAACACTCGCGGTGTTGGTATTGGTCTGCTTGATACTGGCGCTTATGACATTTGTGCATACCTCTCGTCGTGAGAGCTATGATGAGCAATATCTAATCAGGGCTGCTGAGACACAGGTACTCGCCCAGCGGCTTGCAAAGATTGCTCTCTCTGCGGCAAAGGGTGAATTACAATCATTCCAACCCTTACAAGCCGCACGTAATCGATATGAGACCCTTATAACTGAGCTGAAGAAAGGATCTGTTGCTGACAAGCTTCCCGCTTCCCCAGAAGAGGTCTCCAAGCCATTGCGGAATTTGGAAAATAGCTGGTTCGAATTGAGGCAATACATCGATGAGGTTTTGCAGGCAAGAGAATTCATCCTGGCAATCAATGAATTTTCCGGTGTGATCGGTGAGTTTATACCCCAACTCCAGGAACTGTCAGAAGAGTTGGTGCTGGTTCTTGTGAACAGTAAGGCGGCACGCGAGCAAATATCCATCGCCGCGGAGCAGGAGATGTTGTTGCAAAGGATCAACACCAATGTGAATCAGGTGTTTGAAGGTGGCCAGGAAACAGCGGCGGCCATTGATCAGGTTAGTCGGGATGTAAACCGTTTTAGTCAGGTGTTGGCCGGGCTGCTTGACGGTGATGACGCCTTGGGGTTGAAGAAGGTAGATGATCGTGTGGCGGCCCAACGTTTGGCGGATATCGGAAATCTGTTTGGCACTATCAACGATAACATCCAGGAGATCATCGAGAATATCCCTGGTGTCTTACCCGCCCTGGAAGCGGTAGCTGTAATTAATTTGTCGAGTGATCAGGCCAGCGCCGCGGCGGCGAAGTTGATTGATGCATATGGTCAGTCTCCTGGACGTTTCAAAGTACTTGGAATCAGTGCTGGCCCCGCTATGATTGCCATCTTTGGTGGTGCCGCGGTGATCTTTCTGATACTGCTTGGTGTGCAATTGATTGTGGATTCCCAGCGGCGTGAGCAGGTAAGTAAGGAACAGAACGAGAACAACCAGAAAGCAATCTTACGTCTGTTGGATGAGATGGGTGACCTAGCCGATGGTGACCTGACTGTGACCGCCAGTGTTACGGAGGATATAACCGGGGCCATTGCGGATTCCATCAACTACGCTATCGAGGCCCTGCGGGAATTGGTTACCACGATTAACCAGACGGCCGATCAGGTGTCTGGAGCTACGCAGGAGAGTAGGGCAACGGCTACTCACCTCGTTGAGGCGAGTGAGCATCAGGCGGATCGGATTACCCAGGCGAATGAATCCATCAAGGAAATGACGCTTGCCATCGATCAGATGTCCCGTGATGCTGCTGAGTCCGCCGAAGTAGCCAGGCGATCAGTGGATATCGCCAACAAAGGTGCCGAAACAGTGCACAAAAACATCCAGGGCATGGACTCTATCAGGGAGCAGATCCAGGAGACCTCCAAGCGAATCAAACGACTGGGCGAGAGCTCACAAGAGATTGGCGATATCGTCGAACTGATCGATGATATCGCTGATCAGACCAATATCCTGGCTTTGAATGCAGCCATGCAGGCGGCTATGGCAGGTGAGGCAGGTCGTGGTTTTGCGGTGGTTGCGGATGAGGTGCAACGATTGGCTGAACGTTCAATCAACGCTACCAAACAGATTGAAGCACTGGTTAAGACCATTCAGGCAGATACCAATGAAGCAGTCACTTCGATGGAGGCCAGCACAACGGGGGTAGTGAAGGGGGCACAATTGGCAGAGGATGCAGGTGAGGCGCTTAAGGAGATTGAAAACGTATCGCAATATATCGCTGAACAAACAAATAATATCGCTACCTCAGCGCAAACCCAGTCTGAAGCATCTTCGGTCGTTAACGATACGATGTCTGTTATCCAAGAGATCACAACCCAGACAACCGATGGCACCAGGCAAACAGAGATCTCTATCGGTGCCTTGGCGGATCTGGCTGAAGAACTGCAGAAGTCGGTTGCCGGTTTCCGTCTTCCCTGATCGATCGATCCTATTTGATTCAATGCATGGGTTAAGCTTGCACAGGCGATTGAATTATCTGGTTAACCTGGATAAGGGGACGGCAGTATGAGGGGCGTTAATGATTTTGGCGCTTTGAATTGGGTCAAGAGTGAGCTTGATGAGACGATTGGCCGGGCCCGACAGGCACTGGAGGTCTACATCGAATCAGCAGGGGATGAGGGAGCAATAGGTCTTTGCGCTGATCATCTTCATCAGGTTGCCGGTGTGTTGCAGATGGTGCAGATCTACGGTCCAGGCATGCTGGCGGAGGAGATGGAAGCAGTTGCCCGGGCCATGGCTGATGGGCAGGTTCCGCAACAAGATGATGCGGCTGAAGCCTTAATGCTCTCCTTGATACAACTGCCTGACTATCTGGAAAATTTGCAGGCGGGCGATGCGGATATTCCTCTCATAATCCTTCCTTTGCTGAATGATCTAAGAGCGGCACGTGAAGCCCCTCTGTTATCAGAAGCTGCCCTGTTTAAGCCGGAGATTGCCAAGGCTTCTCTATTGGTGCAGGTTACTGGTGAACCCAATCCTGAGATTTCGTCTCTGGTTCGCCGTCTACGACAGAAGTTTCATGTTGGATTGCTTAGCTGGTATCGCAATCAAAACGTCGAAGAGGGCTGGCAATATCTGCGTGAGGTATTCGAGGAGCTTGAACAGCATGCCGGCACACATGAGGTCTATAGTCTGGCATGGGTTGCCGGTGCGTTGACCCGAGGGCTGATCGAACATTCCATCATTTCAGGCATCGCGGTCAAACAGCTTTTTAGTAAGATCGACAGGCAATTAAAGTCCATCATCGATGGTGGCGAGGGTGCTTTGGACAGAGATCAGGCGGATGATCTGCTGAAAAACCTCCTCTACTACATTGCTCAAGCCATAACAGATGATTCTAGGATCAATGAGGTCAAGAAGGCCTATGATCTTGAAACGCTTATGCCGAGCGAAGTGATGCTTAAAGAGGGGCGTCAAGGTCTAAGTGGTTCCAATGCGGAGCTGGCGGCTTCGATCAGTGAGGCAATTCAGTCCGAATTAACCAAGGTTAAAGATGTACTTGATCTTTTTATGCGCAATCAACAGGCAGAGACCGATATGTTGGCGCAACTGGAAAACCCCATTCGAAAGCTGGCGGATACCCTCGGTATGATTGGTCAGGGTGCACTTCGCTCCCGCCTGCTCCACCAGGCCGAGAAGGTTAAGTCCTTTATTGGAAGATCCGAGCCACCGGAAGAGTATGAACTCATGGAGATGGCAGGAGATATATTGTATGTCGAGTCATCGTTGAGCACTTTACATACGATCCAATCTTCAGAGGATGAAGAGATCACTCCTGAGGAAGGGTGGGGATTGAATCTACCCGAAGGTGAATACAGAAGCCTGCTCAAACAGACGGTGCGAGAGGCAAAAGTCGATATTGCCAAGGCCAAGGAGGCCATCATTGATTATACCGAGACACCTGGCGAGCCGAAGGTTCTTACGGATGTATACGATGCTTTCATGCGGGTCTACGGTGCCTTAAAACTACTGGAGTTGGCGGATTCAGCACAGATACTTCAGCGTACTGCTGACTTCATTAAGACCAGGATGATTAATGGAAACGAAGTGCCTTTCCGTCAGCAGTTTAATTCTTTAGCTGATGTCATCAGCAGTGTTGAATATTTTCTTGAAGCCTTGGTTGATGGTGCTGGTAACCGGCGTGAAATCATCGCGATTGCACAGTCGGCTTTACATGGATTGCTGAGTTCAAAGCCTGAAGCCGCGGATAAAGTGGTTTCAGCTGAGATTATTTCGCTTGCTGACTATCCCGTGAACTCGGAAGAAGGTCTGCCTGAGGTAGATAGGGCGGAAAAGCCAGAAGCTGGAGAAATATCTGAACTGACCACTGAAGAGGCAGGTGTTGATCTCATCGAAGTCCCGATTCCATCGTCAGAGAAACCGGCATTGGAGGATATCGACGCCGAAATACTGGGGATATTTGTTGAGGAGGCGAGAGAAGAGCTGGAGTCGATTCAACAGGATTTACCGGCATGGCGGAAGAATCCGGATGATAAGGATGTCCTGATAAGTTTTCGGCGTTCTTTCCACACTTTAAAGGGTAGTGGCCGGCTGGTTGGTGCCAAAGTCATTGGTGAACTGGCTTGGTCGATGGAAAATATGCTTAACCGCGTCATTGACGAAACGATCAAGGCAGGTCCGGAGATAATGGTTCTGCTTGGCGATGTACTCAGACAGTTGCCGCTCCTGATCGATTGCCTGGAACAGGCTGTTGTACCGGAAGTGGATGTGGATAGTGTCATGCAGCGTGCGTTTGCCCTGGCGAATGGTCAAGTTGATACCAATGTCGTGCCAGTTGAAGGGGGCGAGAGGCAAAACGAACAGGAGATCATGCTTGAGTCACCTCGAAAGGCAGAAGCGTCAGATACAAATGAATCTGCAGCTCACGAGTCGATGGAAGCCAACGGTATCAACAGCACCGATCGGGGTATGTCTGATGAAGTTACTGAACAGGGTGACTCCAGTCTTAGAGATGCAGACGATAAAAGTGACCAACAGGGGTTTTCTGATTCCGACCTTCTGATTGAGGTCGATACTGAACTACTTGAGGTATTTTTGGCTGAGTCGGAGAGCCATATTGAAGAGCTGGAAACCTTTATCAGTCAGGTAAAATCTTCAGATCTTAGGCTGAGGATTCCTGATGAGGTAATCCGCGCTTGCCATACCTTGCATGGCAGCGCCCGCATGACGGGAATTACACCTATCGCCAACCTCAGTAGATCTGTTGAGGTCTATCTAAAGACCTTGGTTGAAAAAGACAGAGTGGCGGATGAGGATGTCATTACACTTATTAAGGACTCTATAGCCTACATCCGTAAGTTTCTTGCCTGGCTGCCCAATGACCAACTTCCGGAACCGAATGCTGACAGTTGCCTGATCAGGCTTGCAGCTGCCCAGGGAGAACTGTTAAGTGAACACCTGGAATATCAGAGTCAGGAAAACGCCGAAGCAGACCATCCTGCTTCTGAATCTCGTACGGAAACCATTAGCGCTGAGCCTGTGAGCGATTTATCAGCTCGAGAAGATGAGGTGTTTGAGACGTCAGAGTTCATGGGAAGTGAACCATTGACAGTTGAGGCAGCCGAAGAGCCTGCTACCCCCTTTTATGCAGAACCACTGAGCTTTTTGGATGATGATCTTTTTCCTGTAACTGAAGATCCGGAGTTGTTGGAGGTCTTCATCGAAGAGGCGAAGGAGCAACTGGAAACGCTCGAATCCTGTTATCAGGGTTGGCTCAGTGATGTTGGCGATACCCAGCATATTACGGAAATTCAACGGACTCTTCATACGCTCAAGGGAAGTGCTCGCCTGGCAGGTGTATTGCCTGTGGGGGATTTGAGTCATGCGGTCGAGTCACTCTTCAATGGTCTGATGGATGGTTGTGCTGACATATCAGATGCAGTTTTACATGCCATTCGTAAGGCACTGGATATATTGGCGACTCAGATAGATGAGACTGAAAGTGTTGGCCAGTTACATCGGGCGGATAGCTTGATTCAACACATGGAATCCCTGCTGAAAAAGGATGCTGAAAATGATCACCTATCTCCCCAATCCTTGGTGGAAGAGAGTGAGCTGTTAGAACTTGAAACTGATGAGCTCACGCAGGGTTCGGTCTCAGAATGGCATAACGAATCGGAGAGTTTTCCGCAGGATTCCGCATGGGTTGAAGTGGATGAAGACCCTGAATTGGTAGAGGTCTTTATCGAAGAGGCACGTGAGTTCATCGAGCATCTGGAGTCTGGTTTTCAGCGTTGGGCTGGTAATCCTGACGACCTCGCATTGATTGACGATATACAACGCTCTCTGCACACCTTGAAAGGGAGTGCAAGGTTGGTGGGTGTCAACCCGGTAGGTGACCTCAGCCACGCAGTCGAATCGCTGTTGACTGGTATATCAGATGCCAAGATAGTTGTGACCAATCATCTGCTGGATGTAGTGCGTCAGGCACTCGATAAACTGGCGGCTCAGATCGATGAAATAAGCAATATGGGAAAGGTCTCCCTGGCTACTGATTTAATGGTGCAACTGGGTGATATTCTGCAACCTGTTCAGGAGACGATTAGAACCGATAACTCAGAAAAGGCAGGGGGCAATACTGAAGGGCAGACAGAGTCAGCGGTAGTGTTGCCGTTTGTCTCGGAGTTCGCGAAAAAGGCCAGGCTGAAGAAAGAACAGACCGTGGCACCGTTTAAATCCAGCAAAGATAAGGTGCGTGTCAGTGCCGAGTTGATGGATCGGCTGGTTAACAATGCCGGTGAAGTTAGTATCTATCGTGCGCGTCTGGAACAGCAAAACAGTGTTCTGGGCTTCAACCTCTCAGAACTTAAGCAGACTGTTTCCCGTCTGTTTAACCAATTGAGAAACCTCGAGATAGAAACAGAGACTCAGATCCTTTATCGATGGGAAAGGGATAATGAAAGGGATGAGCGTGATAAGACCGAGTTTGATCCCTTGGAGTTGGACCGTTTTTCCAACATGCAGCAACTCTCAAGGGCGCTGGTCGAGACGGTAAATGACCTGGGCAGTATCAATGAGTCATTGACAGATCTGCAGCGTGACACCGATACCCTGTTGTTGCAACAGTCCCGTATCTCCACCGATTTACAGGATGGATTACTCAGAACCCGTATGGTGCCCTTCACCCAAATGGTACCCCGCATGCAACGCCTGGTAAGGCAGACGGCTGATCATTTGGGTAAAAAGGCTCAGCTCGAATGTTTTGGTAGTGAGGGTGAGCTAGACAGAAATATTCTCAATCGCCTGGTTCCAGTATTGGAGCATCTGCTCCGTAATGCCGTATCTCACGGTATCGGGCTGCCCGAGGAACGGCAGGCTGCCGGGAAGGATAAGACAGGTAAAATTTCAATTTACATCGACCGGGAAGCCACGGATGTTCTGATCACACTCTCCGATGACGGTAAAGGATTGGATATCGGGGCGATCCGCACCCAGGCTATTGAGCAGGGGATGATCGATGAGAGTACCGTTGTCAGTAATGATGACCTCATTCAGTTTGTGCTCAATCCGGGATTCAGTACCGCCAAAGAGGTCACCCAGATATCAGGTCGTGGTGTAGGTCTTGATGTGGTTGCCAGTGAGGTCAAGCAGTTGGGTGGCGGGTTGGACATCGACTCCCAGCCCGGACGAGGAACCAGTTTTACCATCCGCCTGCCGTTGACCTTGGCAGTAACCGATGCCCTGTTGGTGCGTATGGGTGATGAGGTCTATGCAATACCTCATGGGAGTGTGGAAGGTGTGGTGAGAATCAGGCATAAAGAGCTTCAGGCGTGCTATGCGGATGAGCAGCAAACCTACACCTATGCTAACCACAACTATAAGACGGCTAACTTAGGCCGTATGATGAGTATTGAGTACACCGAACTGTCAGAATCGATGAAATGGTATCCCCTGCTATTGGTACATGCTGGCGAACACCATGTTGCGCTACAGGTGGATGAGCTGCTGGGAACACGACAAATCGTGGTGAAATCCGTCGGTCAGCAGGTTGGTAGTGTGCGTTGGATCACTGGTGGTACCATCTTGGCCGATGGTCGCGTGGCACTGATTCTGGATCTGGGCGCATTGGTGCGCATGGATGCCGCTCGTTTACCTTCAGAGTCGCCGTCAATGGAGATGGCGGCATCGAAAAACACGCAAGAACGTATTCGTGTAATGGTTGTCGATGACTCCATTACCGTGCGTAAGGTCACCAGTCGTTTGCTGGAGCGGCATAACATGGATGTGGTGACTGCAAAAGATGGTGTTGATGCGATAGCCCTGTTACAGGAGCATTCACCCGATATCATGTTGCTGGATATCGAAATGCCTCGAATGGATGGTTTTGAACTGGCGAGACACATCAACAACTCTGTCGATTACTACGGCCTGCCAATTATCATGATCTCTTCACGGGTGGGGGATAAACATCGGCAAAGGGCGTTTGACCTCGGTGTTAAACGTTGCCTGGGCAAGCCTTATCAGGAGTTGGAACTGATGGATACCATCAATGAGGTTTTGGCGGAAGTCCAGGTATGAGAGAAGACGCGGTAACTGAAATCAGAAGTGTTCTGATCCCATTGGCTGAAAACCGGCTGTTGTTGCCCAATGTGGTAGTGGCTGAGGTTATGGATTACCAGAAACCGGAAGCCAGGGATAATACCCCGGAGTGGTTTATCGGTGATTTATCCTGGCGGGGTACCAGGGTACCCGTGGTCTCAATCGAAGCTTTGATGAATGGCTCCGTGGTTACGCCAGGACGTCGAGGCCGTACTATCGTGACAAACACCTTGAATGGGGAGAAATCGCTTCCTTATATTGCTATCTTCTCGCACGCAATGCCCAGTCTGGTCAGGGTGACCGCGGATAATATTCAACCTTACACCATGGAGGTTGATCTTGGGGTGCTGATTAAGCAGGCTGTCAGGATCAATGGCTCTCCGGCGCTGGTTCCGAATCTGGATGAACTGGAACGGCAGGTGCTTCATATCATAAATTGATTCCCACCATCTCTCCTCCTCTCTGCTCATCCCGTTTGCCCAGGCAGACTCGTTCAGCCTAACTCTCTAGCTTCCTAAAGTCCCTCATCTAAGTGGCTTAGATGAATAAAATGTGAAGCCCTACTTTTACTATTCGGTGGCCTTGTCGTTATCTACCTTGCCCTAGATAAGCGAGAGGCCGTTATGAAAAAGCTACAGGTGATCTTTTATATTTTCCTGGTAAGCATAATAGTTTCAGCATGTGGCGGAGGAGCAGGGGATACAGACAGTGGGGCAGCAGTTAACGCTGAACAGGAGGTTGGCGCTGTGCCGGCAGTGAGCACTGAACCGGATGTGAGCACTGAACCGGAAGTGAGCGCTGAGCCGGAAGTTATACAACAGAAGGTTGATCTCTCCTGGAGCCCGCCTGCCACCAGGACGGATGGATCGGTACTGATCCTCAGCGATCTTGAGGGTTACCGTATCTACTCTGGCTCAAGCCCGGATCAACTCATTCTTTTGGTTGATTTAATTGATGCTGCAACCGACTACTCCATCAGTAATCTCTCTCCCGGTATCTACTATTTTGCGGTAACCGCCTACGATGCGGATGGTCTTGAGAGTGGGTTTTCTGAGATTGTCGCCAAGGAGATCATCTAAAATCCCCCCACATTGCCTGAATAGCGGCGATTGCCGCTAAAGGGGCGGTTTCGGTACGCAGTACCCTGGGGCCCAGCTTGATACTCACAAATCCCTGTTGTTTTGCCAGCGCCCTTTCATCTTCTGATAAACCCCCTTCTGGCCCAACCAACAGTGTCACCGATGCATCTGGTTGGGGTAGACCCCACAGGGTTTGTTGGCTGCGATGGTCGAGCAGCAGGGTGTGTCCCTGCCGCGTTTGTGTGAGGGTAGTTGCATATTTTTCCGCATCCTGCAACTCAGGAATGCGGCAACGCCCCGACTGTTCACAGGCGTTGACTATGACTTTTCGCCAGTGCTCCATACGGTAGGTCAGGCGCTTTCCTGTCAGTTTGACCACACAGCGCTCTGTGAAGATGGGTTGAATGGAGTTTACGCCTAACTCGACTGCCTTCTGCAGGGCAAAGTCCATACGTTCTCCCCGGGAGATGCCAATGATCAGAATGATCTGCAGGGGAGGATCGAGTTCGATACGTAATAATTCCAAGATCTTGACTGAGACACGATCTTTATTGGTTTGAGCCAGGATTCCGACATACTCCTCACCTGCCCCATTGAAGAGCTTGAGTTCGGCGCCTGATTGGAGGCGCAGAACCTGACTTAGATGATGCGAGGCTTCGGTCTCAAGCAGGATCTGACTCTGGCTTGTCAGCTGCTGATCCGTGAAGATCCGGGGGACTCGCATGCTCAGACGTTGGCTGCTTCTGCCTCGGATACCCCATGTTTTGCGACTCGCCGGGCAAGCCGCTTATCTATCAGGTTCTTGGCCGCAATCATGAAACCCAAACCCAGGAAGGCCCCTGGTGGCAGGATGGCAATCAGCATACCAGCAAAATCATCCCCCAGTTTGAGGGTAAGCCCACGGGCTGCCTCTCCAAACATCAAATGGGCCTGATCGAACAGCGTACCTTGGCCGATCAGTTCCCTTAGTCCACCTAGCGTGATCAATACCAGGGTAAAGCCGATCCCAATACTCAATCCGTCAACCAGGGAACGTGGCAGGCTGTTTTTCGACGCAAATGCCTCGGCCCGTCCGATGATGGCGCAGTTGGTGACGATCAACGGGATGAAGATGCCCAGGATCTTGTGCAGATCATGAAAGAAGGCGTTCATGCTCAGCTCGATGGCAGGCAAAAAGGATGCGAAGACCAGCACGTAGACGGGTAGACGTACCTCGGGTCGGACCAGATTGCGGATGAGGGATACGGTGCCATTGGATGCGGTCAGCACCGTCGTAGTGGCCAAACCCAGGCCCAGGCCGTTGATCGCGGTGTTGGTTACCGCCAGCAGGGGACAAAGACCCAGCAGTGCAACCAGCGCCTGGTTGTTGTGCCAGAGACCGCCGGTGATGATGGATCGATAACTGTTGTCTGACATCCTACCCCTCTCTCTCTGCCGAGTTGCTGGAGTGCTCCTGGTCATACAGGGCCTCACGGTTGTCCTGGACGTAGATTAATACATTCTTAACCGCGTTGACGATGGAACGGGGTGTGATGGTGGCACCAGTGAACTGATCGAAAAACCCCCCATCCCGTTTGACCTTCCACTTTTCGATGGCAGGATTACCCAGTGACTTACCGTCGAAATTATAGATCCAGTCTGAACGGTACTCTTCGATCTTATCGCCCAGACCGGGGGTCTCCTTGTGGCTGATCACGCGTACTCCGCCGAGGCTGCCGTCGTAGCGTACCGCGACCAGCAGTTTGATTGGACCGCTGTAACCATCCGGAACGAGCGGGGTCAGTACGGCGGCGACTGGCTGATTCATCAAGCGGCCACGATAGACGGTGGTTTCGCCGCCGCCCAACAATTCCGGGTGGCTGACCACCAGGGTGTCGCCCACCATGTCGTTGTCAACTGTTATCGGTGGCACCAGTGCATGC
Source organism: uncultured Gammaproteobacteria bacterium (assembly GCA_965372385.1). Classification (GTDB taxonomy): domain Bacteria; phylum Pseudomonadota; class Gammaproteobacteria; order Chromatiales; family Chromatiaceae; genus JASJBU01. Next base: position 4,144 of record CBDVCD010000020.1, on the reverse strand, counting down.
AGGCTGCGTAACAGGGTCTGTCGCTCATTTGCGGCAATCCGTTCAACGGTAAGTTGATGGGTAATTGCCACCAGGGAAGTACCCGTGACGGCAAAGGCACCAAGGATAAACGCCGCAATGGTGATGGGATGTTTAGCCACTTGCCTTGCTGCCTCTATGTCCAAAGGTCCTGGGCTGGGTATAGTGGTCGATGGTGGGGGCAGCCATGTTCAGCAGCAACACCGCAAAGGCCACCGCATCGGGATAACCGCCCCAGGTGCGGATGATGTAGACCAGCACACCAATGGCGACGCCATAGATCAGTTGGCCTTTAGGGGTTGTACAGGCGCTCACCGGGTCGGTAGCGATGAAGAAGGCACCCAGTATGGCGCCACCACTGAAGACATGAAACAGGGGCACGGGGTGGCTCTCCGGGTCAAACAGCCAGAACAGGGTTGCCATGGCCAGCAGACCCGCCAGAAACGCGAAGGGTATGTGCCAGGTGATGGTCCGTTTGTAGAGCATCCAGACCCCGCCTAAAAGAAGCCAGTTGCCGACCCACTCCCAGCCCAGACCGCCGAAATCACCCCAGAGAGGACTCTGCCGTATTTCGCTGATCATATGGTTCATATCCAGATTGGTGCGCATCTCGTCCAAAGGGGTCGCCATGGTGATGGCGTCCAGGGTCAGACCTGGCGGAAGTGCGCCGGTGAATATGAAGCTGAGCGACTCCAGAATGCTCATAGGGTGTTCGTTGAGCGCCAGGGGTGGCAGCCAACTGGTCATCTGCACCGGATAGGAGATCAGCAACAGCACATAGGCCGCCATGGCGGGGTTGAAAGGATTGTAGCCCAGGCCACCATAGAGCTGTTTGACCATGATAATGGCGAAGGCCATGCCCAGCACGGTGAGCCACCAGGGTAACAGGGGCGGCGCCGCAATGGCGAAGAGCATGGCCGTCACTATCGCGCTAAGGTCCATCAGGGTTGGTACGACCGGCCGGTTACGCAGCTTCAACACCAGTGCCTCGAAAGCGACCGCGCAGGCAACCGCCAGGGTGATGTTGATCAGCACACCCCAGCCAAAGTACCAGATCATGGCAATGATACCGGGGATGAGCGCCAGGATGACCTGCAGCATCACGGCGCTGACACTGTTCGGGCGGTCGGTATGCGGGGAGCTGAGGGTGTGAAATTCCATATCCGATGGTTACTCCTGATCGGCTGGCACGGGGGAGGTTGGCTCGACCTTTTCGGCGCGACGCTTTTCCGCGGTATCGATTTTCGCCTGCTGGGCCGGAGTCAGATTCTGCATATTTCTGGGTTGTGGCTGCTGCTGGGCCTTTTTGGCGGCAGCCCGCTTCATGGCGGCCTCAATGGCGGCCTTCTTGTTGTCAGTCTTGCCCCCAGCCGCGTCTTTTGCCGGTTTTTTCTTCAGCTCCTCCTTCTTCTTTCTCAGACGGGCCTTGCGTTCAGTCTCCAGGCGTGTCAGACGTGCAATGCGGAACTCATGCCGTTGCTTGGCGTGCTCTGCGTCTCGTCGTTCATGCTCCTTGGTCCAGCTCTCGGTTTTCGCGTAACGATAATACTGTACCAGCGGGATCTGCGAAGGGCAGACATGGGAGCAGCAGCCACACTCGATACAATCGAACAGGTTATAGTCCTGTACCTTATCCAGATCCTTGGCGCGGCTGTACCAGTACATCTGCTGGGGCAGCAGATTGACCGGGCAGACTTCGGCGCAGCGCCCACAGCGGATGCAGGCACGGGCTGTTTCCGGTTCCGGTGACTCCGCTCTGCTTAGCACCAACAGGCAGTTGGTACCTTTGCTGATCGGCACCTGATCGGTAGCGAGATCGAAGCCCATCATCGGCCCGCCAACGATCAGTTGTGAGGCCTTGCCGGTATAGCCGCCCACCTGCTTGATGAGATCGGCTGCCGGCAAGCCCAGTGGCACTTCCATGTTGCCCGGTTCGGCAATGCCTTCACCGGTCAGGGTGACCAGCCGGGAGATGAGTGGGCGGCCTTCCAGGATGGCGTCGGCAATTGCCGCCACAGTGGCCACATTGTGGCAGACTATGCCCAGCTGGGCGGGAAAGCCGGAACTGGGCACCTCACGACCCGTAAGGATGCGGATCAGCTGTTTTTCCCCGCCACTGGGGTAGAGTGTGGGGATAGGGACGACTTCAATCGGATCATCGTCCTCCAGTCGGTCTTCCAGCGCACTGATGGCTGCCGGTTTGTTGTCTTCGACCCCGATCAGACAGGCTTCCGCGCCAAGCAGGTGCAGCAGGATGCGGGCGCCATTCAGGATCCGCTCCGGGAAATCCTGCATCAGCCGGTCATCGCAGGTGATATAGGGCTCGCACTCGGCGCCGTTGATGATCAGGGTCTTGATCGGTCTGCCGGGGTTGAGTTTCACTGCGGAGGGGAAGGTGGCGCCGCCCAGGCCGACAATTCCCGCCTCTCGAATCCTTGCGCGCAGGATTTCAGGGGTGCTGGAACGGTAATCGCTAATGGGTTCCGGCAGCTCGCCCCATGCATCCCTGCCGTCCGGTTCGATGAGGATGCAGGGGGCGGAAAGGCCCGAGGGGTGGGGGATGGGTTGATCAGAAATTTCGATCACCCTGCCAGAGGTGGGTGCATGGATGGGGGCACTGATGGGGGCATCGCTGTCCGCGATTATCTGTCCCTTCAAGACCGTATCGCCGGCCTTCACCAGCGGCTGAGCCGGTTCGCCAATATGCTGTTGCAGCGGCAGGATCAGCCTTTTCGACATTTGCGCCTGTCGGAGTGGTTTTTGCGAAGATTGGCGTTTGTTATCTGGCAGGTGCAGCCCCCCATGGAAGCGCCAGAGTTTGCGTGTCTTGGCCTTTTTTGATTCGACATACATAGGGAGTTACTGGACCTGTGCGCTTGCCGCGATCTCCGCGTGGCTGTTGTCGGGGTAGGGCCAACGCCAGTTACCGGTGTCCTCGGGAATGGGTTGCATGACAATGCAGTCCACCGGACAGGGTGGCAGGCAAAGCTCACAACCTGTGCATTCGGAGCCGATCACCACATGCATCTGCTTGGCCGCCCCCAGGATGGCATCCACCGGACAGGCCTGTATACAAAGGGTGCAGCCGATGCACTCCTGTTCCAGGATCAGGGCCACCGATTTGGGTTTTTCCTCACCGTGTGAGGCGTCCAGTGGCACCGGGTCACGCCCCAGCAGATCGGCCAGCGCCAGCATCCCGCCCTCGCCGCCGGGAGGGCATTGGTTGATCTCCGCCTCTCCCGCGGCAATCGCCTCCGCATAGGGCCGGCAACCGGCGAAGCCGCATTGGCCGCATTGGGTTTGGGGCAGCAGGGTCTCTATCTGATCGGTGATTGGGTCCCCTTCCACATGAAAGCGGAGATTGGCGAAACCGAGCAGCAGACCAAACAGCACGGCAAGTCCGCTAATGGTGAGGATCGCGATCAGCATGGGTTCAATGGGTGACCAGCCCGGCAAAACCCATGAAGGCCAGGGACATCAGTCCGGCGGTGATCAGGGCGATGGCATTGCCCTGAAAGGGTTCGGGCACGTCGGCCACCGCCACCCGCTCACGCACCGCGGCGAACAGGACCAAGACCAGCGAAAAGCCTAGCGCAGCGCCAAAACCGTACAGGGCCGACTCCACGAAACCATGCTGCTCCTGGGTGTTGAGCAGTGCCACACCCAGTACCGCGCAGTTGGTGGTGATCAGGGGCAAAAAGATACCGAGCACCTGATACAGCATGGGACTTGTCTTGTGCATTACCATCTCGGTGAACTGCACTACCACCGCTATCACCAGGATGAAGGCGATGGTGCGCAGAAACTCCAGCCCGAGGGGAATCAGCAGGTACTCGTTCACTAGATAGGAGCAGATCGACGAGAGGGTCAGGACAAAGGTGGTGGCCAACCCCATGCCGGTGGCCGTCTCAAGCTTGCGGGAGACCCCCATGAATGGGCAGAGGCCGAGGAACTTCACCAGCACGAAGTTATTGACGAGCACTGTGCTGATCAGAATGAGGGCGTATTCTTTCATCAATAATCACGATATGAGTAACTGACTAAGGATAAGCTCCGCTCATACAGGATACAACACATCAAACTCGGGTATTTATGCGAAATTGCCATCAGACCACGTCCTACAAAT
>CBDVCD010000019.1:0-24263 GCA_965372385.1 uncultured Gammaproteobacteria bacterium | reverse complement strand
CATCCCTGCTGTTTGTTTCCCTGTGGTTCTCTCTAATTCTTTCATTTCAATTGCATATTGCATGATCGTTTTGCTCCTGTTGTTTACGTTTAACCAGCTCTTCATCGCAGGTTGGACAGAATTCATGCTCACCGCTCAGGTAACCGTGTGTCGGGCAGATGGAGAAGGTTGGGGTGATGGTGATGTAGGGCAGGCGGAACCTTTCCAGGGAGCGTTTAACCAGCCGCTTGCAGGCTTCGGTGCTGCTGATCCGTTCGTTCATGTAGAGGTGCAGCACGGTGCCGCCGGTGTATTTCCGCTGTAGCGGCTCCTGTCGTTGCAGGGCCTCGAAAGGGTCGTCCGTAAAACCTACCGGTAGCTGGGAGGAGTTGGTGTAGTAAGGCTGTTCTGCCGTGCCGGCCTGCAGGATGTCGGGGTAGCGCTTGCGGTCCTCTTTGGCGAAGCGGTAGGTGGTGCCCTCCGCCGGGGTCGCCTCCAGGTTGTACATGTTGCCGGTCTCCTCCTGGAACTCAAGCATCCTGGTGCGGATGTGGTCGAGAAAACGACCGGCGAACTCGGCGCCGAACTCACTGGTGATGTCGTCCCGGTCGTCGGTGAAGTTGCGGATCATCTCGTTGATGCCGTTGACGCCGATGGTGGAGAAGTGGTTGCGCAGGGTGCCGAGGTAGCGCTTGGTGTAGGGGAAGAGGCCGGCGTCCATGTGGCGTTGGATCACCTTGCGTTTGATCTCCAGGCTGTTGCGGGCGAGCTGCAGCAGCTTGTCGAGCCGCTGCATCAGTGCCGCCTCATCCCCTTTGTGCAGGTAGCCCAGACGAGCGCAACTGATGGTTACCACCCCCAGTGAACCGGTCTGCTCCGCCGAACCGAACAGGCCGTTGCCCCGCTTCAGCAGTTCCCGCAGATCGAGCTGCAGGCGGCAGCACATGGAGCGCACCATGTTGGGGCTGAGTTCCGAATTGAGGAAATTCTGGAAGTAGGGCAGGCCATACTTGGCGGTCATGGCGAACAGCAACTCCGCGTTCTCGCTCTCCCAGGGGAAATCCGGGGTGATGTTGTAGGTGGGGATAGGGAAGGTGAAGACCCGGCCCTTGGCATCCCCCTTGGTCATCACCTCGATATAGGCCCGGTTGATCAGATCCATCTCGGTCTGCAGCTCACCGTAGCTGAAATCCATCTCCTCGCCGCCGATCAGCGGCACCTGTTCGCGCAGATCCTCCGGGCAGACCCAGTCGAAGGTCAGGTTGGTGAAGGGGGTCTGGGTGCCCCAGCGTGAGGGGACATTGAGGTTGTAGATCAGCTCCTGGATGTATTGCCGCACCTGCTGATAGTTCAGCTCATCCTTGCGCACGAAGGGTGCCATGTAGGTATCGAAGGAGCTGAAGGCCTGGGCCCCGGCCCACTCGTTCTGCAGGGTGCCGAGGAAGTTGACAATCTGGCCCACCGCGGAGGACATGTGTTTGGGCGGACCCGCCTCCACTTTTCCCGGCACCCCGTTGAGCCCCTCGTTGAGCAGGGTACGCAGTGACCAGCCGGCGCAGTACCCGGCCAGCATGTCCAGGTCGTGGATATGGATGTCGCCTTCTCGGTGGGCCAGGCCCACCTCGGGGGGATAGACGTGGCTGAGCCAGTAGTTGGCGATCATCTTGCCGGAGGTGTTGAGGATCAGCCCGCCCAGGGAGTAGCCCTGGTTGGCATTGGCATTCACTCGCCAGTCCGCCTGTTCCAGGTATTCATTGATCGAAGCCGCCACGTCTACCATGGTTTTGCGGTCCTCGCGCAGCTGTTTGTGCTGCTCCCGGTAGACGATATAGGCCCGCGCCGTCCGGTGGTGGTTGGCGCTGATCAGCACCTGCTCCACGATGTCCTGGATGCGCTCGATCTCCGGGATCTGCCGTCGGTAGCCGGTATGCGCCAGCACCTTCACGACCTGGGCGGTGAGCAGCTGGGCCTCGGATTCGTCGAAATCACCGGTGACTCGACCTGCCTTGAGAATCGCGGCGCTGATCTTGCCGGGGTTGAATTCCACCTCACTGCCATCGCGTTTAAGGACTTTGACAGGGAGAAAAAGCGGACTTTTTTCCAGGCTGCTGAGCATCTCTTGGAACCCTCTAGTTGGTTATCGCTTGGCAGCGATTGATGGTTATTTTGATTAGGTGATCGCGTGGATATACCCAATCTTCGCCCTACACCAGCGTTTTCCGAACATCTGCTGTTTTTGTTCTGAATACAATATATAGTCTATAAATCGACTTGTAAACACAAGATGTAGTAATTATTGTTGCTGGTTAATAGATCTGGGTCAGCCAAGCCCCGGGTTAGGAACGGTATTCCTGTTCGTTAGGTGACAGACGGGATGTGGGGATTTTGGGCGGGTCAGCGGGGGTCGGCGACGAAGGGATTCGACAGGCGCTCCTCGCCAAAGGAGGATTCCGGGCCATGGCCGGGGATGAAGCGGACCGCATTGCCCAGCGGCCAGAGCCGCTCCTGGATGGAGTGGATCAGGGTGGCGTGATCGCCGCGGGGAAAATCGGTGCGCCCGATGGATCCCTTGAAGAGTACATCACCTACCAGCGCCAGCTGACTCCGCCGATGGAAGAAGACGATGTGCCCCGGGGTGTGGCCAGGGCAGTGCAGCACCTCCAGTTCCACTTCACCGAAGTGGACCCGGTCGTCCTGTTCCAGCCAACGGTCGGGTCGGAAGGCTTCGACCTCCGGGAGACCGAACATCCTGGCCTGTTCCGACAGGTTTTCCAGCAGGAAAAGATCCTCTCTATGCGGTCCCTCGATCGGCACATCCAATTGTTTCGCCAGGGGGGCGGTGCCGCCCGCATGGTCGATATGACCATGGGTGAGGAGAATGAGTACGGGTTCCAGCTGCTGCTGGGTGATCGCCTGCTGAATACGTCCGATCTCCCCACCGGGATCGACAATGGCCGCCTGACGGGTTTCCTCGCACCAAAGGAGGGTGCAGTTCTGCTGGAAAGCCGTGACCGGGATGGTGAGATGGTTCATCAGACGGCCTTTCCCAGCAGCCAGTTGAAGGTCTGGTATGCGGAGGCCGAAGGGTTGGGAAGGAGTTGAGCGAAGTGAGTGATTCGTCAGCGCCTGCGGCGTGAGAAGCCTTTCTTGCGAGGGATATCCTTCGAAACGTAGATCTGTCTTCCATCCTGCTCACTGCCGTCCAATGCGGCAATGGCTGCGCGAGCTTCATGGCCTTCCATGTCGATGGTTGCAAAACCCTTGCAATCACCGGAAAAAAGGTCTTTCGCAATCGTAAGACCTCTGACGGTCCCATACTGCGAAAAGAGTTCCGTCAGGCTTTCTTCAGTGGTTGAGCGTGGCAGATTTCGGACGGATAGCTTAATCATAAATTAAATTCTTGGCAGAAGGGAATGACGCTGACACCCTTCAGGGTATCAACTGGGAGCCGGGGGGAAATGTCAGACTGGCCCAAATAGTGGGCCAGACATTATCGAGTTCCGAGTGATTTACAGTGGAACGACATTATCAGCCTGAGGCCCTTTCTGGCCTGCGACTTCGTTGAACTGGACCTTTTGCCCTTCTGCTAATGTCTTGCGGCCTTCGCCAACAATTGAACGGAAGTGGACGAAGAGATCGGCGCCGTTTTCCCGCTCAATAAATCCATAACCCTTTTCATCATTGAACCATTTAACGGTGCCGGTTTGCTGTTCAGACATAATTTAAAAAACCTCGAGATAAAAAATAACCGCTTTCACATGCCAAGCACGATCAAGCTAACTTAAACATCAGAAATACATTTGGAGCTTGGAGCTGAATGGGTCTGTGGAGACCCGTGATCATACATTCTAAGTTCAGGCAGGATTTCTCATGAGTGTGCAAGTAAACCGTATTGCTCACCGAAATGTCAACTTAAAATGAACTAAATTTGTCTAGCTGATATCTGTCGGCTGGCTTGGAAGTTCATCTGTCGGCTCAGAGATGCAGTTCGACTCATTCAACCACTCCCCCAAATCAATCAGGCGACAACGTTCACTGCAAAAAGGTTTCCAGCGGGATTGTGCTTTCCACTCTAGCGTTTTTCCACAGCAGGGACATGAGATTTGGGTCTTTTGCTTGCGCATTAAAAAATACAGCTGGTGAGTTGAAATTCCACATCATGACTGGTTTGCAGGGGTCGCCCCGTATCCACTGCTTCCAGGAAGCGGATACTGAAACGGTGCTTGTTACCGCTGACCTCGACGAACAGGGGGGAGCTTTTGGGCAGACCGACACGGACCAGTTGCGCCGGGGCCGAACTCTCCAGGGATTTCTGGAAAAACCCCTTGTTCGCCAGTTCCTTGCTGGGGTGGGTGCTACTGCGCACCAGGTTCAGCAGTAACAAGATTGCCTCGCGTACCGGAATCAGTTCCTGCATCCACTCGCTCATCTGGTGCTGACGGATTTCATGGGACTGGTTGAGCCAGTAGTGGTATTGGGGCAGGTCAAAGTTGCAGTTACCGCCGGCGATACTGCTGCGCTGTATGATGGTGTTGAGAAACTCGTTCGAACGTAGCTGCTGGGCGATCTGTCCATCCAGCCGATAGACCTGATGGATGGCCTGTTCCAGGTCATCCAGCACCTGTCCCAGGGCCTGCATGTTGACACCAGGCTGACGACGGACACGCTCCAGGTTGCTGGTGTGGCGCTCCAGTTCCTTGAGGATTTCGGTTTTGAGGTCTGAGCGACTGAAGATGCTGATGATATCGAGCAGACCATCGATGGCGGCCCGGTTGCTCCAGACATCGGCAAGGGGGCGAAAATGGTCGATCTGCAGAAACAGATGCTCGAGACGCAGGAAGGTGCGAATTCTTTCGTTAAGTGGATGTTCGTATTGGGTGAGATCGGTCACGATAGGTGATGGTTTCTGCCGTGTGCGAATGCGGATTGTCGCGCATTTCCGCTGAGAAGGAAAATAACCGCTCGGGAACCCCATTGCAAAAGAAACAAATTCCCAGCATGGCCCCTGACCCGCGAGCTAACCTCAACGCACCCCCGGGCTCATACGGAAACTGTCCAGAATATGCACATAGTTGCTGCGCTCAAACTCGGACGGGTCTGCCACGCTGATCTGGCTGACCCGGCCCCGAACATCCTCCAGGGTCTCGAAACCCTTCTCTTCCATCCACTCCTCTAGCCCACTCAGAATGGGCCCAATTGCCTTGGGACCCTGCTCCAGCAGGAGGCTGCAGAGATGTATCACATCCGCGCCGGCCAGCAGCAGCTTGATGGCATCCTCGGTGGTGTGGATGCCACCGGTTGCCCCGAGCGATAGATGGGTGCGGCCATAGAGGATAGCGATCCAGCGCATCGCCAGTAAGGCTTCGGCCGAGGTGGAGGTATGCAGGCTGGAGACCAGCCGCAGGTTGTCGATGTTGATGTCGGGCTGATAGAAGCGGTTGAACAGGGCGACCCCCCTGGCACCTGCCGCTTCCAGCTGTTTCACCATATTGGCTACGGAACTGAAGGCAGGGGAGAGCTTCATGTTGATGGGTATGCTGATGTGCTGACGCAGCAGGTTGAGCAGCTCCAGATAGCGCTGCTCGATCTCCGCACCACGGGTCTCTATGTCAGCGGCAACATGGTAGACATTCAGCTCCAGGGCATCGGCGCCGGCCTGTTGCATCTCGCTGGCATGTTCGATCCAGCCGCCTGGGGTGGTGCCATTCAGGCTGGCGATGACCGGGATATCCAATGACGCTTTCAATGCCCGAAGGTTTTCCAGATAGCGGTCCTGGCCGTTGGAGAAGTCGTAGTGGTCGGGGAGAAAGCTGTCGGCCTCGCCGAAGCCGGTCTCCTGATGGTGCAGAAAGCGCACCATCGACTCCTCCTCCTCGGTCACGGCCTCTTCGAACAGGGAATACATAATGATGGCCGAGGCACCCGCATCCTCCAATCTCCTGGCATCATCGATACTGCGCGACAGGGGCGAGGCGGAAGGCACCAGCGGGTTCTTCAGCTGCATGCCCAGGTAGTTTGTGGTTAGGTCCATTTTTATCTCCTTGAATTAACTATTCACCACGAAGCTAACGAAGAACACGAAGAATTTGAGAATATCTGTTCAATCGGGATTTTCTACTCCGATCTGAGTTTTTTATTTTGTTGCCAGTACCCAAAATGTATCCCACTCTTCGTGCTCTCTGTGGTGAATTATTTATCTTCTGACTTTTCCTCTGCATGGGCCACCGCCAGGTGGGCCAGCTGTTGATAGAGGAAGAAGCGTGATTTGACCTGTTTCTGCGCCTGGCGCAGGAAACGCTCCGCCGCTTCCGGATGGGTGCGCTGCAATACACTGAAGCGGGTTTCGGTGCTGGTGAAATCACGGTAGGGAATCGAGGGTTCCTTGGAGTCCATGTGGAGGGGGTTCTCGCCCTTCTCAGCCTTGCGCGGATCATAGCGGAACAGGGGCCAGTGACCGGATGCCACCGCCAGGTCCTGTTGCCGCAGGTTGTTCGAGAGATCCACGCCATGGGCGATGCAGGGTGAGTAGCAGATGAGCAGCGACGGCCCGTCATAGGACTCCGCCTCGAGGAAGGCCTTCAGGGTCTGCACGTCTTTCGCGCCGAAGGCCACCTGACCCACATAGACATTGCCGTAGGCCATGGCCATCATTGCCAGGTCCTTCTTATTGGTGGGTTTGCCACCGGCGGAGAATTTGGCGACGGCGCCCAGCGGGGTGGCCTTGGAGGTCTGGCCGCCGGTGTTGGAGTAGACCTCGGTGTCCAACAGCAGGATATTCACATTCCGGCCAGTGGAGAGCACATGATCGAGACCGCCATAGCCGATGTCGTAGGCCCAGCCGTCACCCCCCACCAGCCAGACGCTCTTCTTCACCAGGCTGTCGGCGATACCCTGCAGGCTGCGGGCATCGAGCTTGTCGATGCTCGCGAGTTTTTCCTTCAGACTCACGACCCGCTTGCGCTGTTCGAAGATCACCGCTTCTGAGTGCTGGTCAGCGTTCAACAGTTCATCCACCAGATCGCTGCCGATCTCGGCGCGCAGATGCTCCAGCAGCTCCCGGGCTTGTTCCGCCTGCTTGTCGATGGCGATCCGCATGCCCAGGCCGAACTCCGCATTGTCCTCGAACAGAGAGTTGTTCCAGGTGGGGCCCCGTCCCTCCGGGTTGGTGGTATAGGGCGTGGTGGGCAGGTTGCCGCCGTAGATGGAGGAGCAGCCGGTGGCATTGGCGATCAGCATGCGGTCTCCGAACAGCTGGGTGGCGAGTTTGATGTAGGGTGTCTCACCGCAGCCGACACAGGCGCCGGAAAATTCAAACAGGGGCTGCATCACCATGGCGCCCTTGAGGGTGGTCTCACGCAGCTTGGTGCGATCGAATTCTGGCAGTTTGACGAAGAAGTCCCAGTTGGCCTGCTGTTGATCATGGTAACCCGCTTCGCCGGTCATGTTCAGCGCCTTGCGCTGCGGGTTTTGCTTGTCCCGGATTGGACAGATCTCCACACACAAGCCACAGCCGGTACAGTCGTCCGGCGCCACCTGATAGGTAATCTTCAGGCCCTTTTCAAAGCCGCCGCCCTTCACGTTTGCGCTGAGAAAGCTCTCCGGCGCATCGACAAGATCTTCATCGCGGAAGATCTTGGAACGGATCGCCGCATGGGGGCAGACCAGGGGGCACTTGCCGCAATGGGTGCAGAGGTCGATCTCCAGTTTCGGCCACTCCAGGGCGATATTGCGTTTTTCATAGGCCGCGGTGCCGAGCGGCCAAGTGCCGTCCACCGGTATCTGACTGACCGGGATGCTGTCGCCCTTGCCGGCAATAATCCTGGCGGTGACGGTTTTGACGAAATCGGGGGCAAATTCGGGCACCACCGGTCTGCTTTCAGCCTGACTGGTAATCCGACCGGGCACCACCACCTGATGCAAACCAGCCAGCGCGGCGTCAATGGCGGCGTAGTTTCTCTCCAGCAGACGTTTGCCCTTGCGGCCATAGGTCTTTTCCACCGCCTGTTTGATTAATCCGATCGCAGCGTCTTTGTCGATGATCTTGGCGATGGCGAAGAAACAGGTCTGCATGATGGTATTGATGCGCCGACCCATACCGGTCTCGTCGGCAATCTTATAGGCATCGATGACATAGAGGTCGAGCCGTTTGTCGATCATCTGCTGCTGCATGCGCCTGGGAAGCGTGTCCCAGACCTGTTCCGGTGCGGCAGGTGAGTTGAGCAGGAAGGTTGCCCCTTGCGCGGCGTGGTCGAGCATCTCGTAGCGATCGAGAAAGATGGGCTGGTGACAGGCGACAAAGCTTGCTTCAGTATCCCCGATCAGATAGCTGGAGCGGATAGGCCTGGGTCCAAAGCGCAGATGGGAGATGGTCATGGCGCCGGATTTTTTTGAGTCGTACTGGAAATAACCCTGGGCAAAATTGTCAGTCTGCTCTCCGATGATCTTGATCGAGTTCTTGTTGGCCGAGACCGTCCCATCCGCGCCCAGGCCGAAGAAGACACAGGCCGTCACACCCTTTGCCGCGGCAGGGCGGAAGCCGGGATCCCAGTCCAGACTGCTGTGCGTCACATCGTCATTGATGCCCACGGTGAAGGGGTGTTTGGGTTGCTCACTGTTCAGCTCATCAAAAATCCCCTTCACCATGGCAGGGGTAAACTCCTTGGAGGAGAGTCCGTAACGACCGCCGGTAATCCGGGGCATGCTGCTGATGGCGTTTCGGGTGAAGGCCTCGGCATAGGCGCTGACCACATCCTTGTAGAGCGGTTCGCCATCCGCCCCGGGCTCCTTGCAGCGATCCAATACGGCGATCTTCTGTACGCTCTGAGGAATGGCTGCCAGCAGTTTATCGGCGGCAAAGGGTCGGAAGAGTCGTACCTTGAGCATGCCCACTGCCTCGCCTGCGGCAACGAGATGCTCCACCGCTTCTTCCGCGGCCCCAATCCCTGAGCCCATCAACAGGATGAGCCGCTGTGGTTGTTCCGCACCGACATATTCGAACAATTGATAGCGGCGCCCTGTCAGCTCGGCAAACCGATCCATCCATTTCTGGGTTATTTCAGGCAGCGCAAGATAGAAGGGATTGACCGATTCACGGCCCTGGAAATAGACATCCGGATTCTGCGAAGTGCCGCGGATGATGGGGCGGTCAGGCGTCATGGCGCGTTTTCGATGTTCGATGACCCGTTCCTCATCGATCATTTCGCGGATGGTTTCACTGCCAGGCAGACTGATCTTGTTGACCTCGTGAGAGGTGCGAAAGCCGTCGAAGAAGTGCAAAAAGGGTATGCGGCCCTCCAGGGTGGCAGCCTGTGAAATCAGGGCGAAGTCGGCCACCTCTTGGACATCCGCGGAACAGAGCATGGCGTAGCCGGTGGCGCGGCAGGCCATCACGTCACTGTGATCGCCGAAGATGGAGAGCGCCTGTGCCGCGAGGGATCTGGCCGAGACATGCAGTACGCTGGGTGTCAGCTCCCCGGCGATCTTGTACATGTTGGGGATCATCAGCAACAGGCCCTGTGATGCCGTGAAGGAGGTCGATAACGATCCCGCCTGCAGGGCGCCATGGATGGTGCCGGCGGCGCCCCCTTCACTCTGCATTTCGATCACCTCAGGTACCGTACCCCAGATGTTTTTGATACCCCTGGAGGACCACTCGTCAGCCCACTCACCCATGGGCGAGGCAGGGGTAATGGGATAGATCGCGATGACTTCGTTAGTCAGATGAGCGATATGCGCGGCGGCCTCGTTGCCGTCGATGGTGACCATCTTGTCTGGCATGAGCTGTATTCCTGGTGGTGTTGTTTTTCGAAATACTTCTTGAAGTGTATAGCATTAATTTTGTGGGGGGAACATGGGTTGATGTTGATGAGGGTCTACTGATGATCTGATCAATACCTTAGAGTGAATTTGATGGAGAAAAGTCGGATTTGTTTAACCTGATGCAGGCGGAGAGGAAAGATATAATGCCAATCCTCTATATGAATATTCGATGCCAATAGAGTAAGGGATTATCACTAGTTTCTTTCCGCCAGTTTTCAACTACACTATCGACCCATTAGGTGTACACAATAAAACCAAACCATGGATTCTGCAGTGTCAGCCACGGATAATCGACGACCCGCGTTCATCACGAAAACCACAGTTCAACAGCTGATAGACCAGCTCAGGCAGTCGGGCTACGAATGCCTCGGGCCGGTTCAGTTGGATGGCGCTATCCAATATCAGCCGGTGACCTCACTGGAACAGTTTCCCTTGGGTGTGGGTAACACTCAGGAGCCGGGATCCTATAGGCTGCAGCAGGTCGGGGGCGACAGGCTGTTTGGCTGGAATCACGGGCCTCAGGGAATCAAGCCCCTCTGCTTCGCGCCTGAGGAGGTTCTCTGGAGCGAAGAACGAACAGATGATGGGGGCATCCAGTTCACGCAGAAGCTACTGGATTCCGGCCCTACAGCGGTGATCGGCGTAAGGGCCTGCGATCTGGCCGCCCTGGCGATCCAGGATCAACACTTTCTTAGGGAGGGTTATCCCGATCCCCACTACAAGAAAAGGCGAGATCAGCTGTTGCTGATCGGCGTGGATTGCGCCCAATCGGCGCAGACCTGTTTCTGCGCCTCCACTGGCGATGGACCAGCACTGGGTGAGGGGGTCGATCTCGGACTTTCAGAGCTTGCCACTGGCTATCTCATCTGGTCCGGCTCGGAAAAGGGGCATGCCTTGATCGAACAACTGCCCCAACAGCCCGCGACTGACGATCAACTGGCGGAGATGGTTCAGGCCACCACGGAGGCTGCCGCGGCCCAGTCGCGTAGCCTGCCGGACGAAAAGCAGCTGAGCACACTCTATGAACGGCTGGGTCACTCGCAGTGGCAAATGGTGGCCGAACGTTGTCTCTCCTGCGGCAACTGTACCGCGGTCTGTCCCACCTGTTTCTGTTATACAACGGAACATCAGATGGCCTTGACTGGGGAGAGCGCGGAGATGGTGCGGCAATGGGACTCCTGTTTCAGCCCAACCCACAGCGACATGGGGCATTTTCAGGTCAGAAACAGCACGGATCTGCGCTATCGCCAATGGTTGACCCACAAACTGGCGGGGTGGCAGGAACAGTTTGGACGTAGCGGCTGTGTGGGTTGTGGTCGTTGCATTAGCTGGTGCCCGGTTGGGATCGACCTGACTGAAGAGGTGTCGGTGATTCTGCAGGAGGCTAGCCGCGATGTCTGATATCCATCTACCCCGCACTGCGGTAATCGACAAACGGGTGCAGGAGTCACCCACCATCTTCTCCCTGCGCCTGCAGTTCACCGATAGCAATGCGCAGGAGGTGTTCGACTTCGTACCTGGCCAGTTCAACATGGTCACCCTGTTTGGGGTAGGCGAGATCCCCATCTCTATTGTCAACGACCCGGAAGACAGTCATTTCTTCGATCACACCATCCGGGTCGTCGGCCGGGTGAGCCGGGGCATGGAGAAACTGCAACCAGGGGATCAGGTCGGCATTCGTGGACCCTTCGGTCGCGGCTGGCCCCTGGATGAGGCCAGAGGCCAGGATGTGCTGTTGATTACCGGAGGGCTGGGCTGCGCACCGCTGGTTTCGGTAATCAATTATCTGCTGCGCAGGCGTGACCAGTTTGGGCATATCCACATCCTGCAGGGCGTGAAGCATACCGATGATCTGATCTGGCGCGACCGGTACGAGGCCTGGACCAAAGAGCATGAAGTGAATGTCCTGCTGGCGGCGGATGTAGTTCATCCTGGCTGGCCCTGGAAGCAGGGCATGGTCACCGAGTTGATCGGCCAGCTCAAACTGCGTCATGAGCGCACCCTCGCCATGCTCTGCGGACCCGAGTTGATGATGCTGGCGTCGGTCGCCCAATTACGGGAACGGGGTCTGGCGGATCACCGCATCTGGCTGAGTATGGAAAGGAACATGCAGTGCGGCTTGGGGCAGTGTGGACACTGCCAGGTGGGGCCGAAGTTTTCCTGCAAGCAAGGGCCGGTCTTTTGTTATTCAGAGGTGGCGGACTTGTTTGGCGCTAAAGGGTTTTAGTTTTGACAGCTCGTTGATTAGTGATTAGCGGGTAGCCGGCTTTACACATTCTTATGCAGAATTTATACGACTATCGGGTTTAATTTAAACGTCGCAAAGAGCCACACTAACCAGGGGTGGGTGAATGAACAATATAAAACCAAAACTCGCCGTACATAAGTTCAGCTCGTGTGACGGCTGCCAGCTTTCCCTGCTCAACCTGGGCGAGCCCCTGCTTGAGCTGCCCAACCTGGTGGATATCGTCCACTTCGCCGAGGCCGGCCCCCTGGACCCGGATGCCAAGGTGGATGTATCGCTGGTGGAAGGCAGTATCTCCACCCCGCACGATATCGAGCGTATCAAGCAGGTGCGGGCAAACAGTACCTATCTGGTCAGCATCGGTGCCTGTGCCACCACGGGTGGCCTGCAGGCCCTGGCCAATTTTAATGATCGCGATGCCTGGATGGGCCAGATCTACGCGCATCCCGAGTATATCGATTCCCTGCAGACCTCCACGGCCATTTCAGAGCATATCAGGGTAGACCTGGAGATCCCGGGTTGTCCGGTCAATTCGCGCCAGGTGCTCAAGGCCCTGCGGGACCTGTTGTCGGGAGTGGTCCCCAGTACGGAGAAACAGCCGCTCTGCCTGGAGTGCAAACGCCAGGGGATCGTCTGTACCCTGGTGACCCAGGGTGAACCCTGCATGGGGCCGGTGACCATCGCGGGTTGTGGGGCGCTTTGCACCTCCTTGGGCCGGGCCTGCTATAGCTGTTACGGACCCTCCACCCAGGTCAATGAAAGGTCTCTGTCTGACCGCTTCGTCGCCTTGGGGATGAGCCGGGAGGCGGCCGCCCGGCGGTTCCATTTCATCACCTGCGCCGCGCCAGCCTTCAAGCAGGCGGGCGAGCGGCTCAAATCAGATAACCAAGAGTAAGATCGATGGACGAATCCCGTGAGATACATATCAATGTCCCGGTACTCACCCGTGTCGAAGGCGAAGGCGCCCTGGAACTGGATGTTCTGGATGGTCACATCGAGAACCTGAAGCTGCGCATCTTCGAACCGCCGCGTCTGTTCGAAAAATTTGTCGAAGGCTACGAGTGCGATCAGGTGATCGACATGGTGGCGCGCATTTGCGGCATTTGTCCGGTGGCCTATCAGATGAGTGCGGTGCAGGCCTTCGAACAGGTGTTCCAGGTCGATCCCGGTCCCTGGGTCAGGGACATGCGCCGGGTGATGTATTGCGGCGAATGGTTGCAGAGCCACTCCTTGAATGTGCATTTGCTGGCAGCGCCGGATTTCTTCGGCTTCGACTCAGTCATCGCGCTGGCGGCCGACCACCCCGACGCAGTGCGCCGGGGCCTGAAGTTGCAGGGTCTGGGCAACGACCTGATCGCCCTGTTCGGCGGCCGCTCGGTACATCCGGTGGGGGTGCGGGTTGGTGGTTTCTACAAGGCACCGTCCGAGGCGGCGGTTGCGGCGATCACGGCACGATTGGAAGAGGCGCTGCCCGAGGCGGAGGCGCTGGTTGAGTGGACAGCGCAACTCGACTTTCCGGATGACGACCAGGCCTTCACCAGCGTGGCCATGAGCCACCCGGACGACTATGCCATCGGCGAGGGCCGCTTGATCTCAGGTCAGGGGCTGGATATCGATATCAGTGAGTATGACGACCACTTCAAGGAGATCCAGTCGCCGCACTCCACCGCCCTGCATGCGGAACTCCATGGCCGACCCTATCTCACCGGCCCACTGGCCCGGCTCAATCTCAACTTTCACCAGTTGCCCGCCCCGGTGCGCAAGCTGATGGATGGCTGCGGTATCAGTTTTCCCAGCCACAACATGTTTCACAGCATCGTGGCCCGGACGCTGGAGATCTGTCTGGTGATCCATGAAGCCTTGTCTCTGCTGAAAGATTACCGCTTGCCGGAGAGTCCCGCAGTCGAGGTAACACCCATAGCCGGGATCGCCTATGGTTGTACCGAAGCGCCCCGGGGCATTCTCTGGCACCGTTATGAGATCAATGAGCAGGGGCGGGTGACCAGTGCCCGCATTGTCCCACCCACCAGCCAGAACCAGCCCCGCATCGAAGAGGATGTCAAGCTGTCACTGGAGAAGCTGGGCCTGGATAAGGATGATCAAAGCCTGCGCCTGCGGGCCGAACAGGTCATCCGCAACTACGACCCCTGCATCTCCTGCGCCACCCATTTTCTCAAGCTCAAAGTCAATCGTTGAAGCTAAGTTGAACAGGCGGATTATCGGTATCGGCTCCCCATTCGGGGCCGATCAGTTGGGCTGGTCTGCCATTGATCTATTGCAAACCGAGTTGCCTGACTGTGAGCTGATCAAGCTCGACCGCCCGGGCAGCGACCTGATCCGCTATTTTCAAGGCCTGGATGATGTGGTACTGATCGATGCGGTTCAGGCCGGTCAGTCACCCGGCAGCGTGCTACGGCTGGAAGTGGAAGACCTCGCACTTACCGAATGCCAAACTTCCAGCCATGGCTTTGGTGTGGCTGATGCGCTGAAGATGGCCGCGGAGCTCAATTTGTCGCCCAAAAAACTTTTACTGATCGGCCTTGAAGCTGGAAGCGACTTGACCTCTGTGCCAGAGATTGAGCTGCAGCAACTGATGGCTTCCCTGTAACCCATTCGTGCTTTTTCAACCCAACAGAATTCCCTTCCGGTGCCGTTAACTACCTGTAGAAATATACAGGGTTACACATGGCGCCAAAAACCATCGGCCGATTCAAAATAGGCAGGCAACTGGGCTCGGGGAATCAGGGTACGGTCTATCTATGCGACGATACCGAGTTGCAGCGTCGGGTGGCGATCAAACTGTTGGATAAGTCGGTGCCGGAGGCGGGTTATCTGGGTGAAGCCCGCGCCATGAGCAAACTGCAACATCCCAATATTGTTACCATCTACGAAGCGGGGGAACACAAGGGAACACCCTATCTGGTGTTCGAATATGTGGAGGGCAAGCTGCTGGCGGATACCATTCGAGAAGATAAACTCGATCTATCCAAAACCCTGGCGGTCTTCAGAGGACTGCTCGAAGGGGTGAGCCAGGCGCATCGGGCGGGTATAGTTCACCGGGATCTCAAACCCACCAATATCATCCTGAATAGCGAGCAGGCGCCGAAGATCATGGACTTCGGCATCGCCCGTCTGCTCTCGGGTGCCAGGGAGCAGGATAAACAGCTGATCGGCACCCCCCGCTACCTGGCTCCCGAATACATCAGCAAGGGTCAGGTAGGTCCGCAGAATGATGTCTTTGCCTTGGGCCTGATCCTGGATGAAATGCTCACCGGCATGCCGGTCTTCAATGGCCGCAATCAACAGATGGTGCTGGATAACATCCTTAAACTGATTCCCAAGCCACCATCCCATTTCAATGAATCGGTGGATGAACGACTGGATCGGTTTATCCTCAAGGCCCTGGAAAAAGATCCGGATCTCCGTTACAGCGATGCCACGGAGATGCTGCAGGCCTTCAATGAAATGCGCAAAACCCCGATGGAAAAAGTCCCGGATGGGGATGACGCCCATGGGACTGTGGCGTTTCTGCTGCGTCGCATGCAGCGCAAGAGCGATTTCCCCGCCTTGTCGCAGTCGGTGCGCAGCATCAATGCCATGTCCCAGGCCAGTGACAAGGATGTAAACCATATTGCGGGTGTCATCGTCAAAGACTTCGCCCTCACCAACAAGATACTCAAGGTGGTCAACTCCGCCTTTTACGGACGTTTTTCAGGCCGTATCGGTACCGTGTCCCGAGCCGTGGTGGTGCTGGGTATTCAGGCCATTCGATCATTGGCGGCTTCACTGATCTTCTTTGAACACATCCAGGATAAAGGACAGGCGGAGCAGTTGAGGGAGTTGGTCTCATCCGCCATGTTCAGCGCGACCTTTGCCGGTCAGGTAGCGAAAGAGATCGATAATCAGGACTCTGAGGATTATTTCCTCTCGGCCATGCTGCATGATCTTGGCAAGATCCTGGTAGCCTTCTATCTGCCTGATGAAGCAAGGGAAATTGAAAACCTGATCAAGCAGGAGTCGCTGGATCCGCTGAGTGCACAACGCAACGTGCTGGGAGTCACTGCTGAGAAGATCGGCATTGAGATTGCACAGCAGTGGAACTTTCCCAAGTCATTGATCCGATCCATGCAGCACTGGACCGCGGGAGACCAACCGGTCAACCGCAATGACAGGCGAAGACTGGTGGCGGAATTTTCCAGACAGACCACTCGGTTAATGACCGAGAAGGGATTGGACGATGAAGCTGCCTTGAATGCCCTGGCCAATCAGTACAAGGATGAGCTGGGTCTGGACGGCAAAATGATCAAAAATCTGGCGGGCAATGCCTTCGAGGAGTTTCATGAGATCGCCAAGGCCCTTTCCACCGATATATCCCATGCATTCATACGCAAGCTATCGGATGGGACGGAACACATCAAGAGAATGGAATCCACAGTAGTCGAAGCCACCCAGAAAATCATGGGTGATGGGCTCAACCAGACCCAGATACTCGATCTCCAGTCTGTCGATGAGTCAGTTGATGAAACCCAGGAAATCAGTCAACAGCAAACTCCGGAAGACACGGAAGCCTTGCTGATGGATGGACTGCAGGAAGTGACCGGACTGTTGGTGGGAGATCACAGCGTCTCGGAAATCTTCAATGTAGTGTTGGAGACCATGTACCGCTCCATGGGATTCCAACGGGTTATCCTGGCCCTGCTCAATCGTAAGAGTGGAGAAATGGTCGGTCGCCTGGGCTTTGGCGCCGACGCGGACGAGTTCGTTAAGCAGTTCAAATTCCCTGTGAAATACAGTGTGGATGTCTTTCATGGGGTACTGAAGAATGCAGTGGATGTCTATATCGCGGACACATCCGAAAAGAAGATTCAGGCTGATATACCCGACTGGTATAAGAAGATCTCCGATGCGGGTTCATTTCTGCTGTTTCCTCTCGTGGTGAACAAGCGGTCAGTGGGGCTGATCTATGCGGATCATCCAATGGCCAACGGTCTGGAAATCGACAAGAAAAAACTCAATCTGCTGAAGTCCCTGCGTAATCAGATAGTGCTGGCGGTGAGAACCTAGCCCGACTTCGACGCTGCGGCACTTCAAAGTCGAATATGTCGGCGTGGGGTAAGCCGTCTACTGGGAATATAGCCCCCATGTTTCTGGATATGGGCAATTCCATGTAGAATCGTCCGCTTTGTATTTGAACAAGGTCCTCAGGGGGGAAAATGCCATCCTTCGATATTGTTTCCGAAGTGGATATTCAGGAAGTCCGCAATGCAGTGGATCAGGCCAACCGTGAAATCGATACCCGTTTCGACTTCAAAGGGGTGGATGCGAAATTCGAGCAGAGCGAGACGGAAATCACCCTGAGGGCGGAACAGGAGTTCCAATTGAACCAGATGATGGATATTTTGCGCCAAAAACTGGTCAAACGGAAAGTCGATATCGCCTGCATGGATATCCATGACCCGGAGATGAGCCTCAATGCGGCCCGTCAACAGGTCATCATCAAACAGGGTATCGACACGGTTACCGCTAAAAAGATGGTCAAGGAGATCAAGGCTGGCAAGATCAAGGTGCAGGCTCAGATTCAGGGAGAACAGGTGCGAGTGACGGGTAAAAAACGGGATGATCTGCAGCAGGTCATCAGTATGATGCGGGACGCGGACTATGATCTGCCCCTTCAGTTTCAGAATTTTCGGGATTAATCAATGAATCAGTATAAAGAAAAGGCCCTACGTCTGGCCGGAATATTTACAGTAGCTGCCAGTATTACGCTGGCTAGCGGATACACCACCCTTGCCCAGGCGGCGGAGGACCCGGCGGTAGAGAAGGTTCGTGCCGGAGTCATTAAACTGATCTCGGACGGAGAACCGGACAGCATCCAGCCCTCGCCGATCGAGGGGGTTTACGAGGTTATGATCGGTCCACAGCTGTTCTATGTCAGTAAGGATGGTGACTATCTGATGACCGGCAAGATGTACGACATTGCCACACGCGAGGACCTGACCACTTCGAAGGTTAGCAAGGCCAAGGCCAAGGCCGTTGAAGATATAGGTGAAGAGAACATGGTGATCTTTGCCCCGGAAAAATACCAACATACGATCTCGGTATTCACCGATATCGACTGTGGTTATTGCCGCAAACTTCACCGCGAAATCCAGCAATTCAACGACCTGGGTATTCGTGTGCGTTATCTGATGTTTCCCCGCGCCGGGGTAGGCAGCCCTTCTTATGACAAGGCGGTTTCGGTCTGGTGTGCCGATGACAGAAAAGAGGCGATGACCCTTTCCAAGGCGGGTAAGACCATTGAACAGAAAACCTGTGAAAACCCAGTCAAGGCGCATATGGATCTGGGTAAGCTGGTGGGTGTACAAGGTACACCGGCAATCGTTTTACCGAGTGGCGAGATGATGCCAGGTTATCTCCCGGCGGCCAGGATGTCGGCTATGCTGGAGGGCAAGAAGGCCCAATAGATAGAGATAAAAGAGCCATCATGAGTAGGGGGGAGCTGAGGCTCCCCCTTCTATTTGGGTTGAAATGTGATCATCGGCACGTTATCTCCATGCCGGTCATCCGAGAGTCAATCTTTTCCTGTTTTTGTCGCCAAGACTGTTGGATGCTTTTTGACCGATAAATCATTGGAGCGGTATTTGGCAACTTTGAAACTCGATGTGGCGATGCGGACCGACAGGGGTGTGGTACGCGAGAATAATGAAGATGCTGTCGGCGGCGATTCCACGGCGGGCTTGATGATTCTCTCTGACGGCATGGGGGGCGCCAACGCAGGTGAGATAGCCAGCAATTTGACTGTGGATCTACTGTTGAATCAGTTGGTCGTCAGCAGATCCTCTGATGCGGAACCTCTGGACTGGGACGATCTGTTGCAGGCATTGGAGGGCGTGAACTACGCTATCTTTGAGCTGGCCGGAAATGTGCCTGAGTATCATGGAATGGGTGCAACCCTGGTGTTGGGTCTGTTTCAACAGGATGGTCTGACCTATGCCCATGTCGGTGATTCGCGTCTTTACCGGCTTCGGCATGGGGCCCTGGAACCATTGACCAGAGACCATACCCTGATCGAGGAGCTGATTGAACTGGGTGAGTTTCAGTCAATGGAAGATGCCATTGCCGCGGGAGTTTCCCGCAACGTACTCTCCCGCGCGTTCGGTGCCGAACCTAAGGTTGAGGTTGCTGTTGCCGAGACTGATCTTTCCGCTGGAGATCTCTTCCTCTTCTGCTCCGATGGTCTGACCAATATGGTATCCGAAGGGGAGCTCAAGGATATCCTGCAATCCGAACAATTTGATCTGCGGAGGCTGGTTGATGCCTTGATCGAGCGTGCCTGTGCAAATGGAGGGGCGGATAACATCGCGGTGATCCTCGCCAGGGTGATCAACAGTGATGGTTAGTGCTCCGTCAAGGTTGTAACAGTCAACAAGAAAGGTAGAGAGAGAACATGGAGAAACTTGTAGTCAAAAATAATGCTGGAGTGACGCAAGAGTTCCCGCTAAACCAGCAGCGCATCAGCCTGGGACGCGATCAGTCCAATGATGTCTGTCTCAGCGATAAATCGGTGAGCCGCCATCATGCCAACGTGGTTCGGATACTGGACAACTATTTTTTGGAAGACGCCAAGAGTATGAATGGAACGCGGCTCAATGGTATTGAGATCAGCAAACACATCCTAAAAAACGGCGATTTGATCGATATCGGCAAATACAAACTGCGCTTTCAGGAGAGTGAGGCGGAGCAAGAGGAGAGCGATCTGGCTAACAGGGTGGTTGTGCGCCCTGTTGCCAAAAAATCCGAGAAACCCACAAAGCCAGCAAACAAACCAGCATCCGCGACGCTCAATCACGCATGTGTTCGCTTTCTGTCCGGCCGTGATGAAGGGGAAGTTCAGACCCTGGATCGCACTTTCTCCAAGATCGGTAAACCGGGGGGTGATCTCATTCTGATCAACCGCCGCCACACCGGTTACCATCTTCTCAGGATGGGAGGGGATGATGCTCCAAGAGTCAATGGCGCCAGTGTACGTGCCGAAGGGGTGGAGCTGCATGACGGTGACAGGATTCAACTGGGTAAGCTTAATCTTGAATTTCTTCTCTAGTACTCCATCAATACAACCTTGACGGAGTACTGGGCATGGTTGCAGCGGAGTGCCGCTGCAGTCAGCAGGAGAGGTGATTTGCGCTATTCACTATCCAGCTGTTGCTTGAGCTGGTAGAGCTGTTCCAGCGCCTGGCGTGGCGATAGCTCGTCCGGATTGATTTCCCGCAGGTTTTCGAGCACAGGCGAGTCGGGCGTGCTGGCAATCTCGAACAGGGGCAGTTGCGCCTGGTATTGCTCCGCATGTTGTTGCGCGGCATTTTCCAACTCGCCAAGGCGTTGTCTGGCCCGCTTGATGACAGGCTTGGGTACGCCTGCCAATGCTGCCACCTGCAGACCGTAGCTCTGGTTGGCGGGTCCCTCACGTACCGCATGCATGAAGACGATGGAGTCACCATGTTCTACCGCATCCAGGTGGACGTTGGCGATGCCGCTGTACTCTTCGGGCAGGGTGGTCAGTTCGAAGTAGTGGGTGGCGAACAGGGTGAAGGCGTGAATGCGGGTAGCCAGCTCCACCGCGCAGGCCCAGGCCAGGGAGAGCCCGTCGAAGGTGGAGGTGCCGCGGCCGATCTCGTCCATCAGCACCAGGCTTTGCGCGCTGGCGTTGTGCAGGATATTGGCGGTCTCCTCCATCTCCACCATAAAGGTCGAGCGTCCACCCGCCAGATCATCGGAGGCGCCGATGCGGGAGAAGATACGGTCGACGGGTCCCAGTCTGGCCTCCGCTGCCGGCACGAAACTGCCTACATAGGCCAGCAGGGTGATGATCGCGATCTGCCGCATGAAGGTCGATTTGCCCCCCATATTGGGACCGGTGATGATGAGGATGCGGCGCTCAGCGTTGAAGCAGACGCTGTTGGCGACAAAGGGTTCGCGGCTGACCTGCTCCACCACCGGATGACGCCCATCCCGGATCTCAAGACCGGCCTCACTGCTAAGGGTGGGGCGGCGCAGGTCGAGGGCCTCAGCCCGCTCCGCCAGATTGCAGATCACATCGAGGGCGGCAATGCCTTGAGCACAGAGTTGCAGCTGTGCAAGATTTCCCCCGAGGGTTTCCAATAACTGTTCATAGAGCAGCTTCTCCCGTGCCAGGGAGCGTTCCCGTGCGCTCAACACCTGGTCCTCGAACTTCTTCAGCTCCGGGGTGATGAAACGCTCCGCTCCTTTCAGGGTCTGGCGGCGGATGTAGTCCGCCGGGGCCTGATCCGACTGGCTGCGGCTGATCTCGATATAGTAGCCATGCACCCGGTTATAACTGACCTTGAGATTTTTCAGGCCGGTGCGTTCCCGCTCACGGCTCTCCAGATCGAGCAGGAACTGATCGGCATTCTGCGAGAGATTACGCAGCTCATCCAACTCAGCGTCATAGCCTTCGGCCAACACCCCGCCATCACGCATCAGCATGGGGGGTTGTTCGATGATCGCTCGCTGCAGCAGGTCCACAGTCTCTGGATGTTCGCCGATCTCCTGGGCGAGTAGCTGGAGCAGACCTGCACTCAGGCCTTCAAGCTGTTGCTGCAGCGCTGGCAGTGCCGCCAGGGAGTCACGCAGCACCGCCAGATCCCGGGGGCGGGCGCTCTTCAGGGCGACCCGGGCCAGGATGCGCTCGATGTCGCCGATCCCCTGCAGCAGATCCTGCAGGTTGGGGAAACTGCGCGATTCCAGAAGCTCCTCTATGCCGGCATGGCGCTCGGCGACCGCCCCGGGGTCGCGTAGCGGCCGGTTGATCCAGCGGCGCAGTTTGCGACTGCCCATGGGGGTGGAGGTGCGATCCATGATCCCCGCCAGGGTGTGCTGTTGCTGGCCGGAGAGGGAGTGGTCCAGTTCCAGATTGCGCCGGGTCGCGGCGTCGATGATGATGCCATCCTCCCGTTGCTCTACTCGCAGGCCCTGTAGATGGGGCAGGCTGCTGCGCTGGGTATCCTGTACATACTGCAGCAGGCAACCGGCGGCGCCGACTGCAAAGGGTTGATCCTGGCAGCCAAACCCACCGAGATCTCGGGTACCGAACTGACGTGTCAGCAACTGCTCCGCGGAATCCAGATCGAAATGCCAGGCGGGACGGCGGGTGATGCCGCCTTTGAACGAAATCTGTTCTGCTAGCGTGGAGTCTTCCTCCAACAGCAGTTCGGCCGGTTTCAGTCGTTCCAATTCCCCTGTCAGCGCCTCCAACCCCGTCAGTTGCTGGACGGTGAAACGACCACTTCCAAGGTCGAGAACCGCCAGGCCAAAACGCTCACCGGCTTCATTCAGGGCGGCCAGCAGATTCTCCCTGCGTTCCTCCAGCAGGGCCTCGTCAGTGACGGTGCCGGGGGTGACGATGCGCACCACTTTGCGCTCCACCGGCCCCTTGCTGGTCGCCGGATCACCGATCTGTTCGCAGATCGCCACCGACTCCCCGGCCTTCACCAGCCGGGCCAGATAACCCTCGGCGGCATGGTAGGGCACACCGGCCATGGGGATGGGTTTACCGGCGGACTGGCCCCGTTTGGTCAGGGTGATGTCGAGCAGTCTGGCCGCTTTTTCAGCATCGGCAAAAAAAAGTTCATAGAAATCCCCCATGCGATAGAACACCAGCATGTCCGGGTGTTCACCCTTGATGCGCAGATACTGTTGCATCATCGGGGTGTGTGGGGATTTTGAACTTTTCCCTAAGTCCTTATTATTTCTGCCTTTACGATCTGAACTATCCATAAATATCAATAAGTTATCTGGTTGCCTATTTCGGACTGAATCCCTGTTACATACTTCTTCAATCTTCCTCGATTTTCCATAATATGGAACGCTAGTGTAGGCTGCAGTATAGGTTTTCAACACACACTGATGCGCAAAAGCCGGACGCACCAACGTCAGGCCTTGCTGAACACACTCACCTGGATCGGAGGAGAGTATGCCTACCCGGAAGTCTACCCCGCTTACGGCCATGGACGTCAAGCGACACTCATCTGGTACCCTGGCTGATGCCCACCCTTATTGAGGTTTACGTCTGGTTGCCAACAAGAATGGTACCAAGACCTGGTTCTATCGATACCGCTCTACAACCGACAGTTACACCGATAAACAGAGTAAAACTCAATACCGCCTAAAACAGATCAAACTGGGGAACTTCCCGGCGATGAGACTGGGAGAGGCCAGAAATGCCTTCCAGGATCAAAAAGGCATCCGAGATGACGTAACAAAGAGTGACCCTCGATCAGTTCAGGAGAAGGTTACGATTTTCAGAAACAGCCAACGATTACTAAATGGCTTTTTTCCACCCTTTTTCTGATTCCTGAAAACTCAGCCAGTTGCTGTAATCCTCCTGATCGAAGGCCTGTAGTCTCTTGACCTCATCAACATAGGCGGCTTTTTCGTTGAGGGTCTGCCGGATTATGTGGCGAGCCAGGTAATCGACCTCCTGGGGGATCTTGTCTGTCTTCTCCCAGTTGGCAGCCGACTGATCCGTCTTACCGAAATACCCAGCAAAAGCCTTCTGTGACAAGTCCAGTTCGACGCGCAGAAATCTTAGTTCGCTGCCTGTCAGTCGCACAGGCTTATCGATCAGCGCCTTAGTAATCGCCTGGTGCAGGCCGTCAACGTTATCAATCGACAACGCCTTGCCATAGGGGGTTTCTTTTACTTCATAGCCATTGAGTAGCCAGATGTTATCCAGGCCGCATTGCGTGTAGTGATAACCCTTTTCAATATTCACCATTCGTTACCTCTCTCACAACGACAGTCCAAACGTCATTTTCTTTATATAGGACCGCAGTTAAGTAAATCTCCTGCCCCGCTGCTATGCGACGCATTTTGTACTCGAAATGCCCATATTCATTAGTATGTGGGCCATCAATGATCTCTCCATCCTCTAGGCATCTTTGAACCTGCCTGTGAAAAACAGCGTTTGGCCATTCGCCCTTAGCCAGGGTTTCAGGAACGTTTGTGTTCTTCGTATTGGCTGCCTCCCTGATGAGCTCGATTGCTCTTTCAGGTTGCAGTGGGAAAGGCTGAACGGCCATGTCTATAAAAATTAGGGAGCCTATAGAAATTATAGTCTCTATACAAATAAGGTCAAGCTCGCTTTACCCTAGATTCCTCAGTTGACCGCTGTGTACTGCACTAATCGTTCTGAAAACATAAG
>CBDVCD010000018.1:0-24478 GCA_965372385.1 uncultured Gammaproteobacteria bacterium | reverse complement strand
CTTCGGTCTCGCCTGCTGCGCCGTGGAGATGATGCAGGCCGGCGCCTCCCGCTACGACCTGGACCGTTTCGGCATCGTTTTCCGCCCCAGCCCGCGCCAGTCGGATGTGATGATTGTCGCTGGCACACTGGTTAACAAGATGGCCCCGGCACTGCGCAAGGTCTATGACCAGATGGCGGAACCCCGCTGGGTGATCTCCATGGGCTCCTGCGCCAATGGCGGCGGCTATTACCACTACTCTTACGCTGTCGTACGCGGTTGTGACCGGGTGGTGCCGGTCGATATCTATGTACCGGGATGTCCACCTACAGCCGAGGCCCTGATATACGGGATTCTTCAGCTGCAGGACAAGATACGTCGTACCACCACCATTGCGCGTTAGGTGATTTAGCATGAATGACAGTGCGCAAAGCCCCATTCAGTCCCGACTGAACCAGCTGGCGGAAAAGCTCCCCGAGCACTTTAGCGGGCTGGGCTGTGAGGTGGAACAGGCTTTAGGCGAGGTCACCTTGCTGGTGCCTGCCGACAAGCTCATCGAGGTGGCAACCACACTGCGTGATGAAGCCAGCTTTGCCTTCGAAGAGCTGATCGATGTCTGTGGGGTGGATTATTCCACCTACGGACAGACAGAGTGGCAGACCACAGGGGCGCCGGACACGGGTTTTGGTCGGGGAGTCGATCGTTCAAGCCAAATCAAAATAGATAAAGATAGGCGGTTTGCCGCAGTCTATCATCTGCTCTCGGTTGCCAATAATCATCGTCTGCGACTACGGGTCTTCGTCAATACTGAACACCCAATCGTCGCCTCCGTGATCGATATATGGAATGGTGCTGACTGGTTCGAACGCGAGGCATTTGATCTATACGGTATTCTGTTTGACGGCCATCCGGACCTGCGTCGTATCCTTACCGACTATGGTTTTATCGGCCACCCGTTCCGTAAGGACTTCCCTCTTATAGGCCATGTTGAGATGCGTTACGACCCCGAACAAGCAAGGGTCATCTACGAGCCCGTCAGCAGTGTTGAGCCGCGTACTCTGGTGCCCCGTGTAGCGCGCGATGACAACCGCTATGTGCGGGAAGAAACCGAACAGCCGGATGCTAGCGATGCCTGAGATTCGTAACTACACCCTGAATTTTGGCCCCCAGCATCCGGCCGCCCATGGCGTGTTGCGTCTGGTGCTGGAGATGGACGGCGAGGTCATCGAGCGGGCGGACCCGCATATCGGTCTGCTGCATCGCGCCACCGAGAAGCTGGCCGAGAGCAAGCCCTACAACCAGTCCATCCCCTATATGGACCGTCTCGACTATGTGTCGATGATGTGCAACGAGCACGGCTATGTACGGGCCATTGAAAAACTGTTGGGTGTGGAGGCGCCGATCCGCGCCCAGTACATCCGCACCCTGTTCGATGAGATCACCCGCATCCTGAATCACCTGATGTGGCTGGGCGCTCATGCCCTGGACATAGGTGCGATGACGGTGTTTCTCTACGCCTTCCGCGAGCGTGAAGATCTGATGGACTGCTACGAGGCGGTATCGGGGACGCGCATGCACGCGGCCTACTATCGCCCCGGTGGCGTTTATCGGGATCTGCCGGATCAGATGCCCCAATATCAGGCCAGCCAGTGGGTGACCGGACGGGATGTAACGCAGCGCAATGAGGCCCGTCAGGGCTCTCTACTCGATTTCATCGAGGATTTCAGCGATCGCTTTCCGGGCTTGGTGGATGAGTATGAAACCCTGCTGACCGATAACCGGATCTGGAAGCAGCGTACCGTCGGCATCGGTGTGGTCTCACCGGAACGGGCCCTTCAGCTGGGTTTCACTGGCCCGATGATTCGCGGCTCCGGCATCGCCTGGGATCTGCGTAAGAAGCAGTCCTATGCCGCCTATGACCAGGTCGATTTCGATATCCCGATTGGTGTGAATGGCGACAGTTACGACCGCTATCTGGTACGCATCGAGGAGATGCGCCAGTCCAACCGGATCATCAAGCAGTGTGTCGAATGGTTGCGCAACCATCCGGGCCCGGTGATGGTGGACGATCATAAGGTAGCGGCTCCTTCGCGCGCCGATATGAAGGGTGATATGGAGAGTCTGATCCACCATTTCAAGCTCTTCACCGAAGGCTATTGCCCGCCCGCCGGCGAGGTCTATGCAGCGGTAGAGGCCCCCAAGGGTGAATTCGGCTGTTACATCATCTCCGACGGCACCAACAAGCCCTACCGTTTGAAGGTCCGTGCCCCGGGGTTTGCCCATATGGCCGCGATGAACGAAATGATCAAGGGGCATATGCTGGCTGATGTGGTGGCCGTGATCGGCACCATGGATGTGGTGTTCGGTGAGATCGATCGCTAGGGCAGTAATCCAAATGACGACAACAGACGCGATGAATAAGGCAGAACTCTTCTCGAAAGAGGTGCGGGACGAGATCGATCAGTGGATTGACAAATACCCCACGGAATGGAAGCAGTCTGCGGTCATGGGGGCCCTGCGCATCGTGCAGGATGCCAACGGTGGCTGGCTGACCACGGCCTTGATGAATGACGTTGCCGCCTACCTCGACATGCCGCCGATCGCGGTCTATGAGGTGGCGACCTTCTACTCAATGTACGAGTTGAAGCCGGTTGGAAAACACAAGATCTGTGTCTGTACCAATGTCTCCTGCATGATCAACGACTCGGATCGGATCGTGGACTACCTGGAGCAGAAGCTGGGTATCCATCTGGGCGAGACCACCGAGGATGGCCGCTTCACCCTCAAAGAGGTCGAGTGTCTGGGAGCCTGTGGTGGCGCCCCCATGTTTCAGATCGGTAAACAGTATTACGAGAATCTGACCCCCGAGGTCATCGATTCGATCCTGGAAAGACTGGAGTGAGCTGAATGGTTAACGAGGTCTGTTTAAGGACGCTGGATCTGGACCGCCCCTGGCTGCTGGAGACATACCGGAGTCGTGGCGGTTATGAGGTGCTGACAAGGGTTCTCAAGGCGCAGACACCAGTGGAAGAGATCATCGACGAGGTAAAGAAGTCCGGGCTGCGTGGCCGAGGCGGGGCGGGCTTTCCCACCGGCCTGAAGTGGAGCTTCATCGCGCGCAATGCGCCGGGTCAGAAGTTCGTGGTGTGTAACTCCGACGAGGGTGAGCCGGGTACCTTCAAGGATCGGGACATCCTGCGCTACAACCCGCATCAGCTGATCGAGGGTATGATCCTGGCGGGTTACACCATCGGCGCGACCCTGGGATACAATTATATCCGAGGTGAGTTCTGGGAACCCTACGAACGTTTCGAGGCGGCCCTGGAAGAGGCGAGGAAAGCGGGCTTTCTGGGTGAAAATATCCTCGGCTCCGGCTTCGATTTTCAGCTGCACAGCCATCTGGGTGGTGGGGCCTATGTCTGCGGCGAAGAGACCGCGTTGCTCGAGTCTATCGAAGGCAAGAAGGGACAGCCGCGTTTCAAACCACCGTTTCCGGCCCACTTTGGCCTCTATGGCCGGCCGACGATCATCAACAATACCGAGTCGCTGGCCTCGATTCCGATGATCCTGGAGAAAGGTGGCCCGTGGTTTTCTGCTATCGGGGTGGAGAACAGCGGTGGCTCCAAGCTCTTCTCCATCTCGGGCAATATCAACAACCCGGGGGTGTTCGAGATCCCCATGGGTACGCCGTTTTCCGTGCTGCTCGAGATGGCCGGCGGCATGAAGGACGGGCATAAGCTGAAGGCGGTGATCCCGGGTGGCTCATCCGCGCCGATCATCCCGGGCGATCAGATGATGGAACTGACCATGGATTATGACGCCATCGCCGCCGCCGGCTCTATGCTGGGTTCCGGTGCGGTGATCGTGCTGGACGATAGCAACTGCATGGTCAAGGTACTGGAGCGCATGTCCTACTTCTACCACGAGGAGTCCTGCGGCCAGTGCACCCCCTGCCGGGAAGGTACTGGCTGGCTCTATCGGGTGGTCAAACGGATCGAGGCGGGCAAGGGCCGGCCGGAGGATCTGGACCTGCTGGACGATATAGCCGACAAGATCAGTGGCAAGACCATCTGTGCCCTGGGAGATGCAGCGGCCGGGCCGGTGGCCGGGATGCTGAAACACTTCCGTGAAGAATTCCAATACCACATCGATCACAAGAAATGCATGGTCGGTTCGGTTAACGGTCAGTAGAGACGTAATACGACGATGACACAGGATTCCATGGTAACCATCGAGATCAACGGCCAGGAGCTGCAGTCCAAGACCGGCTCCATGCTTATCGAAGTCGCCGATGAAGCCGGGATCAATATCCCCCGTTTCTGTTACCACAAAAAACTCTCCATCGCCGCCAACTGCCGGATGTGTCTGGTGGAGGTGGAAAACGCGCCTAAACCCATGCCTGCCTGCGCCACCCCGGTGATGGAGGGTATGAAGGTACACACCCGTTCCCCCAGGGCCCTGGCGGCCCAGAAGGGCACCATGGAGTTCCTGCTCATCAACCATCCCCTGGATTGCCCGATCTGCGATCAGGGCGGCGAGTGCGAGCTGCAGGATGTGGCCATGGGTTATGGTCGCGATATCTCCCGCTATGTGGAAGGCAAACGGGTGGTGGCGGACAAGAATATTGGCCCGCTGATCGCCACCGACATGACCCGCTGTATCCACTGCACCCGTTGTGTGCGATTCGGCGAGGAGATTGCCGGCATACGTGAGTTGGGGGCCACTGGCCGCGGTGAACACATGGTGATTGGCACCTATGTGGAAAAGAGTGTCGACTCCGAACTCTCCGGCAATATCATCGATCTCTGTCCGGTTGGCGCGCTGACCTCCAAGCCCTTCCGTTTCCAGGCGCGCGCCTGGGAGATGACCCAGGTGGACGGTATTGCGTCCCATGACAGCGTGGGATCCAATATCCATCTGCACCTGCGAGGCAACCGGGTGATGCGCGTACATCCCCGGGAGAACGAATCCATCAACGAGGGTTGGATCTCCGACCGGGACCGTTTCAGCTATGAAGGTCTCTACAGTGAGGACCGCCTCAGCCAACCCATGATCAAAAAGCATGGCAAGTGGCAGGAAGCCAGTTGGGAGACTGCCCTGGAGATGGCTGCCGACAGCCTGAAGGAGATCAGCAGCGCCGAGCAGCTGGGTCTGCTCTGCTCGCCCACATCGACCCTGGAAGAGCTCTATCTGGCACAGAAGCTTATCCGGGGCATGGGCGGCAACAATATCGACTGCCGTCTCCGCCAGGGGGATTTCCGCCTGGATGCGGCCGAACCTGCGCTTCCCTGGCTGGGTCTCAAGATCGAGGAGATCGATAGTCTGAACGCAGCGTTGCTGATCGGCTCCAATCTGCGCCAGGAACAACCCATCCTGGGACACCGATTGCGCAAGGCCGCAATGAATGGGGCGACTGTCAGTTACATAACCCCGCTGGGATTGGAGCTCAACTATTCAGCCACTCAGCAGGTGAGTTCGCCTGCCGGTATGCTGCAGGACCTCGCCGCTGTCGCCAAGGCCTTGGGGGCCAAGGGGAAGGGCGATATCGCCAGTCTGATCAAGGGCGCTGAGGCTACTGAGTTCAGTAAGGCTACCGCGAAAGGTTTGCAAGAGGCGGAGAGTTCCGCTGTGCTGCTGGGCAACCTTGCCGCATCCCATCCTGACTATGCGCTGCTCTGCGTACTGGCATCCCTGGTCGCGCAGGCCAGTGGCGCCAGCCTGGGTTTTATCCCGGAAGCGGCCAACTCCCTGGGCGCCAGGTTGGCGGGCGCGATGCCTCATCTAACCCCAGGAGCCAAGGTTGCGAAGCAACCGGGACTGGATGCTCTGGCGCAACAGAATCAACCACGCAAGGGTTATCTGCTGATGGGTGTCGAACCGGGCAGTGATTTCTGGAATCCTGGTCTGGCACAGCATGCACTACAGAGTGCGGAAACGGTGGTTGCCTTGACCGCCTATCGCAGTGAATCCCTGGATGAGTGTGCGGATATCCTGCTGCCGCTGGCCGGTTTTGCCGAGACCTCGGGCACCTATGTCAATGCGCAAGGTACCTGGCAGAGCTTCCGTGGTGTGGTTAATCCACAGGGTGAATCGCGGCCCGCCTGGAAGATTCTCCGGGTGTTGGGCAATCTGCTCGATCTGGATGGATTCGATTACACCTCATCCGAACAGATCAGGGATGAACTCTCCGCGGTTTGTGCTGATACGCAACCGGATAACACGCTAGGTAAGCTGCCGGGCATGCAGATCAACAGTCACTGTGATGGCCTGATGCGGATTGGCGATGTACCGCTCTACGCCCAGGATGCCCTGGTGCGTCGAGCCAGCGCCCTGCAGCAGACTAAAGCGGCCGGGCCGGCGATGATTCGCATTAGCAGCGCTGAGGTTCAGAGACAGGGCCTGGATGGTATCGATTCAGCACGGGTGAAACAGAATGGTAATCAGACCAGTCTGCCGCTCGAGATCGATGATCGGGTGCCGGATGGTTGTGTCTGGATCTCTGCCGCCCTGGCGGGAACCGAGATGCTGGGCCAACAGTTTGGCGAAGTGACCCTGGAGAAGGCATAAGCGATGGAGTTTTTTATCGGTCTTTGGGAATTCCTGCCGGAGAGTCTGCAGACGGTGATCTGGATTCTGCTCAAGATCTTCGCCATCATAATGCCGGTGATGATCTGTGTCGCTTATTTCACCTATGCGGAACGTAAGGTGATCGGCTATATGCAGGTGCGGGTCGGTCCCAACCGGGTCGGACCAAAGGGCTGGCTGCAGCCCATCGCGGATGCGGTCAAGCTGATGTTCAAAGAGATCATCATCCCGAGCAGCGCCAACAAGGCCCTGTTCCTGATCGCGCCGGCCATCACCCTGGGGCCTGCCCTGGCGGCCTGGGCGGTGTTTCCATTCGATGAAGAGCTGGTGCTGGCGGATATCAATGCCGGGCTGCTCTACATCCTGGCGCTGACCTCCGTGGGGGTCTACGGGGTGATCATCGCCGGCTGGGCCTCCAACTCCAAGTATGCCTTTCTCGGTGCGATGCGCTGCGCCGCCCAGATCGTCTCCTACGAGATCGCCATGGGCTTCGCCCTGGTCGGTGTGCTGGTGGCGGCCGGCAGTCTGAATCTGGGTGAGATCGTCAAGGCGCAAGAGGGTGGTTTTTTCTCCTGGTTCTGGCTACCCCTGCTGCCGCTGTTCGGGGTCTATGTGATCTCCGGCGTGGCGGAGACCAACCGGGCGCCGTTCGATGTGGCGGAGGGTGAATCGGAGATCGTCGCCGGTTTCCATGTCGACTACTCCGGCATGGCCTTTGCCGCCTTCTTCCTGGCGGAATATGCCAACATGATCCTGATCGCCGCCCTCAGCGCCATCATGTTCATGGGTGGCTGGCTGTCGCCGTTCGAGGGCTGGCCGATCCTTGGCCCCTTGTTCGACTGGGTGCCCGGCTTTGTCTGGCTGGTACTGAAGACCGCCATGTTCGGCTTTATGTTTCTCTGGTTGCGCGCCACCTTTCCCCGCTACCGTTATGACCAGATCATGCGGCTTGGCTGGAAGGTCTTCATTCCGATCACCATCGTCTGGATTGCGGTGGTCGGCCTGGCCGTGGTCTATCAACTGCCCTGGTGGTTCGATTAAGGGTGCATGACGCATGAAAGCACTGACAAACTATTTCAAGAGCCTGTTCCTGCTGGAGTTGTTTCGCGGGCTTAGCCTGACCGGGCGTTATCTGTTCAAGAAAAAGTTCACGGTCATGTATCCGGAGGAGAAGGCCCCGGTCTCTCCCCGTTTCCGCGGCCTGCATGCGCAGCGGCGCTATCCAAACGGCGAGGAGCGCTGCATCGCCTGCAAACTGTGCGAGGCGGTCTGTCCGGCGCTGGCCATCACCATCGAAGCGGAGCCCCGCGAGGATGGCTCACGCCGCACCACCCGTTATGATATCGATCTGTTCAAGTGCATCTACTGCGGCTACTGCCAGGAGTCTTGTCCAGTGGATGCGATTGTCGAGACCCGGGTCTATGAGTACCACTTCGAGAATCGGGGTGAGAACATCATGACCAAGGAGAAACTGCTGGCCATTGGCGACAAGTATGAGGCGCAGATTGCCGCCGATCTTGAAGTCCAGGCCAAGTATCGCTGAGTTTTAAGAAACGAGGCTTCTGTCCGGTTAGGAAACCTGATGACATTCGAAAAGATTATCTTCTATGTACTGGCTGCCGTGTTGATCATCTCGGCAACCATGGTGATCACCCGGCGTAACCCGGTGCATGCGGCCCTGTCCCTGATTCTGGCCTTTGTCGCCAGCAGTGGTATCTGGATGCTGGCGGAGGCGGAGTTCCTCGCCATCGTGCTGGTGCTGGTCTACGTGGGCGCGGTGATGGTGCTGTTCCTGTTCGTGCTGATGATGCTGGATATCGATGTGGCGACCCTGCGGGCCGGCTTCATGAAGCTGCTGCCGTTGGGGATCTTGATGGCCATTGTCATGGCGGCAGAGCTGATCCTGGTAGTGGGTCCAGACAATTTCGGTCTGGAGAAGTTTGCCGCTCCAGCGCGTCATGCCGCTGATTACAGCAATACCGAAGAGCTGGGCAGGGTGCTCTACACGGTCTACATGTATCCGTTTGAGATTGCCGCGGTAATCCTGCTGGTGGCGATCATTGCCGCGATCAGCCTGACCATGCGCAAACGGCCTGACAGCAAGTTTCTCGATCCTGCAAAGCAGGTGCTAGTCAAGCGCGAGGACCGGGTGCGGCTGATCAGTATGGATGCGGAGAAGGAGTAAGAGACATGATCGAACTTTCAGACTATCTCATTCTCGGCGCCATCCTGTTCGCGCTCAGCGTGGCCGGCATCTTCATCAATCGGAAGAACGTGATCATCCTGCTGATGTGCGTGGAGCTGATGCTGCTGGCGGTGAACATGAATTTTATCGCCTTCTCCCACTTCCTGGGAGACACGGCCGGCCAGGTCTTCGTCTTCTTTATCCTCACCGTGGCGGCGGCGGAAGCGGCCATCGGCCTGGCGATCCTGGTGGTGCTGTTTCGCAGCAAACGCTCGATTAACGTCGAGGATATGGATGCGCTGAAAGGGTGAGCCGCGACCGTTGGTCCAGTGGACCAACGCAGCGCGGCGAACGACCGGACAGGACGTCCGGGCCGGGGGTTAGCTAGAATCCCAAATTCTCGCCATGGACGGCAAGGAAAGTTTGGCTTACGTAGCGCCCCGTTGGTCCAGTAGACCAACGTAGCGCGGCAAATCGATCAAGGTACAGGTTAATAATGTGGATGGCGCAAAACTCATGAGTGATGTTCACATGCATTTGCGTTCATCAGCGGACTGAAATTAAAGAAGCAATAAGATATGGAAAATATCTATCTGTTACTCGTACTGGCTCCACTGGTTGGCGCGATCGTCGCCGGTTTTCTAGGGGGTAGTATCGGCCGCAAAGGGGCACACTGGGTCACCAGTGCCGGTGTCGGCATCTCCACCCTGGCCTCTCTCTTTGTGTTGAAGCGTTTCATCTTCGATGGCCAGGAGGTCTTCAACGGCTCGGTCTATACCTGGATGGTGAGCGACGGCCTGCACATGGAGGTCGGTTTCCTGGTCGATCAGCTCACCGCGGTGATGATCAGCGTGGTGACCTTCGTCTCCTTCTGCGTGCATATCTACACCATCGGCTACATGGCGGATGACGAGCACAACTGGCCAAAGACCAGTCTCGCTGGCAAGAACAGCTACCAGCGTTTCTTCAGCTACATCTCCCTGTTCACCTTCTCCATGCTGATGTTGGTCATGTCCAACAACTTCATGCAGCTGTTTTTCGGCTGGGAGGCGGTGGGCCTGGTCTCCTATCTGCTGATCGGCTTCTGGTCGGTGCGTCCCACCGCGATCTTCGCCAACCTGAAGGCCTTTCTGGTCAACCGGGTGGGTGACTTCGGTTTCATCCTGGGCATCGCAGCCGTTGCCATGTATTTCAACAGCCTCGATTACGCCGAGGTCTTCGCCATGGCGCCAAGTCTGGCGGACACCCAGGTGCAGATCTGGGGTGATTCCAGTTGGTCACTGATGTCGGTGATCGGCATCCTGCTGTTCATCGGCGCCATGGGTAAGTCGGCCCAGGTGCCGCTGCATGTCTGGCTGCCGGACTCCATGGAGGGTCCGACCCCGATCTCCGCCCTGATCCATGCCGCCACCATGGTGACCGCCGGTATCTTTATGGTCGCCCGCATGTCGCCCTTGTATGAGCTGTCTGAGACCGCGCTCAGTTTCGTACTGGTGATCGGCGCCACCACCGCCCTGTTTACCGGCCTGATCGGTATAGTGCAGAATGATATCAAGCGGGTGGTGGCCTACTCTACGCTTTCCCAGCTGGGTTACATGATGGTGGCGCTGGGTGCATCCGCCTATGCCGCGGGTATCTTCCATCTGATGACCCACGCCTTCTTCAAAGCCCTGCTGTTCCTGGCCGCCGGTTCGGTGATCATCGGTATGCACCACAACCAGGATATCCGCAACATGGGCGGCATCAAAAAGTATATGCCGATCACCTACTGGACCTCTCTGGTTGGTTCCCTGGCCCTGATCGGTTTTCCCGGATTCTCCGGCTTCTTCTCCAAGGATGCGATCATCGAGGCGGTGCACCACTCCAACATCGCCGGGGCAGGTTATGCCTATGTGCTGGTGGTGATCGGCGTCTTCGTCACCGCGCTCTACAGTTTCCGCATGTTCTTTCTGGTGTTCCATGGTAAGGGACCCCGTGATGAGCACGCCAAGGAGCATATCCACGAGACCCCGAAGGTGGTGACTATTCCTTTGATCCTGCTGGCGATTCCTTCGGTGTTCCTCGGTTATATCACGATTGGTCCGATGCTCTTCGGCGACTGGTTCAAGGACGTGCTGTTTGTATTGCCGGAACACGATACTCTGGCTACCGTCGGTGAACACTTCCATGGCGCCGGCGGGTTTATCCTGCACGGCATGCTGGGTGTGCCCTTCTATCTGGCGATGGGTGGCCTGTTTGTAGCCTGGTACATCTACATGAAAAACCCGGCGATCGCCGACAAGATCAAGCGCATTGCCTCGCCGATTTATATTCTGCTGGATAAAAAATACTGGTTCGATGAGGCCTACCAGTTCGTGTTTGCCGCCGGCAGCCGGGCGCTCGGCAAGTTTCTCTGGTTGGTGGGCGACCGAGGTCTCATCGATGGGCTCGCGGTCAACGGTTCCGCTACCAGTGTAGGCTGGGTGGCGGGCGTCGTGCGCCATCTGCAGACCGGTTATCTCTATCACTATGCCATTGCGATGATCCTCGGCCTGAGCCTGATGCTGGGTTGGTTCGTATTCGCTTAAGAAGGAAGGACGTTTAGCATGTTTGCCGATTGGCCAATCCTCAGCTTGACAATATGGCTGCCGATACTCGGTGGTTTCATGGTGATCGCCAGTGGTGACAGGGAGGCCAACGCCACCCGCTGGACCGCCCTGATCATCTCCATCCTGACCTTCCTGGTGAGCCTGCCGCTCTGGTTCGGCTTCGACAGTGGTACCGCCGAGATGCAGTTCGTGGAGCGGGCGCCCTGGATAGCCCAGTTCAATATCGAGTACTACATGGGGATCGACGGCATCTCCATGCCGCTGATCATCCTCACCACCTTCATCACACCACTGGTGGTGATCGCCGGCTGGGAAGTGATCAAATACAAGCCCTCGTTCTACTTTGCCGCATTCCTGATCATGGAAGGTGTCATGGTGGGCGTGTTCGCCGCCCTCGATGCGATGCTCTTCTATGTCTTCTGGGAGGCGATGCTGATCCCGATGTTTCTCATCATCGGCGTCTGGGGAGGGCCGAACCGGGTCTATGCGACCATCAAGTTCTTCCTCTATACCTTTTTCGGCTCGGTGTTCATGCTGGTCGCCCTGATCTACATGTTCTACCAGTCCGGCAACTTCGAGATCCTCGGCTTCCACGGTCTGAAACTGGGGCTGACCGAACAGATTCTGATCTTCATCGCCTTCCTGCTGGCCTTCGCGGTGAAGGTGCCGATGTGGCCGGTACACACCTGGCTGCCGGATGCCCATGTGGAGGCGCCGACTGGCGGTTCGGTGATC
The DNA here is from genome assembly GCA_965372385.1 of uncultured Gammaproteobacteria bacterium. GTDB lineage: Bacteria > Pseudomonadota > Gammaproteobacteria > Chromatiales > Chromatiaceae > JASJBU01. The sequence goes on along the minus strand of CBDVCD010000018.1, from coordinate 12,406 downwards.
CTGGCGGCGATCATGCTGAAGATCGGCGGCTACGGTTTTCTGCGTTTCAGCCTGCCGATCACCCCGGATGCCAGCCATACACTGGACTGGATGATCATCGGCATGTCCCTGATCGCGGTGGTCTATATCGGCTTCGTGGCGCTAGCCCAGCAGGATATGAAGAAGCTTATCGCCTACTCGTCCATCGCCCACATGGGCTTTGTGACCCTGGGCTTCTTCATCGTCTTCATGCTCGGTCAATCCTCCGGCAGCGGCGCTGCCCTGGGCGTGGAGGGCGGTATGGTACAGATGGTCTCCCACGGCTTCATCTCCGCCGCCATGTTCCTCTGTGTCGGCGTACTCTATGACCGCATGCACAGTCGACAGATCAATGACTACGGTGGCGTGGTCAATACCATGCCGGTCTTCGCCGCCTTCATGGTCTTTTTCGCCATGGCCAATGCGGGCCTGCCGGGCACTTCGGGTTTCGTGGGTGAGTTCATGGTCATCCTGGCCAGCTTCCGCGCCGACTTCTGGTATGCCTTCCTGGCGGCCACCACCCTGATCATCGGCGCAGCCTACACCCTGTGGATGGTCAAGCGCGTGGTGTTTGGCGAAGTCGCCAATGAGAATGTCGCCGCACTGGAGGATATGAACGGCCGGGAATATATCGTTCTCGGCACCCTGGCTGTGGCTGTATTGGTGCTGGGTCTCTGGCCGGCGCCCCTGGTTGAAGTGATGGATGCCTCCATCACCAACCTGTTGCAGCATATTTCCGTTTCCAAACTCTGATGATGTTCGGCTCCTGCCTCACACCCTACGGGCAACGCCTGCGGCGTTGTCAATTGTACATCCCTGTACAATTGTTCAGGCATCCAGTAAATCGGTAGAATTCAATGCAATTTGATTTGACCCAATTGATTCCGGTACTGCCGGAGATTTATATCCTGTCCCTGGCCTGCCTTGTGCTGGTGATCGATCTCTTTATTAAACAAGAGCACCGTATCGTCACCTATGGCATCACCCAGATTGGGCTGATCCTGGCGGTTGTGGTCACCGTTGCGGTCGCCAATCCACAGACACAGATCCTTTTCGATGGCAGTTACATTCGTGACCCCATGAGCGATGTGCTGAAAATCGGCATCTTCGTGATCAGCTTTCTGGCCTTCCTCTATGCCAAGGACTACCTGCGGGACCGGGACATGTTCAAGGGCGAGTTCTATACCCTGGGTCTGTTTGCCGTGCTGGGCATGAGCATCATGGTCTCCTCCAACAGCTTCCTCACCATCTATCTCGGGCTGGAGCTGCTGGCCTTGTCCATGTATGCCCTGGTGGCCTTCAACCGGGATTCCAAGGCTGGCGCCGAGGCGGCCATGAAATACTTCGTATTGGGCGCCCTGGCATCCGGCATGCTGCTGTATGGTATCTCCATGGTCTACGGCATGACCGGCACGATCCGTTTTGATGAAATGAATCAATCGATCGGTGCGCTTGGTCTCGATAACATGGTGCTGATCTTTGGCCTGGTGTTTATCGTGGTTGGTCTGGCCTTCAAGCTCGGTGCAGTGCCTTTTCATATGTGGGTGCCTGATGTCTATCATGGGGCGCCGACCGCGGTTACCCTGTTTCTCGGCAGCGCGCCGAAGATTGCCGCGTTCGCCCTGGCCATGCGCATGCTGGTGGATGGCATGGAGCCCCTGCTCGGCGGTTGGGAAGGCTGGCAGGGCATGCTGATCGTGCTGGCGGTGCTCTCCATGGGCATAGGTAATCTGATCGCCATTGCCCAGACAAACATCAAGCGCATGCTGGCCTACTCGACCATCTCCCATGTGGGCTTTATCCTGCTGGGTATCCTGGCCGGCACCAAGGAGGGCTACACCGCCGCCATGTTCTATACCCTGGTCTACGCCTTGATGTCAGCGGGCGGTTTTGGAATCGTCATTGCGTTGAGCCGCAAGGGCTTTGAGGCGGAAAACCTGGACGACTACAAGGGCCTGTATCAGCGCAGCCCCTGGTTCGCCGGCATGATGCTGCTGCTGATGTTCTCCATGGCCGGAGTGCCCCCCACAGTCGGCTTCTTTGCCAAGCTGTTTGTGCTGGATGCGGTAGTCTCGGTGGATCTTACCTGGGTTGCTCTGGTGGGTGTCTTCTTCTCCATCATCGGCGCCTTCTACTATATCCGCATCATCAAGCTGATGTATTTCGACAAGCCGGTGGATGATACACCTTTGACCATGGGGGTTGACACTCAGGTGGTTCTCTCCCTGAACGGGCTTTCAATGCTCTACCTGGGCCTGTTCCCGGCTGGGTTGCTTTCGATTTGCCATGCAGCCATTGGTGGATAACCCCGGGTTTCTTGAATTAGACTTGATAAGATTCCCTAACACAGGTAGTATGCGCCTCCTCTGATGCGGGGTGGAGCAGTCTGGTAGCTCGTCGGGCTCATAACCCGAAGGTCGTTGGTTCAAATCCGGCCCCCGCTACCAATTGAAAAACAAGTTAAAATGCTCTTAGCTTGTTGTAAATAAAGGGTTTTCAGTTTTTTCTGAAAGCCCTTTTTTATTGCCTACAGTTCATCCCGCCACTTGGTTGCGGCCTTCTTCAGAATACGGCGAACCACTTCCAAACCATTATTGATTGAGGGTGATAATTGAGGTGCTTTCGGCGAGCTTGGCGAGAGGAAATCAGAGCGCCAATGCAATGATTAAAGCGGTCACCAGGGCAGTCGCCAGCAGAGGGGTTCGTGTTCCTGGTAGTTTCACATCATCGGCGCAGGGAGGTGTTATGGGTTTTCGGTACTCACAGTGGCGTCTATATACTCTATACATCCATGATTCAAGAATTGATGATCGAATTCGCCCGGCGCACCGGGCTGTCACCGGCTGCAGCGACCCCGCGGCGTTATCTATGGACTGACGCCTTTGCCGTCTGCAACTACCTGGGGCTCTATGGTCACACCGGCGACCAAAGATACAGGGATCTTGCCCTGGCTCTGGTGGACCAGGTGCACCACACCCTCGGCCGCCACCGGGAGGACGATCCCCGGAGTGGCTGGATCAGCGGCCTTGGCGAACAGGAGGGTGAACGGTATCCCACCATCGGGGGGCTACGAATCGGCAAGGCCATGAATGAGCGTGGTCCCGAGGATCCTTACGAAGAGGTCCAGGAGTGGGACCGGGATGGCCAGTACTTCCATTATCTGACCAAGTGGATGCATGCGCTGAACCGGGTGAGCCGGGTTACCGGCAATCCGATCTATAACCGGTGGGCCGCAGAGCTGGCAAAGACCGCCCATGCACGCTTCACCTATGTGCCATCTTTCGGTGGTCGGAAACGTATGTACTGGAAGATGAGCATCGACCTGAGCCGGCCTCTTGTCCCAGCCATGGGGCAGCACGATCCGCTCGACGGCTACATCACCTACAGCCAGCTGCAGAGTTGCCTGCCCAAGGGAGAGGCAGAAATGACCAGGCCGGATCTCCATGGCGAGATCACGGAGATGGCAGAGATCGGCAGGCGGCAGAGCTGGGCCACCGATGATTCACTGGGCATCGGGGGGCTTCTGTGCAACGCCTGGACGGTGGCGCAGATGACAGTCGATTGCGGCTTCAGTCAGCCTGAGCTGCTGGAAATCCTGCCGAAAGCCTCCCTGGCAGGACTGCAATCCTTGGTGCGCAGTAACGTATTGCACCTGCATGCGGCTTACCGGCTCGCCTTTCGGGAGTTCGGGTTCTCCATCGGGTTGCAGGCCGTTCAAAGAATTCAGCGATCGATCGAAGAGCAACCTGACCGGTTCGAAAACCACCCACGGCTACATGAAGCTGTGGGGATCCTGATGGGGTATCTACCACTGGTCAAAGATATCGAAGCCTTCTGGTTGGATCCGGTCAACCAGGAAGCCGAGACCTGGAAAGAGCATCTGGATATCAATACGGTGATGCTGGCGACCAGCCTGGCCCCGGATGGCTTCCTGACGCTCTGAAAGGCCCGTATTTTTCTCTGCTGCCACCATAACAGCCATCCTATTCCCTGCGATCCGGACCCGGAGTAGGATGGTGAGGAAATAAATAACCGTCGAGGAAACAGCGATGAAGCCCAAGGCAGACTTCGATGTCAGAGATCCGGCACTGGCGGAGCAAGGGCATGGACGCATCGAGTGGGCGCTGCAGGAGATGCCCGTGTTACATCAGCTGATGGACCGGTTTGGCCGTCAGCGCCCCCTGGAGGGCATTCGTCTCAGCGGTTGCCTGCATATCACCACCGAGACTGCCAATCTGGCCCGTGCCCTGAAGGCGGCGGGGGCGGATCTGGTGCTCTGTGCCAGCAATCCACTGAGTACCCAGGACGACGTGGCTGCCGCCCTGGTGGAGCGTCATGGCATACCCGTATTCGCCATTCGCGGCGAGTCTACCGATGTCTACTATCAACATATCAATGCGGCGCTGGACCATCGGCCGGTCATCACCATGGACGACGGCGCCGATCTGGTCAGCGAGATTCACAAGTCCCGTCCCCAGCTCATCGACCGGATGCTGGGCAGCACCGAGGAGACCACCACCGGGGTGATACGCCTGCGTGCCATGGCCCGTCAGGGTGCACTGCGGTTTCCGGTGATTGCGGTCAATGACGCCATGACCAAGCACCTGTTCGACAACCGCTATGGTACGGGTCAAAGCACACTGGACGGGGTGATACGCGCCACCAATATCCTGCTGGCCGGCAAGACCTTCTGTGTGGTCGGCTACGGCTGGTGCGGTCGGGGTATCGCCATGCGTGCCAAGGGTCACGGTGCCCACATCATCGTCACCGAGGTCGATTCGCTGCGGGCCCTGGAAGCCACCATGGATGGCTACCGCGTCATGCCGCTGCTGGAGGCAGCCAGACTGGCCGACTTTATCATCACTGCCACCGGCGACAAACACGTGGTGGACCAGACCCATCTGGAGGTCATGAAGGACGGCTTTGTGCTGGCCAATTCCGGACACTTCAATGTGGAAATCAACATCCAGGCCCTGGAGGAGATGGCAGTGGAACGCCATCGGCCGCGTCCCTCGGTGGACGAATACCGGCTGGCGGACGGACGACGGCTGCGCCTGCTGGCAGAGGGCCGGCTGGTCAATCTGGCGGCGGCCGAGGGGCATCCCTCGGCGGTGATGGACATGAGCTTTGCCAATCAACTGCTGTGTGCGGTCCACCTGGCAAGCCATGGGCGGACACTGGACAATCGGGTGCATGAGGTCCCGCGGGAGATCGACCAGGAGGTGGCGCGCATGAAGCTGGCGGCCATGGATATCGCCATTGATGAGTTGACGGCCGAGCAGCAGAACTATCTTTCATCCTGGGAGGAGGGCACATGAGCCTGAAGAATGGGCAGCAGACGATGATCGAGGATATCGAGAACGAGGTCGCCTTCACCCGTCATATGATTGGTCGGGACTACCTGGATCCGCAGGTCATGGCCGCCATGCGTGAGGTGCCGCGCGATGCCTTTGTGCCGCCGGATTTGATAGATGCCGCCTTCGACAATGGTCCGCTGCCTATTGGCCATGGACAGACCATTTCCCAGCCCTACATCGTGGCGTTGATGACTGACATGCTGCAGCTGCGGCCGGAGTACAGGGTTCTGGAGATCGGTACCGGTTCAGGCTACCAGACCGCTATCCTTTCCCGGCTGTGCCGGCAGGTGTACAGCATGGAAGTGGTGCCGGAACTCAGCGAAGCGGCGCAGCGGCTGTTCCAAAGGCTCGGGTATGACAATATCCTGGCCCGCACGGGTAACGGTTATGAGGGCTGGCCGGACTATGCGCCCTATGATGGCATCATCGTCACCGCGGCAGCTGGCTATATTCCACCCGCCCTCATCGAACAGCTCAAGCCGGGCGGGAGGCTGGTCATCCCGGTGGGGCAACCTTACAGCCACCAGGAGCTCATCCTGGTGGAGAAGGATCCCCAGGGTGAAATCCATTCCCGGGATATTCTCGGTGTCGCCTTTGTTCCCCTGGTGAACACCAACCCACCTACCGAGCAATGACGGACAGCTGTCTCGATACGATCATTGCACACCACGTCTGGGAGACCCGATATCGGTTATACAGGGACGACGGATGGCAGGAACGGACCATCGAGGAGTGAGACCGTGGAAGCCGATACTGGCATAGGTCTTGAGATTATCGCCGCCGAGTCCCTGGGTGTGCGTGGGCTCTGCTGCAAGGTCGACCTCGGTCACCGTTGTATTGTCATCGATCCCGGTGTGGCTTTGGGGTATCTGCGGCATGGATTGCTTCCCCATCCGCTGCAAGTGGCGATCGGTGAACAAGTACGTGAGCGTATAGTGGCGGCGCTGGAACAGGCGACCGACGTAGTGTTCAGCCATTTTCATGGTGATCATGTCCCGCTCACAGGGGCCAATCCCTACCAACTATCCATCCACAATCTTCCCTCCCGATTTCAGCGACTCTACGGTTGGAGTCTGTCTCCGGGGGGATCATCATCGAAAATGGCGAATCGATTCCATGACCTGGAAAAAGTGCTGGGGAGGAATATGCAGATCGCCAACGGGCGATGTGATGGACCTTTATCCTTCTCCCAAGCGGTACCTCATGGAAAGTCAGGCAGTAGATTTGGAACGGTAATGATGACACGGATCGATACCGGGGGAACTGCTTTCGTGCATGCCTCGGATATTCAGCTTCTGGATGAGCAGACAGTGGATACGATTATCCAGTGGCGGCCTGATATCGTTCTTGCTGCGGGCCCGCCCCTCTATTTGGAACAACTCAGTAAAGAGGATCGTAGTCAGGCCTGGAACAACGCGTTACGTCTGGCCGATAGTGTCGATACCCTTATACTCGACCATCATCTATTGCGCAGTGTCGATGGCCTGGCGTGGTTGACCGACCTATCATTGGCGGTAGGAAAACGGGTCTATTGTGCAGCTGACTTTGAAAGTGTGAACAGGAAGTTGTTCGAGGCACGACGACAAGAGTTGTATCAGGCGATGCTGGTCCCAAATGGTTGGCACGAGGCCTACGCAAAAGGTGAGGTGAATACCAGTGATTTTCTCAAAGCAGCCGGGCATGATTTGATCGATACCGACTAACCAAGGCCCAGCTTGCAGGCAAACGTTGAGTGATTAATCGTCCTTAATGCCAACACCAAATCCCCGAGCATCACACAGTTATCAACACGACACTTTTCATTGTTTGCAACGGTACATCATCCACAGCGTTGCAGGTACTGTAACTTATCTTCAACACCATTCCATTTATCGGCGTCAGGAAGCAGGTCTTTTTTCTCGGTAATCACCGGCCATTGCTTGGCCAGCTCTGCGTTGATTTCAACAGCTAACTCAGGCAGAGCCTTATTTTATGTATGGCAGCTGCTTTCGTTTCAGATACAGCTGGTATTAGAAAAAATAACGCACGCGTAATTCAATGCGGCTTTCAACCTGCTTTTCCCCGAATTCAGTGTAATGACTACCACGATTCAGAGCGATGCGAAGACGTAGTTCCGTGTTCTTGAAGCCCGTATAGGTCAGTCCCGGGATGAGTGAATAGCTGTGATCCTGCAGATTGATGATCGAGGTAAGGTCTGCATTGAGATAGACAATATCGAAGGCTTCCTTCTGAGTGACTCGCAGGTGCAGATACTCCCGCATGTAATTGGGTGTGAAAAAGCCTGCCTTGTCGGCGATATCTCGTGCCTTGATAAACAGTGTGTCGTCTCCTCTCATGTCCGCCGAATCAAACAGTTCAAAAAAGCGTTCGGCCTCTTTTTTGCTTAGCCCGGAGTCGTTGTGATAATACTCGAGGATATAGGTCGTATCCTGGACAGAGAGATAACGCAGTCCCAGCAGATAGCTCGTACTATCTTTCCTGTAAATGTTCAGCGCATCGTTCTCATCCAACATAAATCTTGATTGATCATGGATCCAGGCCAATTCCCCGTGTATTTCCAGGTTCGTCGCCAGGTTGCGGGAAAAATCCAGCCCGATCCGCCCACTGCGGCTGCCTTCGGTCAAGAAAAGAAGATCGATATCAGTATCACGATAGAGGAGGTAGAGCTTGCCCGCCAGGTTGAACTCTTCTTCAGGTGAAAAATCCTCGTTGATGTTACTGGCGACAGGCAGCAGAATCGGGGTGAAAGTGAGCGTCTGCAACGGGCCAGCATAACTTTTCACATAGTCCAACGAGGCAATGACAAAACCCTCACGACTCAATTCCGGATCACTGGGGTCTTTGTGCCGTTGGATGAAGCCAACCGGGTTCCACGCGTAGCCTGTACCCCATTTCAGGGCCCGTTTGCCAAGTTCAAAGCTCAGCGTGTCGGTGGAGTGGCGGTAATAGAGCTGGAAAATGGCCGCGTCACGACTACCACCGGAGGTGTCATGTTGCGCTGTGGCTTGGGCATGGAAATTAAGGGAAGAAGCGCCGGAGCGGTAGAGGCCTTCCAGCTCCAGGGCACCGTTATATCGGTCATCCGAAGAGGGCCGCTCATCTGTTGTTGGAAAGTTGAGTCGATAGAGCGTGCTATCCTGGTTGAAGTATCTGTATTCCGGTTTTACCTCCAGATATCCGCCGAGCTCGAAGGGCTTCTTTTGGTACTGGGAGATATCGAAACCGAACTCTTCCGCTTGAACCGGCATCAAGAGCGGGAAGAGGAGCAGTCCCACAAGCCCTCGACTCATTGCCGCAGTTCGCCCACCTTCGGCATGTAACTGAGGCTGAATACCTCATCGGAAAAGTCGCGTGGTTCAACGCCGGAAAACAGCATCACCGATTTGTAGCCTTTGTAGAGCGGGCTGTCGGTCTCCAGCATCGAGGGGCGGATAATGCCATTGCCAAAGTCTTTGATTTTGCTGTAATGCAGGGTTTTGATCAGTAAGCCGCTGGCGGCATAGGCCTCGATCTTTATCGGTACACGAGCCTTTTGGTCAACCCACATTTTGAGGCGGTCATAGGCCACGCTGTTACTCTTTGCCTTGAGCTCAAGCAGGTATTGTCCATCTTCTGTTTTCACCGATTCGGCCTGATATTCGTCGCTGAAATCAAGCCGCATGATATCGGAGTTGTTGAATACGCCACCGACCACCGACTGCAGGCTGGTGATGCGCAGCGGCCTGCCGACATCCGGGATATAGAGCCACATATTGTCAGCCAGGCGCAGGGTGGCGCGCCCTTTCTCGCTGGGTGGGTCGAGAAACAGGGCCAGCATCTTGTCATTACCCTTCTTTACGGTGTAGAGCACGAACGCCTTCTTGTCGCCATCGGGTTCGATGTTGATCAGCTTGCGGTACATCTCGTAGGACTCGGGCTGCAGATGCCGGTCCACCTCCTGTAGCAGTTGTTCTGCGTCTTGGGCCGGTAGTGGTGAAGTCAGCAGTGAAAGTAAAAGCAGAATGGCCGTTTTAAATCTGTTCATGCGCTTACTCGGTCAGACTGCGAACAGCGTCTGCGGCTGTCCCGGTTGTGATGACATGTTTGATCTTCCGCTCCTTCAGTGCGTTCAACATCTTACGCCCGAAGTCTCCGGCGACCAGGGTGCCGACGCCATGCTGTTCAAGTAACTCCACGGCCGTGCGACTGGCACCGCCGCTCTCCTCTGCAGCCGTGTTTTGAAGTGACTCGATCAGGCGGCCATCCTGCTCGAAGATGAGATAGAAGGGAGCTCTTGCGGCGCGTGTACTGATGGAGGCGCTAACTTCGGGGCCTTCCGCTGCTACAGCCAACCTGTCAGCGGCGGCCAAGGTACCTAATGGGATGGTTAGTAACAGTGCAAAAAAATAGTACAGAAACTGTTTGGGGGCTACTCTCATGGCTCTATTCCTCTCTTGTTAAACATGCCGCAGGGCATCGATTGGGTCCATGCGTGATGCCTTCCAGGCGGGCTGCAGGCTGGCAAGTACGGCGACAATAATGACCATTACACCGGCAAATATCACATCACCTAGAGCAATTTCCGGTAGTAACAGCAAACCCTTTTGCCGGCCAAAATCAAAGGTGATACCTACATATTGGAATACAGTTACCAAACTCAGACTGAGAATGATGCCGATCACCGCTCCTAGCAAACCTAGGAGGAATCCTTCCGCAATAAATAGCGAACGGATACTGCCCGGCGAAGTGCCCATGGCGGCAATGGTACCGATCTCGCGGATGCGCTCGTAGACCGCCATGATCATCACATTCATCACGCTGATCAACACAATAGATACGAGCATGATCTTGATGAAGAGGGTCATCAGATCGATCATCTTGGCGATATTGGAAAAGGGAGAGAGTTGCTCCCAAGGGTGAATCTCGAAAGCAGGCTTCCCCTTCTGGTTAATCAATACGCCAATTGATCTCTGTAATTGCTGTCGGACAGCGTTGATTCGATCAAGCTTTTTGAGCCGGACAGCGATCTCACTGACTTCATGCTCTTCCATACGCAACAGGGCTCGCGCATCCTCCAGATGGATATATCCATCACGCCCACCGGGGCCGGAAATACCTTCCAGCAGGCCTTGTACGGTGAAGTTCATACCATTCACTGAACCATCCTTGTTGTTCGCTACCAGCACGATGGGGTCGCCTACCTTGACCTGCATGCCCTTGGCGATAAGTTCCGGGACGAGGATCTTTCCTTTCTCCACCAGGATTTCGCCACTGCCTGCAATTAACCGCTTACGCAGATCAGGACTGATCTGTGACTCTCGTGCGGGATCCACGCCATTCAGGCGGATGTTGGTAGTTTCAGTGAAGTTGCTGAACATTGCACCCAACTTAATCCGTGGTGACCAGGCCTCAACCTCATCGATGTCTGCGAGTGCATCAGACACTTTGTTGACCATCTTGGGCGGCATGTTCAGGTGTAAAGGCAGGTTATCGATTGAGGATACATAGCCATTTTTATGAATCTGCAGATGCCCCAGCATAGCGTCAGTGATCTGGCTGATCATCATCCCCTTGAAGGAACTTGAAACAGCGATAAACAGCAATACGGCTACCACACCGATAGTGATCAGCAATGTGGTGAGCAGTGTCCGTCGGCGGTAGCGCATCAGGTTGCGCAATGCGATCTTTAGAATCCGGCTCATTGACTGCCCCCCTTCGTCAGATTAACTACACCATCCTCCAGGGTATAGATGATCTCCGCGGCCTCCATAATCTTGGGGTCGTGGGTGGAGAAGATAAAGGTGGAACCGAAATCGTCACGCATCTGTTTCATAAGGCCGATAATACGGTAGGCGGTGGCATGATCGAGGTTCGCGGTGGGTTCGTCCGCCAATATCAATTTGGCATGCGTGACCAGAGCGCGTGCGACGGCCACACGCTGCTTTTGTCCGCCTGAAAGCTCAGAGGGAAACTTGTGTGTCTGATCGGCCATGTCCACAGCCTCCAGCAACTCATTTACGCGCTTTCTGCGTTTCGCTGCCGGCCATTTTTGCACCATGATGAGGGGGTATTCGATATTCTCGAATACGGTCAGAACCGGGATAAGATTGAAGTCCTGAAAGATGAACCCAATATGCTGAGCACGAAAGGCCGCCCTTTGTTTGCGATCCAGTGTAGCGACATCCGTATCGAGTACCCTGAGCTCTCCTCCACTGGGCCGGTCCAGACAACCGATCATATTCAACAGCGTGCTTTTGCCACTGCCGGAGGGACCGACGAAGGCGACAAAGGAGCTGGAATCGATGCTGAAATCTGCACTCTTGATGGCGGGAACATCGATCTCGCCGGTGCTGTAGGTCTTTTCCAGGTTCTCAGAAGAAATCAGTCTCACGGAATTCTACTCAAATTCTATGTGTGGTGAGTCCTGTAGATGGCTTAGCATACATCAACTGCCATAATAGTCGGAGCCCTGAGAGATTCCGCTATCGAAGCGTTCCATTATCCTAGAATCCTCAGTTGGATGGGGTAGAGTGTGCGTTTGTGGTGGTGCAGGTCAAGGCACAATGACGCGGAATAGTTATTCTATTCCAAGGAGTTGTAACGCAGACATGCGCCGCCACAAATGTGCAATCTACACCATAGCGTAATTCACCCAGTGGGTGAAGGTGTCTAGCGAACAAAACAAACACAATTTCAACTCGTTAACCGTAGAATGGAGCGGTCAACTGAGGAATCTAGGATTATGACACCTGAGGTCATCCACAGCGTTCCAGGTACCGTAACTTTTCTTCAACACCATTCCATTCTTCGGCGTCAGGAAGCGGGTCTTTTTTCTCGGTAATCACCGGCCATTGCTTGGCTAGTTCCTCGTTGATTTCGATGAATTTCTCTTGCTCAGGTGGCAACTCCCCATCTGCAAAAATGGCTTCTGCCGGGCACTCTGGAACACAAACATCACAGTCAATGCATTCATCTTGGTTGATCACCAGAAAGTTCGGCACCTCGTGAAAGGCATCTACGGGACACACATCCACGCAATCGGTGTATTTACA